>NZ_JBFASO010000004.1:448088-463135 GCF_040677775.1 Micromonospora sp. NPDC053740
ACGGTCACCGTTGAAGTCACCGAGCACCAGGCGCCCGCCAACCTGGCCGAGGTTGAACGGCCCGCTGTCGTACCAGACACGGGCAGCCGAGTTGCCGTTGCGCCACACGTAGTACGAGAACGTGCCGTCGCCGTGCTGGTAGGCCATCACGATGTCGTCCCTGCCGTCACCGTCCACGTCACCGGAGGCCATCCGGTCGCCCACGGCGCTGAGCCGGAAGGCTCCGGAGTCGTAGTCGCTGGTGCGGTTGAACGAGTCACCGTCGGACAGCCAGCGGTACATCCGCATCGTGCCGTCACCCTGGTCGTACGCGACTGTCGGGGCGGCGCGACCGGCCGGCTTCGGCGGGGACGGCGGCGTGGTGGGCTTCGCGATCTTCGTGTACCGCCGCGCCACGTAACTGGTGGCCCGGTGGCTGTCGATGGTCCCGGCGTCGATCGCCGCCGTTCGGATCTTCACCGGTGTCGACCCGAAGGTGTAGTAGGTGAAGTGCCGACGGTCGGTCTTCCAGCTCTTGAAGAGGACGACGTGCTTCGCGGCGAGGTTGAGGATGTCGCCGGGCTGGAGCTCCGCCTTGCCGATCTGGGTGGAGAACTGGTGCAGGGTCCGGGTGCTGGGGTCGGCATTCAGGTGCCAGGCCATGCCCACGTAGCCGGAGCAGTCACGCCGGTACTTGCGGGTGTGCGTGGGGTCCCAGGAGAACGCCCGCTGGCTGTACGGGCCGGGCTGATGGTCCACCCAGCCCTGGGCGCGCTGCATGACCTCGGCTCGGGTGATCGGCCCGCCGATCGAGGAGGCCAACGCGGACATCGTGCCACCGTCGGAGCCCTGCGAGGGATCCTCGGTCTCGTCGACCGGATCGTCGTCGGGCAGTTCGTCGCCGGGGTCGTTCAGTTGGCACCCGTCGAGCTGGGCCACGATCTCGGTCGGCACCGACTCGTCGCAGACCCCGCCCGAGCCGACGTTGAGCGGCTTCCACTGCTGCGCCACATCCTCGTAGCGGAACAGTACGAACGACGCGTCGTACTCGCCCTCCGCCGGAACGACAGCGGTGGCCCAGGGCAGGGCACAGCTCACGCTCTCCAGCACGGCCGGGTTGCCGGCCGCCTCGTCGGTGAGTGCGTCGGCCCGCAGACCGGCCAGCAGGGTGGCCGGCGTCGGACACACCGGAGCCTCCGCCGCAGCCGCCTGGGCCGGGACTCCACCCGGAACGGTGAGAACACCAGTCATCACCAGTACTGTCGCGAGCTTTCGCCCGCCTGATTCCTCACGCACAGCCTTCCTCCCCGTTTGTCATCGATGAGACGTCGGAACGTCGGATGGTCGAGGGCGAACTGCCCGCACCACGGCAGACGTCAGTGGCTGAACGCACGTGTCACCCCGGATGCATCCGGAGCGCAACTCCCGACGGTGGCCACATGCCGGGGACCGCGTGCGAAATGGAGGCTACGACACTCGTCGATGTCCGTCTGTCCCCGATCTGACGGTCCGGCCGCCTGCTGTTACTCGGCGGTTACGTCGCGGCGAAGCTCCTGTGCCGGGACAGGACGACGGTGGCGGCAGAGGGTCACCGGCGGCGCCGCCGTGACGTGACCCCGGAACCGGACGGAGAAGGAACCATGAGGATCAGGAGCGCACTGACCGCGTTGACGGTCGTCCTCGCCGGGCTGGTCGCCAGCGCCGGCAGCAGCACCGCGGCGGGCACCACGACCGGAGCGCCGTACTGCGGGATCACCTGGGGCAGCGCGGAGAAGGCGGCCGGCGCGCTGAGCGACGCCCCGCTGATCGACGTACGGACCGGCCGGCACGACTGCTACGACCGGGTGGTGTTCGAGTTCAACGGCCCCGTCGACGGTTACGCGATCGGCTACGGGGAGACGTGGACCGAGGGCGAAGGGCTGGCGCTGTCGCCGTACACCGCCGGCGGCGCCCTGCTGCGGGTCTCGCTGCGGGCACCGGCGTACGACGACGACCACCTGGGCACCGTGCCCTACGCGGTAGGCGAGCACGTGGCGAACCTGCTGCGCTACCCGACGCTGCGCGACGTGGTGTTCGGCGGCAGCTTCGAGGGCTACAGCACCTTCGCCGTCGGCGTACGGGCGCGGCTGCCGTTCCGGGTGCTCGTGCTCGCCGGCCCCGGCACTCACAGCCGGGTGGTGCTCGACGTCGCCCACCAGTGGTGATCGGAACCGGCCGATCCGCCTGGCCGTCCGCCGCGGTGAGGCGGACGGCCAAGCGTGGGCCTAACCCGGCTGGGCGCGGAGCGCCGTAGCGAACCGGCGTTGGTGGGCGGCGGGGCTGATCGACAGCTTCCGGGCGAAGACCCGGCGCATGCTCTCCGGCGTGATGACTCAGACGTGCGGGGTGGGCCGGTAAACGAGCTCCTGGGTGCGGCCGTCGAGGGTCCGGCTCTCGATCAACTCCAGGTCGAAGTCGGCCGCTCCCTGGAAGATCGGCTCGGTGCCGGTCTGTCCGGTGATCACCGGGAAGAGCGTCACCTGGACGAAATCGACCAGTCCGGCGGCCATCAGCGCCCGGTTCAACGACAGGCTGCCGTGCGATCGCAGGGGCACGGCGGACTCCTCCTTGAGCCGGGCGACGACGTCGACCGCGTCACCGCGCACGACGGTCCCGTCCGGCCAGTCGAGGGGGCCCTCCAGCGTCTCCGACACCACTGTCGCCGGGAGGTTCCTCATCTGGGTCACCCAGGCGTCGCGGACCTCGGACTCCTCGCTGCTCGCGGCCAGCATCTGCGCGAACACCCGGTACGTGTTGGCCCCGAAGACCATGCGCTGCTCGGCGCTGTACACGGACAGGCGGTGCGCGAGCAGTTCGGGCCCCTGCTTTCCCCAGTAGCCGCCCCAGTTCCCGCTGGTGGTGCCGAAGCCGTCGAGGCTGGAAAAGACGTCGACTGTGTAGGTAGCGGTCATGATGCTCTCCATTCACCGGTGAGTTCGTCGCGACGGGTCTCCAGGTAGGCCCGCTCGGTCGGGTTGGTGGCCAGTGCCGCGGCCTGGTCGTAGGCGGCTCGGGCCTCGTCGTTGCGTCCGAGCCGGGCGAGCAGTTCGGCCCGGGTGGCGGGCAGCCGGTGATAGCGCGGGAGGTCGACGCCCTCCAGCGCGGCGAGGGCCACCGCCGGCCCGTGCACCTCGGCGACGGCTACCGCACGGTTGAGCGCGACGACAGGGGTTGGCGCGAGTGCGAGGAGCTGGTCGTACAGGGCGAGGACCTGCGGCCAGTCGGTGGCGGCGCCGTCGGTGTGCACAGCGCCGATCGCGGCCTGGATCTGGTACGGCCCGGGCCGGTTGCGGCGTAGGCATCGGCGGACCAGGTCATGCCCCTCGACGATGAGCTGCCGGTTCCACAGTGATCGGTCCTGGTCGGCCAGCAGCACCAGGTCGCCGGCCGGGCCGAGCCGGGCCGGACGGCGCGCCTCGGTCAGCAGCAGCAGGGCGAGAAGACCCAGGACCTCGGGCTCGTCGGGCATCAACGCGGCGAGTTCGCGGGCGAGCCGGACCGCCTCGGCGCACAGGTCCGTTCTGATCAACGGGCCGGCGGTGGACGCGTAGCCCTCGTTGAACATCAGGTAGAGCACGGCGAGGACGGGCGGCAACCGGTCCGGCAGCTCATGTTCGGCCGGCACCCGGTACGGGATGGCGGCGTCGCGGATCTTCTTCTTGGCGCGCACGATCCGCTGGGCGACGGTCGCCTCCTGGACCAGGTAGGCACGGGCGATCTCCGGTACGTCGAGGCCGCCCAGCAGGCGCAGGGTCAGAGCCGTCCGTGCCTCCGGGGCCAGCGCCGGGTGACAACAGGTGAAGATGAGTCGCAGCTGGTCGTCCGGCACCGGTCCCACCTCCGAGGGCTCATCCTGGTGATACAGCAGCAGGGCCTGGGCGTGCCGGGCCTCGCGTGTCGACTCTCGGCGAAGCCTGTCGACGGCACGGTTGCGTGCGGTGGTCACGATCCAGGCGCCCGGATTCGGCGGCAGGGTCTGCCACTTCTGCAGCGCGGTGGTGAAGGCGTCCTGGACGGCCTCCTCGGCGAGGTTGATGTCACCGAGGAGGCGGGCCAGGGTGGCGACGCAGCGGCCGTACTCCGCGCGGTAGATGCCCGCCAGGTCCATGTCGGGAGACCGGCTGCTGGTCAGGCCTGGGACAGGTCGTCGAAGGGACGCACCTCGACCGGGCCGCAGGCCGCCGCGCACCTCTCGGCCCAGGCCAGCGCCGCGTCCAGGTCCGCGCACCTGATGACCCAGAACCCGGCGATGTGCTCCTTCGTCTCGGCGAACGGCCCATCGCTCATGGCGGTGACGCCGTTCTCGACCCGGACGACAGTGGCGCTGTCCGGCGAGGTGAGTCCCCCGCCGAAGACCCAGGCGCCCGTGGCCTGCATGTCGTCGTTGATCCGGCCGGTCTCGGTGAACATGGTCTGCGTCTCCTCGTCGGACGGCGTCGGCGCGCCCTCGACGATGTGAACGGACAGCAGGTACTGCTTCATGACAATCCTCCGGTAGCTCGATGGTGGGTTGGGCTCAGGTCAGGCGGCCAGGCGGCGCGCGACGGCGGGGATCACGATCGCGGCAGCGACCAGGTGGGTGAGCATCAGCAGCGCCTTGGTGGCCATCCCGGCGTCGGCGATCACGTCCGGCACCACTGACAGTGCCGTCAGCACCACCGTCGTGCGGACGAACGTGAGCCGGGGGCGTCGGGCGAAACGCGCCAGCAACCCGGCGATGATCACGCCGATCAGCGAGAAGACGGCGGTCAGCACGCCGAACCCCGTGACGGGGATCGGGGCACCGCCCAGCTCAAGGCTGACCCCGGCCAGGTGCCCGACGGCGGCGACGGCCATGGTGGCGACGCTCGCCGCGACAGTGGCGGCGACACCGGTCCGGATCAGCGCACCGACGTTCGACGTGGCGGCGCGGGTCGTGTTCGCAGTGGCGGTCATCGTGCCCTCCAGTGGGTGTGCGGCCCGTTGCGATGCGGGCTCTCACCACTGCTACGAACTGAACGGATCCCAATCGACAGCACTACCAGAATTTTTTGTGGACCTGTTTCGACGGCGGCGCGAGACGACGGAATCTCGGGACACGGCGGACCAGCCCGACCACCGATTCTCGCAGCTCGGCGGCCCGGCGGCCCACGGCACGCTGACCGCGCTGCCAGCCTGATCAGTAGGGGCGGTAGACGAACAGGGCCCAGAGAAGTGGGACGGCAGCAACCGGCGCCACGCACAGGGCGCCGATGCGCACCCACTGCGGCAGGGCAGCTCTGAGGGCCAGGACAATGGCGGCGGTGCCGTAGCCGCCCGCCAGCAACGCGGTCGGGAGCAACGCCAACGGCTCGGGTCCGCAGTCCGAGGGATCCGGCACGAACGGGGGTCGGCACGGCTCGGACGGAGCCATGCTCGTGACAAGCGCCAGCCCTGACAGGCACATGATCGGCAGTAGCGGGACCGCCAACAGCGCGAGTGCGACAGCTACCCCCACGCTGGTGCGCTGCGGCGTCGTCCCGCGCTCGCGCCGGTCGGCACCGCCCCTGCTCCCACCGTCGGTCACTGTCGCTCCCGCGATGCCGTCGGTCCGTCGTCACATCGGACCACTCGGATCCAATCTCGACACCCGCATCATAGTGCGGTCCGCCCACCACGGGCACTGGCCGATGACGCAGCTGGTGGCGTGAGTGAACGACCCGTCAGCTGGCCCGGTAGCTGAGGAAGAGGCCCTCGGGCCAGCTGTGGAAGTTGTTGAGTTCGTACCCCGGGCCGCTGCAGTCGGGGGTCCGGTAGCCGGGGACGCTGTGGAAGCCGCCGCTCCAGGGGAACGCCCAGGTCGCCTCGGCGGGAAGTGGACGGCAGATGCCATCGGGCGTGGCCTGCCTGCCGACCACTTCGGTCGGGTAGCTGGAGTAGAAGACCAGGCCGTTGTCGGGGCTCTGGACCGGCTCGCCAGCAGCCGCTGGCGATGCCGGCAGCGTCACGGTCAGCGTGGTGATCAGTGCGGCGGCGAGAGCCGCGGCGCTCCGGTCAGCGATTTTGCGCATGAGTGTCCTCCCGGGACGACATCAATCGATTTCTGTCGATGCTCCGCCCGGAAGGTTTAGGTGTCAAGTAAAAGACATCACCGGCCACCCAGCGTCGGAACGAGCTGTCAGACCCGCCCCGCCCCGCCGATCATGGAGTTGTGGTGGGTGACAAAGCGACCGCCAGCCCCCACAACGGGCACCACAACTCCATGATCGGCGCCGTCAACCTAGGCCTCGTCGGCCAGGTGCCAGACCTCGCGCATCGGGGCCCACCAGTCCCCCGAGCCGGGCTCGGCGATCGACTCCTGACACGGGTCGGTCAGCTTCCACCACTCCTGCGTCTGCGGGTCCGCCGCGATCAGCCGCGAGTCGGCCTCGTAGTCGTCGCCGACGTACTCGTAGTAGCCGAAGAGCAGATCGTCGTGGAGGAAGATGGTGTAGTTGCGGAAGTTCGCCTCGCGCAGCGTCTTCTCCACGCTCGGCCAGACGGCGGCGTGCAACCGCAGGTAGGTCTCCCGCTGCTCGGGGCGGAGTCGAATCACGCAGCCATGACGTTTCACGTCGTGCCCTTTCGTGTGAGCCGGTTCAGGGGTGCCGAAGGCACCTGACCGTAGCGGTTGGGCGGTGCCCGGAGGGGGCCAGCCGGTCGCCGATGTCGGCCGTTCTGCCAGGGCTACGCACTGTGGCGCCGGGTCTACCCTCGGGTGATGGAGGGCCGCGTGTTGGTGGTCGAGGACGACTTCTCGATCCGGGAGGTCACCGCCCTCGGTCTGCGTCGCGCCGGTTTCCGGGTCGACACCGCGGTAGACGGGCGGCAGGCCCTGGCCGCGTTCCGCGCCCACCCGGTCGACCTCATCGTGCTCGACCTCATGCTGCCGGGCCTGGACGGCCTGGAGGTCTGCCGGGAGATCCGGCGGAGCAGCCAGGTGCCGATCCTGATGCTGACCGCGCGCACCGACACCATCGACGTGGTGGTCGGGCTGGAGTGCGGCGCGGACGACTATCTGCGCAAGCCCTTCGACCTGCCCGAGCTGGTGGCCCGGGTTCGCTCGGTGCTGCGCAGGGTCAGCCTGCCGGCCCCCTCGACAGTCATCGAGGTCGGCGGTCTGGAGATCGACCCGGACGGCTTCGTGGTGCGCCGGCACGGCCAGGAGGTGGCGCTCACCGCCACCGAGTTCCGCCTCCTGCTGGAGCTGGCCCGCCGGCCCGGTCAGGTCTTCACCCGGGAGTTGCTGCTGGACCTGGTCTGGAACCACGACTTCCTCGGCGACTCCCGACTTGTCGACGTGGCGGTGCAGCGGCTACGCGCGAAGGTCGAGGACGACCCGGCGCAGCCACGGCTGATCCGGACCGTGCGCGGCGCCGGTTACAAACTGTCGACGGGCTGACGGGGGGCGGCGATGGCCGGACGCGCAGTGTTCCCCGGGCGCCTGCGGCGCCGGCTGACGATCGCGTTCGTCCTGGTGGCCGGCGTCTCGGCCGGGCTGCTCGCCGGCGGGACCGGGCTGCTGCTGCGGCAGTCCTGGTTGGACGCGTCGCTGCACGAGGCCGCCGCCGACGCCCGCTACCAGCTCGTTCTCGCCGGGCAGTTCCTGCCGCTGACCGAGCAGCGCAGCACCGAACTGCTCACCAGCTTCGAGGCCAGCGGTCGGCACGTGCTGCTCGTCGACGGCCCGACTCGCGCCTCGCACCCCGCGTACGCCCCGGTGCTGGGCACCCGGTTGCGGGCCGCCGTCGCGGACGGGCGGCTCGGCTATCAGCGCTCCGCGCCGAAGGAGCGCCCTCGGCTGCTGGTGATCGGTGGGCGCATCCCCGGCTCGACCGCCGAGCTGTACGTCCTGACCGTGGAGGACGACGTCGCCACCGACCTGGGTCAGCTCCGCACCGCGCTGGTGGCCGGCTGGGCGCTCGTGGTGCTGCTCGCCGCCGCCGTGGGTCACGCACTGGCCCGCCGCACGTTGGAGCCGGTGGGCCGGGCCAGCCGGGCCGCCCGAGCACTCACCGAGGGCCTGCTCGCCACCCGTCTGCCGGTACGCGGGCGCGACGAGTTCAGCGTCTGGGCGGCGACGTTCAACGAGATGGCCGGGGCCCTGGAGTCGAAGATCGCGGCGCTGTCGGCCGCACAGGCCCGCGAGCGACGGTTCACCGCCGACGTCGCGCACGAGCTGCGTACCCCGGTGACCGCGTTGGTGGCGGCGGCGTCGCTGCTGCGCGAGCACCTCGACCAGCTGCCCGACGACGCCCGGCCGGCGGCCCGGCTGCTGGTCGGCGACGTGGTCCGGCTGCGCCGGTTGGTCGAGGACCTGATGGAGATCTCCCGGTTGGATGCCGGGCGGGAGCGGCTGGACGTCGGGTCGGTCGACGCGTTGGGGCTGCTGCACGGCATCGTCGCGGCGCGCGGCTGGTCGCCGCGGGTGCGGGTCACCGGTGATCCGGTAGCGGCGCGGACCGACAGGCGTCGGCTGGAGCGCGTGCTGGCCAACCTGGTCGCCAACGCGGTCGAGCACGGCGGTGGCGAGATCACGGCCGGCGTGGCGCGCGCCGGTCCCCTTGTCGTCTTCGAGGTGACCGACGAGGGGCCGGGCATCCCGGCCGAGCATCTGTCCCGTGTATTCGACCGGTTCCACCAGGTCGATCCGTCCCGCTCCGCGCCGGGCAGTGGGCTCGGGCTGGCCATCGCGCGGGAGCACGCCGAGCTGCTCGGTGGCGCGCTGAGCGTGCGCAGCGAACCGGGTGAGGGCACCCGGTTCCGGCTGGAGCTGCCCGCTGACGGTCCCGCCGGCCCGCACGGTGACCCGCCGCACCGGGACGACCGCGCCCACCCGCGGCCGGTTGGGCGTACCACCGGCTCGCCGGGCGGTATGGGGTGACCGGCCGCGGCGCGGTCGGGCTTGGCGCATCGGCGCTGGTCGCGGCGCTCCTGCTCGGCGGCTGCGGCACTCCCCGCTCCGGTGACCTCGGCCCGGCGCCCACCGCGCCGCCGCCGAGCGTCGCTCCCACCGACCGTCCGGAACCCACCCCGACCCGGGCCGCGGCACCGACGTCACCGCCCGCGAGCCGGCCGTCGGGTCCGTCGACGGCGGTGTCCACCGGCACGCGCCGGCCGGACCCGGTGACCATCGAGCTGTGGTACGTCCGCGCCGGGCTGCTCGTGCCGACCCGGCGCACCCGGCCGGCCACCATCGCGACGTCCCGACTGGCGCTCACCGAACTGGCCGCCGGGCCGAGCCCGGCCGAGGCTGCCACCGGGATGATCACCCTGCTTCCGGCCGGCGTCACTGTCACCCACATCGCCGACGGCGTGGCGACGCTGCGGCTGCCGTCCGTGGGCGACCCGGCCACCCGGCGGCTGCGCGAGGCGCAGGTGGTGTGGACGCTCACCCAGTTCCCCAGCGTGCGTCAGGTCCGCCTCGACGGCGCGGCCCCGGTCGACCGGGCGGACTACGCGGACCTGCTGCCACCGATCGTGGTCACCGGCCCGATCCCCGGCGAGCGCGTCTCCGCCCCGCTCGTCGTCACCGGCACGGCCACCGTGTTCGAGGCCACTGTGAGCGTCCGGGTGCTGGACGCCGGCGGTCGGACGGTGGCCACCGGTTTCGGCACCGCCAGTTGCGGCAGCGGCTGTCGGGGCGGCTACCGGGTGGTGATCGGCTGGGGCACGATCCGCGAACAGAGGGGCACTGTCGAGGTGTACGAGGTGTCCGCCGACAACGGCGCGCGGATCAACACGATGGCCGTGCCGGTGGTCCTCGCACCCCGCGACTGACCACCCTGCCCCAGAGGGTGTTAACCCGATGCGTCATCCATTTGTCGACAGCGACGTGCGGCCCTGACGTCTACCCGACAGCGCGGATCCTCGCCGACGTTGCCGGGCCTGACCCGGCCACGCGGTGAAAGCGCAGGCCAGGTGCCGTGGAGCCGGGAGGACGTCTCCGACACGCCGGCAGCGGGAAGGTTCCTCGGACCGGGCCGGACGACCGTTCACGTGACCTTCGAGATTGACCTGGACAAACTTGTTTGCGAACGTGAGCGCGTCATTGCGCAGAGTCATATTCGCAGTTCAGCAGTGTGACGGCCGGGCCACATTGGCGTCGTACCGGTCGCGGCCGTTACAGCCTCAGCATCCCTCGAAGAGCGGAGATACATCATGTCCGGTGGCAGCCTTCCCCGTACCGGTATGGGCGTTGTCACGATCGGCGGCGCTGCCGGTATCGGCAGCTACGCCCTCCCCCTGCCGCTCACCATCGCCCTCACCGGAGCGACAGCCGTCCTCGTCGGCTTCATCATGATCCGGATGACGTTCCGTCGTAAGCAGTCGGTCGGACAGTGACCGCGAGCGTCACGAAGGGTCGTGTCCTGTTCGCCGCGGCGGTCGTCCTGGCCGCCGCGGCGGCGTGGACCGCCCATCACGTCCTCGCCGTGATCGGCGCCATCGACGGAGGTGGTCACCGCTTCACCTTCGCGTACGCCGCCATGTTCCTGCTGCTGATCTGGCAGCTCGGCACCTCCTATCTGGAGAAGCCCGCAGTGGTCACCGACCGGATGCAGGGGCACCTCGACGCTCTGCACGTGGTGGGCATCGTGCCGGCGTACAACGAGGATCCGGGCGCCCTGCGGGCCTGCCTCGAATCCATGATCTTCCAAACACGCAAACCAGACACCATCTACGTGGTGGACGACGGGTCGAAGCTGACCGAGGGCTACCAGCCGATCAAGCGGTGGTTTCTCGATGTCGCCCCCGTACACGGGATCATCGCCGCCTGGCACATCCAACCCAATGCCGGCAAACGGCACGCCCAGGCGGCCGCGGTGCGGTCGACCCCGGCAGCCGACGTCTACTGGACGGTGGACTCGGACACCATCTCGGACCCGAACGCCCTCAGGGAGTTGTTGAAACCCTTCGCCGATCCGGCGGTGCAGTCTGTGGCCGGGGTGGTGATGGCAGCGAACGTGCGCAGCAGCTTCCTCACCCGGTTCACCGACCTGTGGCTGGTGACCGGGCAGCTCACCGACCGGTCGTCGCTGTCGGTGTTCGGGTGCGTGTGGGTGAACTCGGGCCCGATCGTCGCCTACCGCGCGGAGGTGGTTCGCGACAACCTCGGCGCGTATCTGACGGAGACGTTCTTCGGCCAGCGGGTGCCCTTCTCCGACGACTCCCTGCTCACCCTCTTCGCGATGGTCCGGGGACGTACCGTGCAGCAGCCCTCGGCGTTCGCGTTCTCCCTCATGCCGGAGAACGCCGGGCACTTCTGCCGGATGTTCCTGCGCTGGATGCGCGGCAGCTTCATCAGGACCTGGTGGCGGGTCCGGTACCTGTCGTTGCGGTCGATCGCGTGGTGGCTGCATCTGCTGCGCTGGGCGGCCACCGTGGTCGCGACGGTGTTGTTCGTGGCGGTGGCGATCCTGTCGCCGATCATCGACCCCGATCCGCGGGCGATTCCGTGGCTGGTGGCTGTGCCGTTGATCGTCGGGTACGGGCAGGCGCTCCGCTACATGACGGTACGACGATCGGACCAGTCGACGGCCTACCAGTGGGGCACCTGGCTCCTCACGCCCGTCGCCGTGGTGTTCGCCCTGGTGGTGCTCCGGGCGATCCGCTGGTACGGCATCGCCACCTGTTGGCGCACCGGCTGGGGCACCCGCAAGAAGGTGGAAGTGGCGCTGGGTTCCTGACCACACGACTCGTACTGATCCTGCCACCTGGGCTGACACCGCGTGAAACGTGACCGTTTCGCCGACTCAGTGCGAGGCAACTCACGAAACCCTGCACGATCAGCCAACCGCGAACTAGGGTCGGTACGACATCGTTTCGCGGGGGGTCGGGATGCTGGGTGGTCAGCAGGTGGGCGCGGGTGCCGGGGTGCCGGCAGCCCGGGCTCCGCGCTGCACCGACAATGACCTGTTCACAGTCGTCATCGACACCCTGCGCGAGGTCGGCTTCGACCGGATGACCATCGACGCCGTCGCCGCCCGCGCCCACGTCAGCAAGGCCACCATCTACCGACGCTGGGACGGCAAGGCCGAGCTGGTCGTCGCCGCCCTACGCGAGCGGCAGGTGGGTGTACACAACCCGCCCGACACCGGCTCCCTCCGCGGGGACCTGATCGAGTTGCTGCGGGCCACGGCCGCGATCTGCACCGCCGACTGCGACCTCATGCAGGCGTTGACCTTCGCCATGCGGACCAACCCCGAGCTGGAACGCCTGGTGCGTCACCAGGTGCTGCCGGCCGGGCGGGTGGCAAGCACCGCCATCCTGGTCCGGGCCGCCGCCCGCGGGGAGATCCCGCCGGAGGCCGGCGAACGGGAGCTGTTCCACGATCTGGCGCCCGCGCTCACCATGTCCCGCATCGTCGCGCACGGCCTACCCGCCGATGACGCGTTCCTCACCCAGGTCGTCGACCAGGTGCTGATCCCGGTACTCCGCTATCAGCACGACCGTCCGTCGCCGGCCTGAATCACCGATATTCGCAACACGGAAGGCTTCACCATGCCCGGAACCACCTCGACCGCGCCCGGCGCGCCCAACGCCGGGGCGTCGACAGGCGCGCCGCACCCGCGGCGCTGGATCGCGCTGGCGGTCATCGCGGTCTCACAGCTGATGGTCGTCCTGGACGCCACCATCGTGAACATCGCGCTGCCGCAGGCCCAGGCGGACCTGGGGATCACCGACGCGAACCGGCAGTGGGTGATCACCGCCTACACGCTGGCCTTCGGTGGTCTGCTGCTGCTCGGCGGTCGCATCGCCGACTACTGGGGGCGCAAGCGCACCTTCATCGTCGGCATGACCGGTTTCGCGCTCGCCTCCGCCCTGGGCGGTCTGGCCACCACCGGTGAGATGCTCTTCGCCGCCCGCGCGTTGCAGGGCGCCTTCGGCGCGCTGCTCGCCCCGGCCGCGCTGGCACTGCTCACCGTCCTGTTCACCGAGGCCACCGAGCGGGCCAAGGCCTTCGCGGTGTACGGCGCGATCGCCGGCGGTGGGTCGGCGGTCGGTCTGCTGCTCGGCGGTGTGCTCACCGAGTACGCCGACTGGCGCTGGTGCCTGCTGGTCAACATCCCGGTCGCCGCCATCGCCATCGCGTTCGCGCTGCCGCTGGTGCCGGAGAGCCGGGCACACGGCAACACCCGCTACGACGTACCCGGTGCGATAGTGGTGACCGCCGGCCTGGTCTCCCTGGTCTACGGCTTCACCAAGGCCGCCGAGGACGGCTGGGACGCCACCGCGACGCTCGGTTTCATCGCCGCGGGCGTGGTGCTGCTCGCCGCCTTCGTGGTGATCGAGCTGCGCTCCAGCCACCCGCTGCTGCCACTGCGGATCGTGCTGGACCGCAACCGGGGCGGGGCGTTCCTCACCTCGACGCTGATCGGCGCCGGCCTGTTCGGGGCGTTCCTCTTCCTGACCTTCTACTTCCAGGTGGTGTTGCAGTACAAGCCCCTCGAAGCCGGTCTCGCGTCCCTGCCGGTCACCGCAGGTGTGCTGATCGCCGCTGGTGGTGCCAGCCAGCTGATGCCCCGCCTGGGTGCCAAGCCGCTGATGGTCGCCGGTTCGGTGCTCGCCGCCCTGGGCATGCTGGTGCTGACCCAGATCGACGTGGACACCTCGTTCCTCACCCACCTGCTGCCCGCGCAGGTCGTCCTGGGCCTGGGGCTGGGCTTCACCTTCGTCCCGCTGTCCAGCCTCGCCCTGGTCGGGGTGCCGGAGCACGACGCCGGCGCGGCCAGCGCGACGCTCAACGCCACCCAGCAGATCGGTGGCTCGCTCGGCACCGCGCTGCTGAACACCTTCTACACCAGCGCGGTCGCCGCCTATCTGGTCGGCCGGGCGCCGAACCCGGTCAACCAGGTCGAGGCGCTGGTGCACGGCTACCGGGTGGCCTTCGCCTGGGGCGCGGCGTTGATCGTGCTCGCCGGACTGGCCACCCTGGTGCTGGTGAAGGTCCGCAAGGAGGACATCCCAACCGGCAACACAGTGCACATGGGCTGAGCCCGACCGACGTGGCCGCCGGCCGGAACGCGCCCGACACCGGGGCGGGCCGGCCGGTGGCCACGTCCGGTAACGTCCCGACCATCGTCGAAAATCCGTTTGAGGAGACCCATGTCGACCCCTGCTGACCAGATCATCACAGCTCTGCGGGCGGGCCACGAGGAGCTCGCCGCGCTCGTACGGGACCTCAAGGAGGACGACCTGCTCCGGCCGTCGGGGGCCAGCGAGTGGCAGGTCTCCCAGGTGCTGAGCCACCTGGGCAGCGGCGCCGAGATCAACCTGGCGACGCTGGACGCCGCCCGTTCCGGCGCGCCCGGTCCGGACGGGGACTTCAACCGTGGCGTCTGGGCACGCTGGGACGCGATGTCCCCGGCCGAGCACGCCGCCGGCTTCCTCGCCACCAACGAACGGCTGGTCGAGGCGTACGAGGCGCTGGACGCCGACACCCGGGCCTCGATGCGGATCGACCTCGGCTTCCTGCCGGAGCCGGTCGACGTGGCCACCGCGGCCCGGTTCCGGCTCAGCGAGTTCGCCCTGCACCAGTGGGACGCCGAGGTGGCGTTCAACAGGTTCGCGGCGGTGACGCCGGGTGCGGTGGCGCTGCTGCTCGACCAGATCGGCGGCATGCTGGCCTGGACCAGCCGACCCCAGGAGCTGGCCGGCCGGGAGGCCACAGTGCTGGTCCGGCTGCACGCGCCCGAGCGGACGTTCGGGCTGCGGCTGGGCGAGAAGGTCGAGATCGTCGACGCGCCGGAGCGTCCCGACGGGGAGTTGGTGGCCCCGGCCGAGGCGTGGCTGCGGCTGGCCACCGGACGGCTGGGCCCCCAGCACACCCCCGACGGGGTGCAGGTGACCGGCTCGGTGACCATCGACGACCTGCGCCGAGTCTTCGTGGGCTTCTGACCAGCGGCCGTGGGGGGGGGGGGGGGGGCCCCCCCCCCCCCCCCCGGCCCCCCCCCCCCCCCCCCCGGGGGGGGGGGGACCCACCCCCGCAGCGGCGGGGGGGGGCGCGCCCACCGGGGGGGGGGGGGTTCGGG
>NZ_JBFASO010000004.1:463145-479956 GCF_040677775.1 Micromonospora sp. NPDC053740
GCCGGCCGCCCCCCCCGCCCCCCCCCGGGGGGTCGCGGGGCCGCGCCTCTGCGACCCCCCCCCCCCTGCCCCGAGTGTTCGTGGCCCCCCCCCGGGGGGGGGGGGGCCCCCCCCCCCCCCCCCCCCACGGCAGGTCAGCCCTTCACGCAGACCACCTGCTTGAGGTGCGCGACCACCTCGACCAGGTCCTCCTGCTGGGCCATCACCTCGGTGATGTCCTTGTACGCGCCGGGGATCTCGTCGACCACCCCGGCGTCCTTGCGGCACTCCACCCCGGCGGTCTGGGCGGCCAGGTCGTCAGTGCTGAACGTCCGCTTGGCCTGCGCCCGTGACATCCGACGCCCCGCCCCGTGCGACGCCGAGCAGTACGCGTCCGGGTTTCCCCGCCCCCGCACGATGTACGACCCGGTGCCCATCGACCCGGGGATGATGCCCAGGTCACCTCGGCCGGCCCGGATGGCGCCCTTGCGGGTCACCAGCACGTCCACCCCGTCGTAGCTCTCCTCGGAGACGTAGTTGTGGTGGCAGCTGATCGGCTCGTCGTAGCCGACCTGCGGGAAGTGCTCGCGCACCACGCCGCAGAGCAGGGCCAGCATGACCGCCCGGTTGCGCCGCGCGTACTCCTGCGCCCACCACAGATCCCGCCGGTACGCGTCCATCTCCGGCGTCCCGGCGAGGAACACGGCCAGGTCCCGGTCCGGAAGGTCCGCGTTGTGCGGCAGCCCCCGGGCCACCCCGATGTGCCGCTCGGCCAGCTCCTTGCCGATGTTGCGGGACCCGGAGTGCAGCATCAGCCAGACCCGCCCCTCGTCGGCGCCGCCCTGCTCCAGGCAGACCTCGATGAAGTGGTTGCCCCCGCCGAGGGTGCCGATCTGCCGCTGCGCCCGCGTCTCCAGCTGCGCCACCCGCCGGTCCAGTCCGGCGAACCGGCCCCAGAAGTCGTCCCAGCCGGCCTGCTCCAGGCCCCGGATCCGACGCGTGTCGACCGAGTCCTTGCGCTGGGCGAAGCCGACCGGGATGGTGGCCTCGATCGCGGAGCGCAGCCCGGCCAGGTCGTCCGGCAGGTCGGCGGCGGTCAGCGAGGTACGGACCGCCGACATCCCGCAGCCGATGTCGACGCCGACCGCGGCCGGCGAAACGGCCTGCCGCATCGCGATCACCGAGCCGACGGTGGCGCCCTTGCCGAAGTGCACGTCGGGCATGACGGCGACACCCTGCACCCACTGCAGCGCGCCGATGTTGCGCAGCTGCTTGGCGGCCTGCGGCTCGATGGCGTACGGGTCGGTCCAGACCCGGACCGGTGCCCGGGTACCGGCGAGGGGGGTGAATCCCATGGTGGTCTCCTTCTGTCGTGCGGTGACCGTTAATGATCATATTTGGCGGCCAGCGGCGGTGCGCGGATACGAAAGGGCCGCCCGATCCCGGTGGGATGGGCGGCCGGCGGACGCGTCAGCGTCGGCTCAGTCGCGCCACCCCGGCTCGTTGCGCCGCGATGGGCAGTAGGCACGGGTATCGGCGGTCAACCGCAGAGGGGTGCCGGCGGAGAGCAGGCGCCAGCGGGCGTCGGTGCGGACGCGTCGCGACATGGCGTACTCCCTCCGGGTTGCTCGGTTGACTGTGCACCGACGACAGTAGGAGGGCTGCGACGCGTCCGCAATGGATATCGCCGCTACCGACCGCCGACGCGGCGCGCGACCGCCAGCAGATACTCCTTGCGATCCAGCGGATTGTTGTCCCAGCGGGTCCGGACGGGGGCGGGACCACGCACCGGTCGATAGCAGTCGAACTCGGTCTCCAGCACGCCCTCCCCCCGGGTCAGCGCGGGCAGGCGGCGCTCCAGCGCGTGCACCAGACCGGCCGGGATCTCACCCTGCACCAGGTAGGACGCGCCCTGCCCGGTGGTGTCGGTCGGCACCGCGTCCAGCCGAGTGAGCGCGGGCAGCAGCGTGCCGAGGACGTCACCCGGCACCTCCAGCCGGAAGCGGTGTACCGGCTCGTGGACCCGGGTGCCGGCACGGGCGAGTGCGGCCATCAGCACCAACGGGGTGAGATTGCGGAAGTCCCCCGCCGTGCTGGACATGCTCTTGTCGAACGTGCCGTGGGAATGACTCTGCCGTGCCCAATAACCGGCGTGAGTCATCGTCACCTCGCAGTCGGGGACCTCCCACCCGTGAAGGCCCTGACGCAGGGCTCGGCGTACGGTCTCCTCCACGGCGGTGAAGAACGCCGGTGGCATCGAACCCAGTTCGACGCCGAGCCGGAAAGTCACGCCGGCACCGGTCGGCGCCGGCGCGATCCGCAGCCCGACGGTGGCCAGGAACGGGTTGGGCGCCACCGCGATCACCTCGACCGCCCCACCGACGCCGCACACCCGCTCCACGTGCACCGTGCTGGTCTCCCGGAACGTCACCCCCACACCGAAGTCGTCGGCAAGGTTGGCCTGGATGACCTCCTTCTGCACCTCGCCGTAGAGCGACACGGTGATCTCGTGCTGCCGGTCGTCCTGCCGCAGGTTGATGAGCGGGTCCTGCTCAGCGAGCTGGATCAGCGCGGCGTGCAGCGCGACCCGGTCGGCGGGGCGCGTCGGCACCACCGCGGTCTCCAGGGTGGGTGGCGCGAAGTGGCGGTCGGTGCCGCCACGTTCGGGTGGTACGCCCACCGGGTCGCCGATCCGAGCGTGCCTGAGGCCCCACAACCGGGCGATGTGGCCGGCTTCGACCGCGGACGCCACCACGTCGGCCCCATGGGCGACGACTCGTACGGCAGTGACCAGTTCAGCGTCGACGGCGCCGACGCGGACCCGGTCGCGAATCCGGATCGTGCCGGCGAAGAGCCGGACCAGGGCGATCTTCTCTCCGGCTGGACCCCGTTCGATGGCGAACACGGTGCCCGAGACCGGGGCGTCGGCGTCACCCCGGACGGTGGGCAACAGCTCGGTGATCCCGGCGATCAGCGCGTCCACCCCGACACCTGTGATCGCCGAGCCGGCGTACACGGGCTGCACCAGCGCGCGGCCGGTCCGCGTCGCCAACGCTGCGCGTAGCCGTGAGTACGGTAGCGAGGACGTGTCCGCCACCCAGTTGGCGAGCAGCACGTCGTCCTGGCCGGTGAGCAGGTCGAGCAGCCGGTCGGTGAAGGCGAGGTCGGTGGGGCCGTACGTCGTGCAGTGGGCGCTGCGGGTCCCCGGCTTCGCCACCGCGCCCATCGCCACGACGGTCGGCGTGAGCTTCTCCGCGACCGCCTGGAAGACCCGTTCGGGGTCCGCCCCGGCTCGGTCGACCTTGTTGATGAAGATCAGCGTCGGGATGCGCAGCCGACGCAGAGTCCGCATCAGCACCCGCGTCTGCGGCTGCACCCCCTCCACCGCGGAGACCACCAGCACCGCGCCGTCGAGCACACCGAGCACCCGCTCGACCTCGGCGATGAAGTCCGGGTGGCCGGGCGTGTCGATCAGGTTGACGGCCACGTCGTCCAGCACGAAGGAGACGACAGCCGAGCGGATGGTGATCCCGCGTTGCCGTTCCAGTGCCAGGGTGTCGGTCTGGGTGCTGCCCGCGTCGACCCGGCCGAGCTGGTCGGTCACACCAACGTCGTGCAACAGCCGCTCGGTCAGGCTGGTCTTACCGGCATCGACGTGAGCCAGGATGCCGAGGTTCAGGGTTTCCACGCAGCGTCAGGTCCTTCAGGTAGGCGACAGATCCCTTCTGGTCGGGCATTGACGCAGCGCGCATTGTTGCTCCCTGGAAGTTGGTGGCGGTTTCGGGTAGTTCAGCAGGCCGTCGTCGGGTCGGGCAACCCAATAACCGGCGCTCCCACAGCCCGTCGGCGGTCGCTGGCAGACTTGCCGGGATGGTGGAGACCTCGGTGCGGCTGCTGCGGTTGCTGACTCTCCTGCAGGCGCGCCGGGACTGGTCCGGCGCTGAGCTGGCCGAACGGCTCGCGGTCACCACCCGCACGGTACGCACTGACGTGGAGCGGCTGCGGGTGCTGGGCTACCAGATCGAGTCGCACCCGGGGGTCGCCGGCGGCTACCGGCTCGGTGCCGGGTCGGCGCTGCCACCGCTGCTGCTCGACGACGACGAGGCCGTGGCGGTGGCCGTTGGGCTGCGGGCGGCGGCCGGTGGCTCGGTGACCGGCATCGAGGAGACCTCGCTGCGGGCGTTGGCAAAGCTGGAGCAGTCGTTGCCGTCACGGCTGCGGCACCGGGTGGACGCCCTGCGCTCGGCGACGGTCTCCGCCGCAGGCGGTGGCCCGACCGTTGACGCGGACACTCTGACCGCCGTCTCCACTGCCGCGCACCGTCGGGAGCGGCTGCGGTTCGACTACGCCGGGCATGACGGCAGTGTCAGCGTGCGCGATGTCGAGCCGTACCGTCTGGTCTACACCGGGCGGCGGTGGTACCTGCTGGGGTGGGACACCGACCGGGCCGACTGGCGGACGTTCCGCGCCGACCGGATCCGACCCCGGGTGCCGACCGGCCCGCGCTTCGCGCTGCGGGAGCCGCCGGGTGGCGACGCTGTCGCGCACGTGCTGCGCGGCGTCGGCTCCACGGCCTGGCCACACCCCGCCCGGGTACGCCTGCACGCGTCGGCAGAGACGATGGCGCGACGGATTCCCACCACTGCGGGTCTGCTGGAGGCGATCGACGAGCGGGCCTGCCTGCTGCACACCGGCGGCGAGTCGCTGGGCAATCTGGCCGCCTTCCTCGGCACCCTGGCTGTCGACTTCGACGTGCTCGACCCGCCGGAGCTGCTCACCGTCGTCCGGGACGTCGCCGCCCGGTTCGCTCGCGCCGCCGCCCCCGCGCCGGGGCGAGTCGCTGTTCACCCCGGCGCGGACGTGGCAGTGGAGCTATGACTGCGGCACCAGCCGGAACGACTGCGCCGCGGTGCCGTTGCAGGTGTACTGGATGAGCTGGACGCTGTCCGCCGTGGACGCTCCCGGCACGTCGAGACACTTGCCGCTGGAGCGGTTGACCAGGCGGTAGTAGCCGCCGCCCTCGGGCTCGGCCCGCCACTGCTGGTTGTTGCCGCCGCTGTAGGACCAGAGCTGGATCGGCGCCGAGTCGGCCGTCGACCGGTCCTTCACGTCGAGCACCTGGGCGCTGTTGTTGCGGTTGTTGACCCGTAGGTACCCGCCGCTGGTCGGCACGAACTGGTACTGCTGGGCGGTGCTGCTGTTGCACGCGTACTGCTGGATCGCGGTGCCGTTCGCGCTGGCGGCGGCGCGGGCGTCCACGCACTTGCCACTGGCCCGGTTGACAGCCGTGTGCCAGGCGGTCGGCGAGATGCCGTCGGACGGCGGGGGCGTGGTCGGTGGGACGGTGCCGACGCCGGCGAGCCAGTGCAGCCCGTCGATCAGCAGCTGGTTCTGTTGGGCGCTGTCGAACGTCGACGACAACCCGGTGTTGGTGCTGTAGTTCATCGCGTTGTGGCCGAAGTTGGCGTAGAGCATCTTGTACTGCCGGTTGCTCCAGACGAGCGGGTAGTAGCCGCCGTACCAGGACTGGTTGGGATCCGTGCCGACCGGGAAGCTGGACGGGTCGACCGACGCGAGGATGTCGATGTTGGGGTTCTGCCGCAGGTCGTTGCTCCAGGAGTACCACTCGCTGATCGACGACGGGAACGTCGCCGGGAGGTTCCGGGTGGCGGCGTGGGTGCGGTTGTCGGCGCGCATCGTGACCCGGGTGGGTCCCCAGGTGTTCGTCTGGAACGCGCCGGTGCCGAGGAAGGTGTTGTAGTACCAGCTCCAGCTCGACGGATTGTCGGTCCATGCGCTGACGTGGAAGCCCAACCACGCTCCGCCGTTCTGCATGTACTGCTGGAACGCGGCGCGTTGCCCGGTGGGCGGCGCGTCGTCAAGGAACATGACGACCTTGTACTGGGCCAGGTTGGCGGTGTTCAGCAGGCTCCAGTTGTTTGTGGCCTCCCAGGAGAAGCCGTACTGGGCGGCGGCCTGCGGGAACCAGGCCCGGGCGTCCTTGACGAAGTCGATGTGCGCGGCGTCCCAGGTGCCGTTGTAGAAGGCCAGGACCTTGAACGTCGGCGCGGCCTGCGCACTGCGCGAGGCGCTGACAGCGACACCGGCGGTCAAGGCGACGACCAGGGCGACGAACAACGACAGGATCCTTCTGGTACGGGAGGAGAGTTCTGCGATCACCTGATCGTCCCTTCGGTGGGGACGCGCGCCGCCGCGTCGAGGTACATCTGTTCACAAGGTTTACAGATAGACGAAAGGTTATTCCTCTGACCTGATCGCGTCAATCGCCGATCGCCCGAACGGGTGGGATTCCTACGGCAACGGGTACCCCGCCGGATGACCAGCCCGGACGCCGTCGACGTCGACAAGCCGCTCGCCGTGGACGTGCCCGCCGCGCCGCACGACGCCAGCGGCGAACATGTGCCGATCCGCGACCTGGCCGGCCTCGCGCCGCCGACCCGGTCGGCGCGCCGCTGGACCCCGAGCCGGGTGGTGGCCACCCCCGCCGCGCTCGACCACCCGCACGGCCAACGGATCGTCGAACGGGTGCGGGCACTCGGCATCGAGGTGGAACACCTGCGCGCCAACCGGCTCACCGGGGTACGCGGGCAGACCGACCGGGAAACCTACGCGCGGGCCAAGTCGACAATGGCGATCGTGGTGAGCCCACCCTCGCGGCGTGTCCTGCAACCCATCGCGCCCAGCGCCGACTGGCGGGTCGACCTGGCCGAGGGCTGCCCGGCGCACTGTCAGTACTGCTACCTCGCCGGATCCCTGTCCGGCCCACCGGTGACCCGGGTGTACGCGGACCTCGACGACATCCTCGCCGGGTTGGCCGCGTACGCCGGGCGCGGCACGGTGACCAGCCGCAACGCGCGGCGCGCCGACGAGGGCACCACCTTCGAGGCGTCCTGCTACACCGACCCGCTCGCCCTGGAGCACCTGACCGGCAGTTGGCGGCGCGCGGTGCAGCACTTCGCCGACTGGGACGCCCCCGTGCAGTTGCGCTGGACCACCAAGTACGCCGACGTGGACACCTTCGTCGGCCTGCCGCACGCCGACCGGACCCGGGTCCGCTTCAGCGTCAACTGCGCCCCGGTCAGCGAACGGTTCGAGGGCGGCACCGCGCGGGTGCCGGACCGGCTGGCCGCGCTGCGCCGGCTCGCCCTCGACGGCTACCCGGTCGGGCTGACCATCGCGCCGATCATCGCGCTGCCGGACTGGCGGGAGCACTACGGCGACCTGCTCGACCAGGTCCGCGCGGCGGTCGACGGGGTGCCCGATGTGGACCTGACCGCCGAGCTGATCACCCACCGGTTCACGCCGGGCAGCAAGGAGGTGCTGCTCGGCTGGTACCCGCGCACCCGGCTGGAGATGGACGAGGAGTCCCGCACCCGCAAGCACGGCAAGTTCGGCGCGGTGAAGTACGTCTACCCCCGCGAGCAGATGACCGAGCTGCGCGACTGGTTCACCACCGAACTGACCGCCCGCGTCCCGGCCTGCCGGATCCTCTACTGGACCTGACCCGGGCTAGACGCCGACGGCGCCGTCGATGCCCTCGCGGAGAAAATCGGCGTGGCCGTTGTGTCGGGCGTACTCGTGGATCAGGTGCAGCATCACCAGCCGCAGTGACACGGTCTCGCCGGAGCGGGCGTTGCGGCCGGTCACGTCGAGCGAGGCGGCGGCCCGCTCGATCCGGCGGGCGTGCGCGACCTCACGCTCCCAGGCGTCGAACGCCTCGGCCCGGGTGGCCGATCTGGCGTCGTACGCCTGCTGGAAGTCGCCGGTCTCCGACCACACCAGCGGGATGTCCTCGCCGTCGATGACCCGCCGGAACCAGGCGCGCTCCACCTCGGCCATGTGTCGCACCAGGCCGAGCAGGGACAGGGTGGAGGGCGGCATCGACTGCCGGCGCAGGTCCCCGTCGGAGAGACCCTCGCACTTGAGGGCCAGCGTGGCGCGGTGGAAGTCGAGGAACGCGCGCAGCGTCTCCCGCTCGTCGCCGGTAACCGGGGGGCCGATCCGTTCGGTGGTCATTGAAACGATCATGCCGGATGGCCTCGGCGCCGGCCGGGCCGGGCCGCCGCGCCGCGGGTCAGCCGACCGAGGAGCGGTCGACCGGGGCGGCGAAGAACGTGTCCGGGTACGGCTCGTCGCGCAGGCTGTAGTGCCACCACTCGCGGTCGTAGTTGACGAACCCGGCGTCGGTCATCAGCCGCTGCAACAAGCGACGGTTGTCGCGCGCCGTCCCGGCGATGCGGGGGTCGGCCGTGTGCGCCCGGGGGTCGAAACAGTCGAAGCCCGTACCCATGTCGATGCTGTTGTCGGCGAAGCGCTGGGCGCGCGGCGCGGTGCAGGCGACCAGCGGAGGCCCGACCCGGTACGGAGGTTGGCTAGCGGCGGGTTCGTCGACCAGTGTCAGGTCCAGGGTGCTGCCGCGGCTGTGCGCTGTGGGAGCGCCGATGTACCCGTCGGCGAAGAGCCGGTTCTTGGCCAGGTCCGGGTAGAACTCCGCCTTTGTCTGCTGCTCGTCGGGGCGCTTCGACCAGGCGACGAAGTCGTCCACCGCCGGTTGCGGGCGGTAGCAGTCGTACACCTTGAGGCTGTGCCCACCGGCCAGCGCGGCGTCCTGTACGCGGCGCAACGCCTCGGCCGCCTGCCGGGTGAGCAGGCACAGCGGCTCGCGATAGCCGGTGATTGGCCGGCCGACGAAGTTGTGCGGTGTGGCGTATCGGATGTCGGCGTGGATGCGCGGGTCGAGGTCGGTCAGCACCACGAACCCCGGCAGCGGGGCCGCCACCGAGGTGGCAGGGGTCGGCGCGGGTGGGGGTGTGTGGCTCGCCGGCGTCGGCTGTGGTGTGGCCGGCGCGGGGCGGGGCTCCGGCCGCGAGCAGCCGCCGAGCAGCGCGGCGAGCGCGAGCACGACGGCCAGGCGGTAGCGCACGAGTCCTGTCTATCAGCCCGACAACTGTCACCATCCCAGGATCCACGTGGTCCACCAACCGAAAGTAACCGGAAAAACTCCGGAACTTTTCCGCAACTCAAGCGAAGCTTCGATCGGCCTGGCATGTCGTCAACCCCCATCGGTGAGGCAAGATGACGCGTGGAACGGGCACGCCGTTTCGGGACACACGGTGGGCGACGCCTGGTGGTCGTTCCTCCGGCTCGGTGAAGGAGACGCGGGTGGGCGCGGACGACGGACGCAGGGTGACCATCACCGCGATCGCACGGGAGGCCGGGGTGTCGGTGCCGACCGTGTCACGGGTGCTCAACGGTCGCTCCGATGTGGCCCCGGACACCCGCGAGCGGGTCGAGGAGCTGTTGCGCCACCACGGCTACCGGCGTCGTACCAGCCGCAGCGTTCGCCGTGCCGGTCTCGTCGACCTGGTCTTCAACGACCTGGACAGCCCCTGGGCCGTGGAGATCATCCGGGGCGTGGAGGATGTCGGGCACGGCGCGGGCGTCGGCACTGTGGTCTCCGCGATCCACCGGCAGCCCACGGCGGCCCGGCAGTGGTTGCAGAACCTGCGCACCCGGGCCACCGACGGCGTCATCTTCGTGACCTCGCACCTGAGCCCGCCGCTGCACGCGCAGTTGCGTCGCCTCAACGTGCCGGTGGTGGTCGTGGACCCGGCCGGCGTGCCGGCCATGGACGTGCCGACCATCGGTGCCACCAACTGGGCCGGCGGGCTCGCCGCGACCGAACACCTCCTCGCGATCGGGCACCGGCGTATCGGTTTCGTGGCCGGGCCGACGCACCTGCTGTGCAGCAGGGCCCGGCTCGACGGTTACCGGGCCGGCCTGGAGGCCGCCGGGGTGCCGGTGGACGACGCGCTGATCTACCCGGGCGACTTCTACCACGCCTCCGGGTTCGCTGGCGGGACCGCGCTGCTCGACCTCGCCGACCCGCCGACCGGCATCTTCGCCTCCAGCGACCAGATGGCCTTCGGCGTCTACGAGGCCATCCGGCGTCGCGGGCTGCGGGTGCCGGACGACGTGAGCGTGGTCGGGTTCGACGACCTGCCGGAAGCCCGCTGGGCCTCACCGCCGCTGACCACAGTGCGCCAACCGTTGGTCGAGATGGGACGGTTGGCGGCCCGGACCGTGCTGCGCCTGGCCCAGGGCGAGGGCATCGACTCGCCCCGGGTGGAACTCGCGACCGAGATGGTCGTCCGGGACAGCACCGCCGCCCCGCTGACCGGGTCGCCCGCCTCGGCGTGACGGCCGGAACTGCGTCGGAAACCGGTTGGACCGGTTCCGGTCGGTTCCCGAAAATTCCGGCAGGGCCGTGCCCGACCGGAGGTCACCCGCGGCCGGCGCGGTGAGCGACCGACTGTCACCCACCGCGCCGCACGGTCAGTGGTGATGGTGCCAGCGGACGGCCTTGCGGATGGTCACCGGCAGGGCGGGCGCCCCGTCGACAGGCGCCGGGTCCTCGGCGGTCGGCGCCACTCCCCCGGCGGCGATCCGGTCCAGCGTGGCCAGGCCGGCACTGTCGACCTCACCGAAGATCGTGTAGTTGGGGCGCAGCGCGGAGTTGGCGTAGACCAGGAAGAACTGGCTGCCGTTGGTGTCCGGCCCGGCGTTGGCCATCGCGAGGACGCCACGGGCGTACACCCGGCGCTCCCCGGTCGGGTCGGTGGGCGCGGGCGGCAGGTTGGTCGGCAACTCGTCGCGGTACCGGTAGCCAGGGCCGCCCTCACCGGTGCCGGACGGGTCACCGCACTGCAGCACGCTCAGCGTCGGGTACGCGGTGAGCCGGTGGCACGGGGTGCGGTCGTAGAACCGCTTGCTCACCAGGTGCAGGAAGCTCTGCACCGTGCACGGCGCCGCGGCTCGATCCAGTGTCAACCCGATGGGCCCGTGGTTGGTCGCCAGTGTCACCCGGACGCTGCCCCGGGCCGGGGTGCGTCGCGGGTCGGGCGGCAGCGGAACCGGCCGGGCCGCGGGTTCGTCAGGGGTCTCGGTGTAGGCGCACGGGCCGTGGGTGGTGCGCGGCGGTCGGGTGGCGGCGTCGGCAGCGGCGCTCGGCGCGGCGGAGACGCGCACGCTGTCGGCCGACGGGCCCGGGGCGGCGAGCGCGGTGACGGACGAGCCGACGACCAGCGCCCCGGCGAGCACTGCCACCCCCGCGAGGCGGGTCAGGGCGCGCACCGGCCGGCGGGGTGCCGCCACTGCGGGGCGCGGTTCGAGTTCACTCGACACAGGGATCCTCCTGGACTGGTGGTGCCAGAAAGACCGGAGTCTATGGATGGCAGCGCCCGATGTCGATCCGTCAGGGCATCCGGCGGCGACGCCGCCACAGCAGGCCGCCCCACAACGCCACCACCGTCGCGCCGCTCACCGCGGTCACCGACCAGAGCCACTCCGAGCCGGTACGCGCGGGCCCGCTGGCCGCCGCCGGTCGGGGCGCGCCGGGTGCCGCCAGCGCGGACGGCACCGCCGACGGGGTGGCGGTCAGCTCGCCGGGCTCGACCAGTCGACCCACGGCGGCGTCCCGCGGCAGCGTGAAGCCCCAGTCCAGGAGGGCAGCGCCCTGCTCCCAGCCGCGCACCGGTGCCGATTCGGCGCCCAGCAGCGTCACCACGAGTCGCCGCCCGCCGCGTTCCGCCGCCCCCACGTAGGTGTGCCGGGCCAGGTCGGTGAAGCCGGTCTTGCCGCCGAGAGCCCCCGGGTACCGGTAGATGAGCTGGTTCTCGTTCTGGATCTCGAAGCCCTTGGTGCGTTGCGCCGGCTGGGGCGGAATCGACGTCTGCTCGGTCAGCGCGTACCGGCGGAAGGTCGGCTGGGCGAAGCAGGCCCGGGCGATCAGCGCCAGGTCGTACGCGCTGGTGAACTGCCCCTTGCCGTCCAGCCCGGACGGGGTGACAGCGTGCGTCTGGAGCGCGCCGAGGTGGTGCGCCTGCTCGTTCATGGCGCGCACGCCGGCGGCGCTGTCGGTCCCGCTGCCGAGTCGCGCGAGGGCGTTGGCGGCCTCGTTGCCGGAGTTGAGCAGCAACCCCAGCCAGATGGTCTCGATGGTGTACCGGCCGCCCGCGACCAGGCCCACGGCCGAGGAGCCGGGTTCGATGTTCATGTCATCGTCGGTGACGGTGACCGTCTGCTTCGGGTCGAGCTTGGGCAGCATCGTGGCCGCCAGCAGGAGCTTCTGCACGCTCGCCGGTGTGCCGTACTCGTGGGGGCCGCAGCCGCCGAGCACCTGGCCGCTGTCCAGGTCGGCGACAAGCCACGACGTGGCGGTGACCCCGGGTGGCGCGGCGACGCCGGCCGGCACGACCAGGCCGGCAGTGTCCAGCGCCGCGCCGCCGATCATCCGTTGCTCGGGGACGGCGGGCGGGGGCGAGGGCCGAGGTGGGCGCGACGTCGCCGGGGCCGGGACCCGGGGGCAGCGCACCGTCGGCGCGGCGGACGCTCCCGTCGCACCGACCGGCACCGGAGCGAGCAGGACGGCGGACGTCGTGGCCGCCAGCAGCGCAGCTCTCATGTGCCCGACCCTAGTCAGGAAGATCGCCCGGCGGGACGGGATGCCGGTCAACTCGCGTCGCCGCGGGCGCGCAGGTAGTCGTGCAGCGCGGCGGTGCCCCGCAGCCGGCGCAGGCTGCGGGTGTGCAGCTCCTGCTCGCGACGGCCCAGCTCGGCGCGGACCCGCTGGGCGCTGCCGGTGGTCCGCAGCTCGCCCAGCACCGCAGCGATGATCTCGAACGGGTACGCGCCCCGGCGCAGCAACGCGATGACCTGCGCCGCACGTAGCTCCGCCTCGTCGTACACCCGGTAGTTGGTGCCCGGGGTGCGACGCGGCCGCAGCAGCTCGCGCTCCTCCCACAGCCGCAGCTGCGAGGTCCGGACCCCGACCAGGGCGGCGACCTCGCCGATGCGCACGCCGTGGCGTGGCGCGGGTCGGGCCACTGGTGGGCTGGCCAGCACGGTCTCGAAGGCGCCGAGCACCCGGCGAATCTCGGCGCGTTCCCGGTCCAGCTCGGCATGGCCGCCGTCGAGCGCCGCCAGGGCCGCCGGCAGGTCACCCCTGTGCACCGCAGCCATGACCTCCCGGGTACGGCTCCAGCCATGCCCCTCGGCCAACCGCCGCGCGACGGTCAGCGCCCGGGCGTGCTCACTGGTGAAGATCCGGTAGCCGCTCGCGGTGCGACGCACCGGCGGCAGCACCCCCAACTCGACGTAGTTGCGCACCTGCTGCACCGAGATCCCGACGGTGGCCGCCAGGTCCACGGCGCGCAGCCGATCCTTCGAGGCGACATCCACCCGAGCCACCGTACCGCTTACGACGTGATTTGAGACTTTCCCGGACCTAGTGCCGCAGCCTGCGCTTGACTCGCGGCGAAAGGCTCTACATGGGGATGAATGAGACAATGGAACCCGCCAGTGCTCGGCGGGGCAAAGTCCCGCCACGATTCTGTGAAGGGTCCGTATGTCGCAGCCAGCATGGTCCGCCGCCGACAGCCACGACATGATCGAGGTACGCGGGGCACGGGAGAACAATCTCGCCGACGTCTCGGTCGACATCCCCAAACGCCGGTTGACCGTCTTCACAGGTGTCTCCGGGTCGGGCAAGTCGTCGCTGGTCTTCGGCACCATCGCCGCCGAGTCCCAGCGCATGATCAACGAGACCTACAGCGCGTTCCTCCAGTCGTTCATGCCGAACCTCAACCGGCCGGACGTCGACTCGCTGCGCAACCTCAGCGCCGCCATCGTCGTCGACCAGGAGCGGATGGGGGTCAACTCCCGCTCCACCGTCGGCACCGCCACCGACGCGTACGCCATGCTGCGGATCCTCTACAGCCGGCTCGGCCAGCCGTCCATCGGCGGCGCCGGGGCGTTCAGCTTCAACCTGCCCGAGGGCATGTGCCCCACCTGCGAAGGGCTGGGCCGGGTCTCCGACCTCGACATCAACGAACTGGTCGACGTCGAGCGCTCCCTCAACGACGGCGCGATCACAGTGCCCAACTTCGCTGTCGACTCCTGGTACTGGCAGACCATCGTCGGCTCCGGCCTGTTCGACCCGGACGTCAAACTCCAGGACTTCACCCCGCAACAGTGGGAGGACTTCCTGCACAAACCCGCCACCAAGATCAAGGTGGGCAGCAACAACTGGACGTACGAGGGTCTGGTCGTCAAGGTCAAGCGGCTCCTCCTGTCCAAGGACCGCGAGTCGATGCAACAGCACATCCGCGCCTTCGTCGACCGGGCGGTCACCTTCACCAATTGCGGCGACTGCGGCGGCACCCGACTCAACGCGCCGGCCCGGTCGTCACGGATCGCCGGACTCAACATCGCCGACTGCTCGGCCATGCAGATCAGCGACCTGGCCGCGTTCGTCAGCACCGTCGACGACCCTGGGGCCGCGCCACTCGTCGCCAACCTCCGCGACCTGCTGGACTCCCTGGTCGAGATCGGTCTGGGCTACCTCAGCCTGGACCGCGAGTCGGCGACCCTCTCCGGCGGCGAGGCGCAACGGGTGAAGATGGTCCGCCACCTCGGTTCCAGCCTCTCCGACGTCACCTACGTCTTCGACGAACCCACAGTCGGCCTGCACCCGCACGACATCGCCCGGATGAACGACCTGCTGCTGCGGCTGCGCGACAAGGGCAACACAGTCCTGGTCGTGGAACACAAACCGGAGACCATCGCCATCGCCGACCACGTGGTCGACCTCGGACCGGGCGCCGGCGCCGACGGAGGCCGGATCTGCTTCACCGGCGACATCCCCGGCCTGCGCCGCTCCGACACGCTCACCGGGCGGCACCTGGACCACCGGGCAACAGTGCGCGAGGCGGTACGCCAACCCACCGGGCAGCTCGCCATCCGCCAGGCCGACCTGCACAACCTGCACGACGTGGACGTGGACATCCCGCTCGGGGTCCTCACCGTGGTCACCGGCGTGGCCGGCTCCGGCAAGAGTTCACTGATCCACGGGTCGCTGCGCGGCCGGTCCGGGGTCGTCATCGTCGACCAGTCCCCGATCCGTGGCTCACGACGCAGCAACCCGGCCACCTACAGCGGGCTGCTCGACCCGATCCGCACCGCCTTCGCCAAGGCCAACGGGGTCAAGGCCGCGCTGTTCAGCGCCAACTCCGAGGGCGCCTGCCCGACCTGCAAGGGAATCGGGCTCATCTACACCGACCTGGCGATGATGGCTGGCGTCGCGAGCGTCTGCGAACGATGCGAGGGGCGGCGCTTCACCGACGAAGTGCTCACGTACACGCTGCGCGGCAAGAACATTCACGAGGTGCTGACCATGTCGGTCACCGAGGCGTACGCGTTCTTCCCCAGCGGGGCGGCGCACCTCATCCTCGGCCGGTTGGTCGACGTCGGACTGGGCTACCTCAGCCTCGGCCAGCCACTGACCACCCTGTCCGGCGGGGAGCGGCAACGACTCAAGCTCGCCATCCACCTGGCCGAGAAGACCACCACGTACGTCCTCGACGAGCCGACCACAGGCCTGCACCTGGCCGACGTGGACCAACTGTTGGCCCTGCTCGACCGCATGGTCGACGCCGGAAACACCGTGATCGTCATCGAGCACCACCAGGCGGTCATGGCACACGCCGACTGGCTCATCGACCTCGGCCCCGGCGCCGGCCACGACGGTGGCCGCATCGTCTTCACCGGCACACCGGCCGAGCTGATCGCCACCGGCGACACCCTCACCGCCAAGCACCTCCGCGAGTACGTCAACGACCCGGCCGTGGTCGGCCAGAGCTGACACCGCCGCCCCGCTACCGGCCGGAGCACGGCGGCGACGGGTGCCGGCACGAGCGGCTGCGGTCCGGCGGTGCCAGCGGCGGCGGTCGGCTGACGCGGTGTCACGGGTGGCTGGCACGGTGGCGCTCCGGGCGCGGCGGGTTGAGCGGCGGGTCGAGCGGCGGCGGTTGAGCGGCGGCGGTTCGGTCGCGGCGGGTTGCGCGGCGGCGCTCCGGCCGCAGCGGTTGAGCGGCGGCGATTCGGCGGCGGTGTCAGGTGACGCGGCGCAGCCAGCGCCGCTGCCAGGGGGTTTCCACCGCCTTCGGGTGGTAACCGGCCCGCACCCACGGCACCGCCCGCTCGACCGGCAGCCCGTCGAGGATCGTCAGGGCGGCCAGGGCCGTTCCGGTACGACCCACCCCACCCCGACAGGCCACCTCGACGCGTTCCCCGTCGTGCGCGCGCCGCAGCGCCTCCCGCAGGGCGTCGAGGGCGTCGGCGCGGTCGAGCGGCACCCAGAAATCGGGCCACCGGATCCGCCGGTGCGGCCAGACTGGCTCCGGACCAGGTGCCAACAGCACGGCGAAGTCGGCGGGCGAGGACGCGGCAGCGACGCGGCGTCCGCGCACCGTCGCCCCACTGGGGAGTACGAGTACACCCGACTGCTCGGACCACGGCTGCGCGTCAGTCATCCGGACATTGTGCCGCGACGCTCCGACGGATGAGCACAGACAGCGCCGCCCCCGGCTGGTGGGCCGGGGGCGGCGCTGGTGTCGGTGTGCAGGTCGCCTCTCGGCGGGTGGCACGACGCGGCTCCAGCCGAACGGTATTCCGCGAAGGCGATATTAGGTGAGGCCCGGGGACACTGAGTCACACCGACACTGTCCACAACCAGCCCGCACCCCGCGTTGTTCCGCACTCCGCCGAACCGTCCCGCGTCACCTCGCTGCACCGCCGGTCGCGCTCACGACCACGACACCCACCATCGCGCCGCGCGACGGCCACAACCCACGAGATCTTGGACAGTTTCCGTTCGACGGGCGGGCTCAACCGGTGGTTGCAACACCGAGAAGTTGGGTCATCTTCTCACCTGGGGTTGCCCAGCCCAGGGTCATGCGGGGGCGGTCGTTGAG
>NZ_JBFASO010000005.1:0-64170 GCF_040677775.1 Micromonospora sp. NPDC053740
CGCCGAGCCGCCAGACCTCGGCTCGCAGCCCTCGGGTCGGTGCGGCCGGCGTCAGCCCACCGGGAGCGGGCCGACGACGCGTTCGCCATTGACTGTCGCGGCGGCCGTCCGCGCCTCGCGCGGCCTCACCGCCGAGGCAGCCCGGCCAGCCAGACGTCCAGCTCCGCTGGGGAGCGCAGTAACACCACCGGCGGCGCGGACGGGTCGGCCTGCCAGGCCCGCATTCGCCGCCGGGCGCGGCCGAAGGCCGTGACGTGCCACACCAGAATCGAGTCCGGGGACAGCACGCTGCTCAGCGACTCGCGGTTGCCGTTGCAGATCACCTCGCCGGTGACCACCCGGCGAACGGTACGACGGAGCAACCGCCCGAACGAACGCCATCGTGGATAGTCCAGGCCGACGACCAGATCGGCGCGGGCCATCGGGACATCCCGCCAGCCGTGGTACGCCCCGTCGATGATCCAGCGGTCCCGTCGGCAGATCTCCTCGATCCGGCCACGTTGCTGGGTGACCGGCACCTCGACCCAGCCCGGTTGCCAGAGCAGATCGTCCACCGGATACCAGGGCAGTCCGAGGTGTTCGGCCAACCGCGCCGCGAGGGTGGACTTGCCGGAGCCGTACACCCCGTAGACCAGGATGCGACGCGGTGCGCTCATCGCGGCAGCGTACGTCGTGAAGGAAAATCGGTTGTCGTGCCTGGCGCGCCTCGGCCAGAGTGACGTGCATGACGTACTGACGGACTCCACCCCCTGCTCCGCGCCACCGGTGATGCCTCCCGGGGGCCGTGACGCCGTCCGCTTTCACGTTCGCAGCCAGAGATGAGCCTCCTTGTCCCAGCACCATCTCCCTCGGGAGCCCCTGCCCCCGCCCGCCCCGGCCACCGTCACGGTGTTCGCCTCTCCCGCGAGCTGGATCGAGTCCGACGCGCTCGCGCAGTGCCAACAGGTCGCCGCCCTGGACGGCATGCGGCACGTCGCCGCGATGCCGGACCTGCATCCCGGCAAGGGCGCCCCCATCGGCGCGGCCATGGCGTCGACAGTGCTGTACCCGTTCCTGGTGGGCTCCGACATCGGCTGCGGCATCGCCGTGTTTCCGATCAAGCTCAAGCGGGCCGTACCGGAACGGCTCGCCACCCGGTTCCCCGACCTCGACCAGGCGCTCGACCCGGTGCGCGACGCCGACGACCCCGCCTGGGCCGCCGTCGACGATGCCGTTCCGGCCGGCCACCTGGACGGCCTCGGGACGGTGGGCCGGGGCAACCACTTCGTGGAACTGGCCCGCGTCGACACCGTCTTCGACGTACGGCACGCAGGCCGGCTGGGGCTCGACGCGGGCGATCTCGTGCTGATCGTGCACAGCGGTTCCCGTGGTCTGGGCGAGCGGATCCTGCGGGCGCACACCGAGGTCCACGGCGCTGGTGCGGCACCCGACCCCGACGCCTACCTGGGCATGCACGACGACGCCGTGCGTTGGGGTTCGCTCAACCGACGGGTGCTGGCCGCCCGGGTGGCGCACGCGTTGGGGGCCGAGCCCACCGCGCCGATCGTCGACCAGTGCCACAACCTGGTCGAGGTTCGGGACGGGGTCTACCTGCACCGCAAGGGCGCAGCGTCGGGTGACGGGCGCGATGTCCTGATCGCCGGTACCCGGGGAACGGCGTCCTATCTGGTGGCCGCCCACGCCGGGCCGGAGGCCAACTTCTCGGTGGCCCACGGCGCCGGCCGCAAGATGTCGCGCGCCGACGCGCTGCGGCGGGGCCGGGCCAAGCACACTGTCGAGGAGCTACGCCGTACCCCTGTGGGTTCTCTTGTGGTGTGCGGCGACCGGCAGTTGCTCTTCGAGGAGGCGCCCACCGCGTACAAGCGCATCGAGCAGGTGATCGCCGACCTGGTCGAACACCGGCTGGCCACGCCGGTGGTCAGCACGACGCCAGTGGTCACCTACAAGACGCCCGACCTCGGGTTCGCCGGACGCCCGGACCGGCGGGGCCACCGCGGCCGGCGAGGCCGCTCGTGACCGCGTTGCTGCTGTTGTCAGCCGGGCGTGGGCCGCAGGAGTGCGCCTGGGCACTGAGTCAACTGCTGCACCGCCTGCGGGGCGAGGGCGTCGGCCGAGGTCTGACGATCCAGCAGGTTGAGGCGGTCCCCGGCGACCGCGCCGGCACCTACCGGTCGGTGCTGATCCGGATCTCCGGCGTCGACGCCGAGGCGTTCGCGGCCTCGTGGACCGGGACGCTGTGCTGGCAGGCCCCGAGCCCGTACCGGTCGGGCATCGGCCGGAAGAACTGGTACGTCACCGCCCAGCCGCCCGAACGCGCCGCTCGGCCGACGACGTTCCGCGAGGCGGACGTCGACATCGTCGCCTGCCGCACCGGCGGGCCGGGTGGTCAGCACCGGAACAAGGCCAGCACTGCGGTACGCGCGACGCACCGTCCTTCGGGCCTGGTGGTCGTGGTGGACGAGGAGCGGCAGTTCGGCCTCAACCGCCGGATCGCCCTGGACCTGCTGCGCCACCGCATCAAGCAGGGCGACAAGGCTGCGCGGCGGGCCGTCACCACCGCCCGGTGGCGCATCCACGACGGGCTGGTCCGTGGCGATCCGGTGCGGGTGGAACGCCCGACGCCCCGGCGACCGGGAGGCTAGCGACTCAGACCTCCAGCACCGCGTCCGCGAATGCCTGCGGCGCCTCCTGCGGCAGGTTGTGCCCGACACCGCCCCCGACGGTCCGGTGCTCGTACGGGCCGGCGAACTGCTTGCCGTAGACGGTGGGCTCCAGGTGCGGCGCGCCGTTGGCATCCCCCTCCAGGGAGATGCTGGGCACCGTGATCTTCGGCTTCGCGGCCAGGCGCTCCTCGATCTCCTCGTACTGCGGCTCACCGTCGGCGAGGGCCAACCGCCAGCGGTAGTTGTGGATGACGATGTCGACGTGGTCGGGGTTGTCGAACGCCGCCGCGCTGCGGTCGAACGTCGCGTCGTCGAACGTCCATCTGGGCGACGCGGTGTGCCAGATCAGCTTGGCGAAGTCGCGCCGGTTCTTGTCGTAGCCTTCCCGACCGCGTTCGGTGGCGAAGTAGTACTGGTACCACCACGCGAACTCTGCCTTCGGCGGCAACGGGACCGTGCCCGACTTCTGCCCGTCGATCAGGTAACCGCTGACCGAGACCAGCCCTCGGCAGCGTTCGGGCCACAGCGCGGCGACGACATCGGCGGTCCGCGCGCCCCAGTCGAACCCGGCGAGCTTCGCGGTGTCGATGTTCAGGGCGTCCATCAGGGCGATGAGGTCGAGACCCATGGCCGCCGGTTCGCCGTTTCGCATGGTGTCGTCGGAGAGGAACCGGGTCGTGCCGTAGCCCCGCAGGTACGGTACGACGACCCGGTGACCGGCGGCGGTGAGCAGCGGCACGACGTCGGCGAAGCTGTGGATGTCGTAGGGCCACCCGTGCAGGAGGATCACCGCGTCCCCGTCGGGCGGCCCGGCGTCCACGTATCCGACGTTCAGCACACCGGCCTCGACCTGTCGCAGGTCAGTGAACCCGCCAGCGGTCCTTGCCATCGACTTCCCCCGCGTCCGGACCTGCTCGGATGTGCCGATCACGCCCGAATCTAACGACCTGCCCGGAGCGTGAGAGCCGTTCACACGAGGACCGCCCGACGGATGCCGAACTGGGTACGATGCCCGCTTTGGTGCGTCAGGTGGTGGCGGAGGGGGGTCCGGGTGGCACGGGGCGAGGAGACCACCGCGGGCGCGGGCGCGGACCGGGCGCTGGCCGAGATCACGATCCGCAACGCTGACGACGTACGCGGGAACGTGACGCTGCCGACGGCGACGGCGACTGGTGCTGCGATCGGATGGACGTCGTCGAATCCCGACGTCGTGTCCGATCGGGCGGACGGCGCGAGCGCCGCTGGTGTCGTCACCCGTCCGCCGGTCGGGGCTTCCGCGACGGAGGTGACCATGACGGCCCGGATCCGGGTCGACGCCGTCGAGGCGCGCCGGGACTTCGTGTTGACAGTGCGCCCCGCTGTCGCGCTGGCTCCGTTCTCGCGCTACGGCATGGCGAACTTCGCCCGATCCAACAGCCAGGCGGGGCAACAGCTCTACCTTGCCGCGAGCATCGGAAACGATCCGACCAGTTGGGCAGCCGTCAACGACGGGCAGGCGGTGCTGCGGTCCCGCGCTGGCATGCACGCCATCCGCGACCCGTCGATCGTCCGCTCCCCGGAGGGGGACCGGTTCTACCTCGTCGCCACCGACCTGAACGTCGATGGCCGGTCGTACGGGTGGCGGGGTTGGGACTGGGCGCAGAGCGGCGCGAGCCGGCACATCGAGGTGTGGGAGTCCACCGACCTGCGGACCTGGTCCGAGCAGCGACACGTGCTGGTCGCCCCGGAAGAGGCAGGCATGGCGTTCGCCCCGGAGGCCATCTGGGACGAGTCGATCGGCGCCTACGTCGTCTACTGGACGTCGTCGATGTACGCCCCCGGCACCTACTACACACCGGAGCGCACCGACCCGCGTGGCCGCTTCCCGCTCACGAGGAACCAGACCCTCTACAGCACCACGCGAGATTTCGTGACGTTCACCCCGGCGCAGGTGATGTGCGGCCGGCCCCACCACGGGGCGCTGGACGCGATGATCATCCGGGACGACACGGACGGGTCCTACCACCGCTTCGTCAGCGACCGGACGGCCACCGGCATCGGGGTCACACCGTACGTCCCGTCGTGCGGCGCGCAGGACATCTATCAGGAGCGGTCGACAGCCATCCTCGCTCCCCCTGACGAGTGGGAACTGGTGTCGAGCTGCATCACCCACCGGAGGATGAACACCACCTACGCCGAAGCGCCGATGGTGGTCAAGGCGAACCCCTGTGACGTACGCGGAGAGGGCTACTACCTCTGGGCCGACCAGATCTGGGCCGGTTCGCCCTCCGGTGGGCACCTGGAGGAGCAGTTGCACCCGTACTGGAGCGCGGACCTCGCGTCGGGCGACTGGACGCCCATCGACTGGAGTCGGAAGCCGGCATACGACCTGGCGGACGGCGTGCTGCGCCACGGGACCGTCTTCGCCCTCACCCAGGCGGAGCATGCCGCTATGCGGGGTGCCGACCCGACGAGCGTCGCGGTGCGGAAGCCACCGACCAGGACCACGTACGCCGTCGGCGAGCCCCTGGACCGCACGGGGCTCGTGGTCACCGCCGACTACACCGACGGGATGCGGGACGAGGTGCTGGAGCACGGCCACGGCGGGTACACGCTCTCGGGGTACGACAGCACCACCGCAGGTGCGCGGACCGTCATCGTGTCCTACTCGGTGGTCGGTGTGACGAGGACCGCCTCGTTCCCGGTGCAGGTCGTGGGGCCGTAGCCGGATGACCGTAGGGTGGTGGCATGGCTGAGCGACCTCTGACCCTGATGGCGGTGCACGCCCACCCCGACGACGAGGCGACGAGCACCGGCGGCGTGCTTGCCCGCTATGCCGCCGAGGGGGTCACCACAGTCCTTGTGACCTGCACCGACGGGCGATGTGGGGACGGTCCGGGTGGGGTCAAGCCGGGCGAGGAGGGGCACGACCCGGCCGCTGTGGTGGCGATGCGCCAGGCCGAGCTGGAGGCCAGCTGCGCCACGTTGAACGTCACCCACCTGGAGACCCTCGGCTACGCCGACTCCGGGATGATGGGCTGGCCCACCAACGACCAGCCCGGCGCGTTCTGGACGACGCCGGTGGCGGAGGCGGCGGCCCGACTCGCCGAGCTGATTCGGCAGTACCAGCCGGACGTGATCGTCACGTACGACGAGAACGGTTTCTACGGCCACCCGGACCACATCCAGGCCCATCGGATCACCATGGCCGCCGTCGAGCAGACGGACGTCCCCGCGAAGGTCTACTGGACCACCGTGCCGCGTACGGCGTTCGCGGAGTTCGGTCGGATCATGAAGGAGCTCGGCGTCGATTGGGCCGAGCCGGACTCGGCAGGGGAGCCGGTGCCGCAGCTCGGCCTGCCCGACGACGAGATCACCACCTGGGTCGACACGAGCAAGTACGGCGCGCAGAAGTTCGACGCGCTGGCCACTCACGCCAGTCAGACCGAGAACATCTTCTTCCTGCAACTGGGCCAGGAGCGGTTCACCGAGCTGATGGGCGTGGAGACCTTCGTGCGGGTCCGGGACCGGACGGGCGCGCCGACCCCCGAGGACGACCTCTTCGCCGGTCTGCGCTGATCACTCTTCCGTAGCGCCACCAGGCATCGTCGGCCACCGGGTCGACGGTGCCTGGTGTCGTGCGCCGCGTTGACCTCACCACGCGAACCCGTCGCCGATCGCCGGCCTCCGGAAGTTTCGACCGCCAGCCGCTCAGCGGTACGCAGGTCATGTGATGAATTTCCGGAAGTTTTCAGCGTTGACGCCCAGACATAGATCGGCTTAACGTTTCGAGCGAGTTTCCGGTTTCCGGCCGGAACTACCGGCGTCACCCCACCAGCTCGCGTCTCCACCCCACCAATACCGGACCCTCACCTCCTAGATCGACCTTTATCTATTGATCGTCTGGAAGGGAAGGCACATGAAGTTGAGACAGTGGTCGACAGTCGGCCTGGTCGCCGTCGCGACCATCGCCACGCTGAACACGGTGCCGGCGACAGCGAGTCGACAGTACGACCCCACGACGCAGAGCCTCGGCACCCTCGGCCTGCGCCACGGCCTGCACGTCGGCACGGCGGTCAACATGGATGCCCTCAACGACGCCAGCGACCCGCAGTACCGCAAGCTGGCCTCCTCCGAGTTCGCCTCGGTCACCGCCGAGAACGTGATGAAGTGGGAGAGCCTGGAGCCGACCCGCGGCAGCTACAACTGGGGGCCGGCCGACGAGTTCGTCGACTTCGCCAAGCGCAACCGGCAGAGCGTGCGCGGTCACGTGCTGGTCTGGCACAACCAGCTGCCCGCCTGGCTGACCAGCGGCGTCGCCGACGGCTCCATCAGCAAGCAGGAGCTGCGCGAGCTGCTGCGCAAGCACATCACCACAGTCGTGAACCGCTACAAGGGCAAGATCTGGCAGTGGGACGTGGTCAACGAGGCGGTCAGCGATCCTTGGGACACCCCGTCGACCCTGCACTACAAGGGCTTCTGGGCGCAGAACCTCGGGCCCGGCTACATCGCCGACGCGTTCCGCTGGGCGCGGGCCGCCGACCCCAAGGCCCTGCTGTTCTACAACGACTACAACATCGAGGCGTTCGGCTCGGGCAACCCGGCGGACGACAAGACCCAGTTCGTGTACGACATGACCAAGAGCCTGCGCGCCCAGGGCGTCCCGATCGACGGCGTCGGCTCCCAGGGCCACCTGGGCACCCAGTACGGCAACTTCGACACCCTCCAGGTGACCGCCGCGCTGAAGAAGTTCAGCGGGCTCGGCGTCGCGACCGCGTTCACCGAGGTCGACGTCCGCAGCCAGCTGACCGAGGGCGTCCAGGCGGGCAACTCGGAGGAGATCAACCCCCGGCTACAGGCGTCGGCCGCCAACTTCAGTGTGCTGATGAAGGCGTGCCTCGCCGTGCGGAGCTGCCTGTCGTACACGGTCTGGGGTTTCAGTGACAACCATTCGTGGGTGCCGGGCTGGTTCGACGACCCGCCGGAGGGCCTGGCCACCATCTACGACGAGAACTACCAGCCCAAGCGCGCGTACCAGGAGTTGAAGTCCGACCTGATCTTCGCGGGGCCACCGTACGTCCTGCCCCGCATCGCACCCAAACCCCGCCGCTGACGCCCAGGGCCGTGTGGAGCTTCCCGAAGCCCCACACGGCCCGTGTGCCACCACGGACGTCGAGGTTCGACTCACGTTCGGTGGTTCCGTTGCGCCATCCGGACGCCATCGGAGGGCTGGTGCCGGATCTGCCGGTTTATTGATGGTGTTGGTGTCACTATGGCAGGCGTGGGAACTGCGAAAACTGCCATGCCTGCGATCTCGCCGCTCACCGGCGATCCCATCAAGCGGGCCGATGCCGAGCGGCTAGCGGGGGTGCTGAAGGCCTTCGCCGATCCGGCGCGACTCCGGTTGCTCAGCCTGATCCAGTCCGCGCCGGAAGGTGAGGCGTCAGTGAGTGACCTCACCGCGGCGCTCAATCTCTCCCAGCCGACGGTGAGTCATCACCTTCGGATCCTCACCGAGGCCGGCCTACTCGAACGCGACAAGCGCGGGGTCTGGGCGTACTACCGCCTGGTGCCCGCCGCGATCGCGCAGATCGCCGACCTCCTGACGCCGCCCAGGAAGCGGGCCACGAAGAGGGCCCGCTGACCGGGCCGGAAGGCCGGCTCGTCACATCCGCTCCAACGTGCGGATGCCCAGCAGGTGCAGCCCCTGCCGCAGGGTCCGGGCGGTCAGCTCGGCCAGCAGCAGCCGGCTCTCCCGTAGCTCATCAGACCAGTGACGAAGCGGCGGCTCGATCCGTCGGTCGCGGGAAACAGGTCAGCGCGCTCGGGCGACGGATCGCCGACGTCGCCCCGCACCGACCTGGACGTCGTTTCGGTCGACTCGGCGCAGGGAACTGCCTCGGGACAGACGAGGGGTGATGATGAGCCGATACACACCACTGCCGATGGCCCGTACGCGACGCGCGCTCGCGCTGCTCGGCACCGTCGCGCTGGCCGCCGCCTGCACCGCCACCGAGGACCCGCCCGGCTCTGCCCCGGCGACCACCGCACCGGCGACCGCGTCGGCGTCAGCGTCCCCGACAGACGCGCCATCGCCGAGCGCGAGCACCCCGGTGACCATCCCGACCTCGGCCTTCGTCGAGTTGCCCGCCGAGCTGCGCAAGTCTCCTCGACGGACGACGCCGGTCGAGGAGGCCCTGCCGAAGCTGTGCGACAACGAGTTCGGCACCGGCGGCCGGCAGGTCACCGCGAGCGCCGCAATGACAGTCACCTACCAGAAGGCCGGCGAGCCCTCCAGCAACGTGCCGCAGGGGATGATCCACCAGACCATCTTCACTTTCGACGGCGACGGCGCCTCGGGTTACCTGGGCCGGCTCCGCACCGCGGTGCAGGCGTGTCCCTCGTACGACCAGTCCGGAAACCGCGTCACCGTCAAGAGTCAGGCGCTGCCCGGGGTCGGCGACGAGGCGTTGCTGCTGACCCGCACCTGGCCCGAGACGAGCCTGAACGGCGAACGCACCGGCGGCACCGCGTCCAGCCAGATCGCCGTGGCCCGGGTCGACAGCACCGTGACGGTCTTCGACGACCAGGGGTGGGAGGGCGCCAGCGGCAACCCCGCCATCCTGGACCGGGTCGTCCGCGACGGCGTCCGCGCCATCGACGCCTGGCAGGGGTGACAGGCCCGCCATCGAAGCGGGGCTTCCACCGATCGGTTCGATCCTCAGTCGAATCTTGGACACCCGGACGCGAGTCGCGCTCCCGCCGGAAGACTTGAGGATCACGGTCCACAGTGGGCGTCGCCGAACTCGGCGGCAGCCAGTCGGGCCGTCATCGTCGGTCGGTGGAGGAGGTCGTCATGTCGGACGGTCAGGCAACGAAGGCACCGTGGCTTCCGCCGCGGTGGTTCATCCGGTTGGCATGGTCGGTGCACCGGGGCCTGTACCGGGTCACCGGCAGCCGGGTCGGGTTGTGGCGACCGCGCGAGCACCGGTGGGGCACGCTGCGGCTGACCACTGTCGGCCGCCGCACCGGTCAGCAGCGCAGCGTCATCATCGCCTACTTCGAGGATGGTCCGAACCTGGTCGGGGTGGCGATGAACGGGTGGGGCGAGGGCGCACCCGCCTGGTGGCTCAACCTCCAGGCCCGCCCGGATGCGTCAGTCGATCTGCCCGACGGGCGGCGACTGGTCCGCGCCCGCGTCGCCACCGACGACGAGCGGTCGCGGCTGTGGCCCCGTTGGCGCGATTCCGACAAGAACTTCGACGCCCACGCGGCGCGGCGATCGTCGGAAACCACAGTGGTGGTGCTGGAGCCCAGATCGGAGGGCGGCTCCCCAACGCCGTGACGCGCTGGACGGTAGAGACAACCGCTGCGGTACGACGCCCCGAGCGCGTACATCCCGGGTGGTAGGCCCATCGGCAACTCCGGCATGACGACTCAGCAGGGGTTTGCTTCCTAGGCTGCCTCTCGTACCCGTCACGCGACCGAGGGGATCCACGATGTCCGTCCGTCACCTGCTCGCCACCGCCGTAACCGCTCCGCTCGCACTGATCGAGCTGGCCGCACCGGCAGCCACGCACCTCTCCGCCCAACCGACCGCCGCAACTGCTCTCTCCATGAGTTCCGGGCGTCTCGGTGCCAGTGTGGCCGCCCTGCTGGGGCTGGTCGGCACTGTCATCGGAGGACGGGCCCTGGCCCGCCCCGCCAGTCGCCTCGGTACCGGCTCGGGAAGCCTCGGCGGCGTCCTGGCCCTGGTGACGGGGCTGATCAGCATGGCGCTCGGCGGGCTGGTGGTGGCCACCTCGGACAGTGGCATCGGCACGGGCAACGGGCGGGGCGGGGCCTACGTGGCGCTTGTGGTCGGGCTGGCCGGCGTGGTGCTCGGTGGGCTGGCCCTGCTTCGCGCGCGCCGCACCGGCCGCCTGGCGGGCTGACGCTGACCGGTTCCGGCCTGGCTGATCCCGTCCCACCCGGAGGCTGCCCCGTCGGCGGCCGTACCGGACGACCCGACGGCGGTGGTCAGGAGCGAGTGAGCCAACCAGGGACTGTCAGACCGGACTCGTAGGCGAGGATCACCAACTGGGCTCGGTCCCGGGCATTGGCCTTGGTCATGATCCGGCTGACATGTGTCTTGGCGGTCGCCGGGCTCAGCACCAACCGCGCCGCGATCTCGTCGTTGGAGAGGCCGGCGGCGACCAGCGCCAGCACTTCACGCTCCCGCTCGGTGAGCACACCCAGTCGTGGCCCGGGGTCGGGATGCCTGGCTCGGGCCGCGAACTCGGCGATCAACCGTCGGGTGATCGACGGCGCGATCAGCGCGTCGCCCCGGGCCACCACCCGCACCCCGTGGATCAACTCCGCCGGCTCGGTGTCCTTGACCAGGAAGCCGCTGGCCCCGGCCCGCAGCGCGTCGTAGACGTAATCGTCAAGGTCGAACGTGGTCAGAATGATGACGCGGGCATCGGAGTTCGCGACGATCTCACCAGTGGCGGCCAGGCCGTCGAGCCCGGGCATCCGGATGTCCATGAGGACGACGTCGGGTCGCAGTTGCCGGGCCAGCCGCACCGCCTCGAATCCGTCGGCAGCCTCGCCGACCACCTCGAGACCGTCCTCACCGTCGAGAATGGATCGGAAACCGGCGCGTACCAGGGTCTGGTCGTCGACGATCAGCAGCCGGATCACATCTGCTCCCCCACCGGCGCCGGGTCGTGTCGCATCGGCAGACGGGCACAGACCCGAAAGCCCCCGTCCGGCTGCGCGCCAGTCGTCAGCGAACCGCCGAGGGCCCGCACCCGCTCCCGCATCCCGAGGATCCCGCTGCCCGGCGAACCCGGCTGGCCGGTCCCGTCGTCCTCGACCTCCACGAGCACGTCGTCGTGATCGGGCCGGACCCTGACCACGGCGGCGGTGGCACGCGCGTGACGCGCCACGTTGGTGAGCGCCTCCTGGACGATCCGATACACCGCAAGGTCGACCTCCGGCGGGAGCGACAGCGTCTCGGCCAGCTCGGTGCGGATCTCCAACTCCGGCCGGGCGGCCGTCCTGATCAGATCACCGAGGCGGTGCAGACCTGGTGCGGGCACGACCGTCGGGGCCTGCCGCAGTGCGCCCAGCGTCGCGCGCAACTCACTCAACGTCTCCTTGCTGGTCTGTTTGATCGCGGTGAGGGCCTGCTCGGACCGGACCGGATCGGGTCTGTGCAACGCGGCGCTGGCCTGCACGTTGATCAACGACAGGTGGTGGCCGAGCACGTCGTGCAACTCCCGGGCGATGCGCAGCCGCTCCTCGGTGGCCCGCCGCCGGGCCTCCTCCTCCATCCGTTGCTCGGCGACGACCGCTCGGGCCTGCGCCTCGGCGAGGTAGGCACGGCGGTTGCGGGTCACGCCGACGATGACCGCGACGAGCCAACCGGCGTGCAGCAGCGTCGCCCCGTTCATGGTGTTCGGGGACCGGTTGTAGCTGTCCGCAACGGCGAAGGCGATCACCGAGGCGAGACCGAGCCCGATGGCGACCGCGAGATGTCCCTCGTCGACGACTGTGTAGAGCGCCACGACGAACACCACCATGATCGGACCGGGCCGGTGCAGCAACGCCCCGTACGCGCCGATGGCAGCCAGCGCCACGACGCCCACCGGCACCGGATGACGCCGCCGGACGTACAACGCGCCGGTGGAGAGCAGCACCGCCAGCAGCGCCGCCCATTCGGGGGCGGTGTCGATGCCGCGCGCCTGCACCACCAGGCCCGTGACGGCGACCAGACCGACGGCGGGCACCAGGGCCACGTCCGCCGTCCGGCCCCGCCACCCTGACATGGGCCGAAGCCTAGCCTCCCGCGATCCAGCGGGAGAAGGTCCGACTGGACGGTTCAGGTGTGTTGGTTGCCCTCGGCCAGGTTCGCGTCGTAGCCGGCAGCCTGGAGGGCGAACAGTTCGGCGTACCGACCGCCGGTGGCGACCAGGTCGGCGTGTGTGCCCGCCTCGACCAGCCGGCCGTGGTGCAGGACGAAGATCCGGTCGGCGTGCCGGACGTTGGCGAGCCGGTGCGTGATGAGGATCGTGGTGGCGCGACCTTTCCGGTCCCGGATGGTCTGGAACAGGGCGTCCTCGGCCCGGGGGTCGAGCGCTGAGGACGGCTCATCCATGATCAGCAGTTCGGCGTCGCGCAGGAACCCGCGAGCTGCGGTGATGCGCTGCCACTGCCCACCGGAGAGGTCCTGGCCGCGCGCGAAGGTCCGGTCGAGCAGTGTCTCGTACCCGTGCGGAAGCTCGTTGATCATGTCGTGGGCGACGGCGCGGCCGGCGGCGGCCTCGATGCGATCCTGCCGGGCCTCGCTGTCGACGTCGCCGATGGCGATGTTGGTTGCCGCGGTGAACGGCCACTTGTGGTATTCCTGCGTCACCACGGCGATCCGGGCACGCAGCCCGTCGACGTTCCAGTCCGACAACGGGCGGCCGTTCCACTCGATGCTGCCTTCGGTGGGGGCGCGAAGGCCGGCGATCATCGCGGCGAGTGTCGTCTTGCCCGAGCCGTTCTCCCCGACGAACGCGACAGTCTGCCCGGCGGTGATCGTCAACGTGACGCCGTCGACGGCGGGGTCGTCCCGGTCGGGGTAGCGCAGGCTGACCTCGTCGACCGTCAACTCCCGCAGCCGGTCCGGATCGGCGGCGGCAACGGGCCCGGTGCCGGTCGGTAGGTACGCGTCGGCACGGGTCATGAAACCGGTGTAGTCGCCGAAGTGCTGCCCCTCGGTGTAGACGTGGTCGACCTGGAAGGTGGCGATGGCCAGGGACCGTTGCGCCGACTGCACCGCGATGACGCAGGTCGCGGCGGCGGCGAGCGGGATCTGCCCGTCGAGGAGCAGCATTCCGAGCAGGGCGTAGACGGTGCCGGTCGCAAGGCCGCCGACGATGGCGCCGACAGTGGTGGTCGTGGTGACCCGCCGGGCGAGGGCGAGCTGGATGTCGGTCTCCACCTGCATCACCCGGTCGTACTGGTCGAGCAGGAACCGGCGCAGCCCGTAGGAGCGCAACTCCGGGGCCGAGGCACGTTCGGCCATCAACTTGTGCAGCAGCCACAGTCGACGTCGGCGCACCGATCCGGTGGTGTACGTCTGGTAGCGCAGATGCCCGGCCCGCAACGACGCCCACGCGTTGGGCACCGTGGCGACAAGCAGCGCCAGCAGCAGCAACGGATGGATGACGATGACGGCGGCCGCCACGGCCAGCAGCCCGGCCAGCCCGGCGAGCAGGTTCATCGACGCCTGCACCAGCCCGATCGTCGACTCGGTGCCCCGCGAGGCGCGTTCCATGTCATCGGCGAACGCGTCGGCGTCGAACGCCTCCAACCGGACCGCTGTGGACACCTCGAACAGGCCCCGCTCCACCTCACGGCTCACCCGGGGCGTCAACCCGTTCTGCGCGTACCCGGTGGCGATGCCCATCCCGGCGCGGAGCGCGACCGTCGCCGCCAGCACGGCCAGCGCGGGCAGCGCCGCCCGTACCTTGTCGGCGGTGGGTCCTCCGGCGAACAGTTCCACCAACACCCGCTGCGTAGCCAACAGGCCGAAGGCGGCCATCACCCCCGCGCCGACGGTGGCCACGGCCACCACACCGGTACGGAGCCGGTCCGCGCGCCAACTGATACCGATGGCTGTCCAGACGAGCCTGGGCAGCTCCGCGAAGACGGCGAAGACGCCGGCCTCCGCGCGCGCCCGCACCCCCGTCTCCCACCACATCTCCCGCAGCTCCGGCAGCACCGACTCCGTGCGCGCAGGGCCGGGTTGGCCCGGTCGAACGCGGCGAGCCTCTGCGGTGGCGGTCTCGATCATGGTCGTACCTCCCGGGGCGGCACCCGTCGCCGTCTCAGCCAGGGCAGGCGGATTGGCGGGTTCCTGGAGGATTGGACCACCCGAACATAGCTCTCGGCAATCGCCCGAACACTCGCCGTTATGGATGCGATATCGCCGGGAAGGTGTCCCGGTGCGTCACTGCGTGCGCAGAGCGTCGAGCTGCGCTCGCAGCGCCGCGGCGATCTCGCCCGCCGCGACGATCTGATCCGGGGTGAGGGCGTCGACGAAGAGCTCCCGGATGGCGCGCAGGTGGGGATAGGTGGCTCCCCTGAACGCCTCGGCGCCCGCCGTCGTGAGCAGCACCTCCGCCCCACGGGGAACCGTGGCGCACTCCTGGCGGCGGATGAGGCCGCGCCGCTCCATCCGCCCGAGGTGGTGGGAGAGCCGGCTCCGCTCCCACCCGATGTGCGAGGCGAGTTCGGACGACCGCATCGCCTCGCCCTCCGCCTCGCTGAGGGCGAGGAGCACCGAGTAGTCCCCGCTCGAGAGCGAGGAGTCGCCCTGTAGGCGGGACTCGAGCCGGGAGCCGAGCGCTGCCGTCGTCTCGATGAAGTCCCGCCAGATTCGTAGCTCGTCGGCGGTCGGAAGCTGGCGTCCGCCCCGCCGGCCGGGTGTGGCCTCCGTCATCGCACTCTCCCGGGAATTGACGTGTCAATCGTCAAGTTAGCATCATTGACACGTCAACCGGTAGGTCCGCTCCCGTGGGTCGCCGGCGGATTGCACGAGGAGGAGACGATGGCAGCTGCAGACTTCGAGCTGGGGCTCAACTCGTTCGGGGAGGTGGCCACCGACGGCGACCGGGTGCTGAGCGACGCCGAGACCGTACGGCTACTGGTGGACGAGGCACGGCTCGCCGAGTCGGCCGGACTCGACGTGTTCAGCGTCGGTGAGCACTACCGCGAGGGCCACAACGACTCCGCGACACCGGTGCTGCTGGCGGCGGTCGCTACGGCGACCGAGCGAATTCGCCTCGGCACCTCGGTCACAGTGCTCAGCACCAACGACCCGGTACGGCTCTACCACGAGTTCTCCACCCTCGACGCCGTCTCCGGCGGCCGCGCCCAGATCGTCCTCGGGCGCGCATCCGCTACTGAGTCGTTTCCGCTGTTCAGTTACGACCTGGCCGACTACGAGCGGTTGTTCGAGGAGAAGCTGGACCTCTTCCTGCGACTCCAGCAGGACGAACCGGTCACCTGGTCCGGCACGGTACGAAGCCCACTGACCGCCCAGCGCCTGCACCCACGGATGCGGCCCGGCGGCATCCCGACCTGGATCGGTGTCGGGGGAAGCCCGAACTCGGTGATCCGCGCCGCCCGGCACGGACGTCCGCTCATGCTGGCGATCATCGGCGGGCGTCCCCAGCGCTTCGCCGGCCACGTCGACCTCTACACCAGGGCGCTCGAACAATTCGGGCATACCCTGCAGCCAATCGGGCAGCACTCACTCGGCCTTGTCGCAGACACCGACGAGGAGGCGGTGGAGACGTGGTGGCGATACTGGCAGCCGGTCGTGGCGGCCCTGGCCGCCGAACGCGGCTTCTACAAACCGGACCGCGCGCGCTACGAGGCCGAAATCGACCACGGGGCGCTCTTCGTCGGTTCACCCGAGACGGTGGCGCAGAAGATCGCCACTGTCGCTCGCGACCTGCGGCTGAGCCGCTTCGACCTGAAGTACGACATCATGCACCTGCCCCGCGAGGCACGCGCGCGCACCGTCCAACTGCTGGGCAGTGAGGTCGCGCCGCGGGTCCGGGAGCTGCTGGCTAAGGAGCCCAACCATGTCTGATCTGCTGTTCGGCCTGGACACGTTCGGCGATGTACCGCAGGACGACGCCGGCAAGCTCGTCTCCCACGCGGCGGCGATCCGGCAGGTCGTCGACGAGGCGGTGCTCGCCGACCAACTCGGGGTCGACGTCATCGCCCTGGGCGAGCACCACCGGCCGGAGTACTCGGTCTCCACGCCGGAGACGGTGCTGGCCGGAATCGCCACCCGCACCTCACGGATCCGGTTGGCCTCCGGCGTGACAGTGCTGAGTTCGGACGACCCGGTACGGGTGTTCCAGCGCTTCGCCACAGTGGACGCGCTGTCGAACGGCAGAGCCGAGGTCATCCTCGGTCGCGGATCGTTCACCGAGTCCTTCCCGCTCTTCGGTTACGACCTGCGCGACTACGACACGCTGTTCGAGGAGAAGATCGAACTGTTCGTCAAGTTGCTGGACGAGAAGCCGGTCACCTGGAGCGGCACCCTGCGTGCCCCGCTGGAGAACGCCGACGTGTTCCCGAAGACCGAATCGGGTCACCTGGACACCTGGGTCGGTGTGGGTGGCTCACCGCAGTCGGTCGTCCGCACCGCCCAGTACGGGCTGCCGCTCATGCTGGCCATCATCGGCGGCGCCCCCGAGCGCTTCGCGCCCTACATCGACCTGTACCGCCGGGCGGCCGACCAGCTCGGCACGACCGCGCACCCGGTCGGCATGCACTCGCCGGGCTTCATCGCCGACACCGACGAGCAGGCCAAGGAGATCTACTGGCCGCACTACCGGATCATGCGGGACCGGATCGGCAAACTGCGGGGCTGGCCGCCGATCCGCCGTCAGGAGTTCGACTCCGAGGTGGAGAACGGCTCCCTCTACATCGGTTCACCGGAGACGGTGGCCCGCCGGATGGCCCGTGCGATCCGCAGCCTCGGCGTCGGCCGGTTCGACCTCATCTACTCGGCCGGAGCGCAACCGGCCAGCGCCCGGATGCGCGCCGTGGAACTCTACGGCTCCAAGGTGATCCCCATGGTCCGCGACCTGCTGGCCTGATCAGCACTTCCCACGCGAGAGGACGACCATGTTCGACAACGACCGGAGCCGGCCGGCGACCATCGGCATCCTCGGGGCCGGCAAGGTGGGCACGGTGCTCGCCCGGCTCGCCGTCGCCGCCGGCTACCGGGTACGGGTGGCCGGCTCCGGCGACCCGGCGAAGATCGCCCTCACCGTCGAGGTCCTCGCGCCGGGGGCCGAGGCCACCACGGCTGTCGACGCGGCAGCCGACGCCGACGTCGTCATCCTCGCCCTGCCCCTGGGCAAGTACCGCAGCGTTCCCGCCGAGGCGTTGCGCGGCAAGCTCGTCGTCGACGCCATGAACTACTGGTGGGAGATCGACGGCATCCGTGACGACCTCACCAACCCGCGTACCTCGTCGAGCGAGACCGTCCAGGCGTTCCTGTCCGGCTCACGCGTCGTGAAGGCGTTCAACCACATGGGCTATCACGACCTGGAGGACGAGGCGCGGCCGGCGGGGACGAGCGGCCGCAAGGCCATCGCGATCGCCGGCGACGACGACGCCGACCTCACCGAGGTCGCGGCCCTGGTGGACGCGCTCGGCTTCGATCCGGTCGTCGCCGGCCCGCTGGCCGAGGGGGTACGACTCGAACCGGGCAGCGAGTTGTTCGGCGCCAACGTGAGCGCCGACGAGGTACGCGCCATGCTCGACCGCTTCCCGGAGTCGGAGCGGGGACGGACCATCACCGCCGCCCGAGCCTCGACCGCACCCGAGGCCGCCTAGACGTCGAAGGCCGCCCGCGGTTCGAGGTGCTGGCCCACGGCGTACTGCTGGTCGAAGTCGGTCGGGCCGAGCGCCTCGGTCGCTGCGACGCGCATCCGGGCGAGGTCCGCCGCGTCGTCCGGGTCCGGCACCTGGCCGAGCGCCGCGAACGCGGCGTCCGCGACGCCGATCATCCGGGCCGCGCGGGAGTGGTCCCCCTCGGCGGTCGCGAGCGCGGCGCCGGCGACGCAGACGTACGGCACGAAGTCGGCCCACCCGTTGTCGAACACCCGCTCGCGGTTCTCGGCGAACAGCGTCCGCGCCACGTCGAGGTTGCCCAGCCCCAGCTCGCAGAATGCGAGGTTGTGATATTCGGAGTTGACCGTCTCGGGTTGGCCGAGCGCCTCGTTGAGCGCGATGCTCTCCCGGTACAGGTCCCGGGCGCGGAGCAGGTCGCCGGACATCCGCGCGACGCCAGCCAGCACGTGCCTCGGCCGTTCCTCAAGGCTGCGGTCGCCGGAGCGCAGCGCCACCTCCAGTGCCTCCCGGGCCCGGGCCTCTCCGCCCGGCAGGTCACCGCCGCGAATGGCGACCCGGGCGAGGCTGTACCGGGCCTCGACCTCGCCCGCCGGGTCGCCGGCCGCCTGCGCCCGCTCGATCTCGGCCTCGCTCATCCGCACCACGGCGTCGGTCTTGCCCCGCCGAAACGCCGAACGCACGCTCTCACTGAAGGTCATGGCCCTCTCCCCCGTCACTGGCACCGCCCGGTCGACATCGTCCGTCACCGCGCGTGGAACATGGTCCAGGTCTCCACGAGCGTGAAGCCCATCGACTCGTAGAGCGGGCGACCCATCACGCTGGTGTGCAGGTAGGCGGCATCCGCGCCGGCAGCGATGCCGTCCCGCAGAACCGTTTCGGTGATCACCCGGCCGAGGCCACGGCCCCGGGCGGACGGAACCACGGCGATGTTGAACACGCCGACCACCCCGGACGTCAGCATCCCGAGCCCGGTGCCGACGGGCTGGCCCGACTCCTCGGCCAGGTAGCCGGTGATGGGCTCGGCGTCGAGCACCGCACCGCCCGTCAGCGATCCGAAGAGGCCCTCGGGAACCTCGAAGCTCCGGGTGAGCGCGTCGGTGTAGAGGTCGTTCTCGGCGGCGCCGACCTGACGCACCGAGGGTCGCTCTGCCGAGCCGGCACGGAAGGTGAGATCGTCCGCCGCGCAGGCCAGCAGGGGCAGCTCGGCGCGTTCAAGGAGGCCGTGCCGGGCCGCGAGGCCAGCGACCTGGTCGTCCGCCTCGCCCCTGACGATGATCGACCAGTGCGCGGCCTGCCTGCCGACCTCGGTCGCCATCTCGTCGAGTGAACCGAGATCGGGCTGGGTGGACCTGTCGTAGGCCGCGTTGAGCGTCGCGACGCCGGCCTGCGTCACCCCCGCGCGGGCGGTGCCCATCTCGGCGTACCCGCCCTTCGGGGTCACTGTGCACAGCGTCTCGAAGGCGTCGAAGTACGCCGCCGCCATCCGATCGGCGCTGATGTTCATCACGGACTCCCTAGACCGGTCGTTCTGCTTCGGTCGACAACCTAGCCACCGATCACGCGGACCGGCAAATCACTGGCACGAGGCCCGCCACCTGCTGTCCGGTCTCGAACCGATCAGGAATCGAGAAGCCCGCCTGGGCCGAGCGCCCTAGCCTTTCCCCAGGTGGACGGCAGCATGCCGACCTGCACGACGATAGGGAGCCCGAGAATGTCCGCGAAGACCACTACCGTGTCCGACGGCTTCAGCGCCGAGGAGCGGGCCGCGATGAAGGAACGCGCCGCCGAGCTGCGCGCCGAGGGCAAGAAGGGCGCCAAGAAGGCGGACGGGCTGCAAGCGGTCCTCGACCGGATCGCGCAGATGGAGCCGGAGGACCGCGCGCTCGCCGAGCGGGTGCACGTGACGGTGACCGCCGCCGCCCCCGACCTGACGCCGAAGACCTGGTACGGGATGCCCGCCTACGCGAACGAGGACGGCAAGATCGTCGTCTTCTTCCAGGACTCCGGCAAGTTCAACTACCGGTACTCGACAGTGGGCTTCCAGGACCCGGCCAACCTCGACGACGGGGACCTCTGGCCGGTGGCGTACGCGTTGCAGCAGTGGAGCCCGGCCGTGGAGAAGAAGATCACCGAGCTGGTGCAGAAGGCGATCTCCTGACCGATGCCCGCCCCCTCGTCGGCTGGCCCACGGTGCGATGATCGAGGGCCGGAGAGCCGACGGAGACGGGTGGTGCGGACGATGCGGTACAGGCCGCCAGCGGTACGAGGAGTCCCCCGATGACCGGCCGGGCCGGCGAGGTGTTCGACGCTGGTCGGACGGTGTCCGACATCGAGTCGCTGCTCGCCGCGGACCTGCCCACGGACGGTGTCCCGGTCGACGAGGGAGACCCGGCCACCGGTGAGTGGACCGGCACCCGGGGTGCGGGCTTCCGGATCGCTCCGCTCTGGGAGAGCGAGGCGCTGACGGGTGTGTACGGCGCCGAATGGAACCAGGCCGAGGAGGCCGCCGAGGCGAACCTGGCCCTCGTCGTACGGGAGTTGGACCGGAGGTGGGGTGCGCACCGCAGGGTCTGCATGCGGGTGCCGCTGTTTCGGCATCAGGCAGGTGCACCAATGCCGGCGCTGTTCCAGTCGCTCAGCGACAGGGACTGCTTCGGCGATCTGACGGTCTGGGGGCCGACGGTGACCGAGGGTCGGTGGGTCGCTGTCTCGGTCAACCAGTGTGACGGCGACGCTCCCATGATCATGACGGCGGTCGTCAGTCAACTACCGATCATCGAACTGTCGGACTGACCTGCCCGGTGACCCACGGCCCGGGTGTGGGGCTGTCATCGACGTTGCCGACGGCTCCTATGGTTCGGGCATGTCGATCACAGACCAGGCGTTGGCCATCGAGGCGGCGGAAGCTGGGGGCGCAGTCGTCCGCTCCCGGTACGGCTCGGAGCTGACGCGCGTCATGAAGAGCGGCGGTGACTTCGCCACCGCTGCCGACGTCGAGGCCGAGCGGGCCATCCTCGACGTCCTGCGCGCGGCGCGTCCGGACGACGCGGTGGTGGCCGAGGAGAGCGGGCGTACGGGTACCGGCGACAACGGGCGCACCTGGCTGGTCGATCCGCTGTGCGGCACGTTGAACTTCGCCGCGCGGACCATGCTGGCCTCGGTCAACGTAGCCCTGCGGGTCGGGTCGGACGTCACGGTGGCGGCCTCGGTGGACCCGTTCGCCGCCGAGGTGTTCTGGGCCGACGGCACCGCCGCGTACGTCCGGAGCGCGGGGACTGACGAGCGACTCGTCCCCTCGGCCGAGTCGACGCTCGTCGACCTGAATCTCGACCCGCCCTTTCCCAACCGGGACGGCTTCCTGGCCGCCCGCCTGCTCACGGACGAGGGTTTCCTCGAACGGTTCCGGCCCCGGGTGGTCTCCACCAGCCTGGCCGTGGCCTGGGTCGCCGCCGGTCGCCGCGCCGCCTATGTGACCGACCGCCACGACCTGCGGAACAGCGTCCACTTCGCGGCCGGAATCGCGCTCTGCCAAGCGGCCGGCTGCGTGGTCACCGGGCTCGACGGTCAGCCGCTGCACACCGGTGGGGACGGTCTCGTCGTTGCCGCTGACGAGCGGACGCACGCCGCCCTGCTGACGCTCGTCCGGAAACAGGGCTCGCTATCGACCCGGCCTTGACATGAAGTGCGGTTGAGGTTCTAGCGTCCCTAGATGATCACGTCAGGGCCGCCGTGCCCGGACGTACGTCAGCTGAGCACCACCGTCGAAGGGATTCCGATGTTCCTGTCCCGCCTTCTCCGCCCGCGTACCCTCGCGAGCGCGCACTGCGACCTCCCCTGCGGCGTCTACGACCCGGCGCAGGCCCGCATCGAGGCCGAGTCGATCAAGGCAATCTCCGAGAAGTACCAGGCCAGCGACGACCCGGAGTTTCGCACCCGCGCGTTGCTCATCAAGGAGCAGCGAGCCGAGCTGGTGAAGCACCACCTCTGGGTGTTGTGGACCGACTACTTCAAGCAGCCGCACTTCGAGAAGTACCCCCAGCTGCACAGCCTCTTCAACGAGGCGACGAAGCTGGCGGGTGCCGGCGGCGCGAAGGGCGCTGCGGACCCGGCGGTCGCCGAGCAGCTCCTCGGCAGGATCGAGGAGATCTCGAAGATCTTCTGGGAGACCAAGCAGAACTGATCAACCGGCACCCGGTGGCACCGGCCACCCGGTTCGGCGTACCGCGTTCGGGAGGAACCGCATGACGTCGCGCACCGACCTCGTCGAAGAGTTGATGGGCCGTTTCCCACACGTGCCACGGGAGGCGGTCCTCAAGGAGGACCTGCTGCGGGGCGGGCTCGCCTTCGACGACGCGGCACTGACCGACAACGAGCACGGCGACGTCAAGCCGAAGTCGTACTTCATCTTCTCCTTCGACCACCGGACGCTCCCGGAGTTGGGGACGGCGGCGCTGCGCCGGCCACCGGAGGAGATCGTGCTCACCGGCGGCCCGTACGACCTGCGTCGTACCGTCGTGTCGGTCCGTACCAACCCCAGCTCGCCGTACCGCGTCGGCACCGACAGCGACGGTCGACTGCGCCTGTTCCTGGACGGACAGCCGATCGCCGATGTCGGGTTGCCCCCCATGCCGGCGTACTACCGCCACACCCTCGCCAACGGCAAGTCGGTGATGGAGGTCGCCCCGACGATCCAGTGGGGCTACCTGATCTACCTGACCGCGTTTCGGGTCTGCCAGTACTTCGGTGCCAAGGAGGAGTGCCAGTACTGCGACATCAACCACAACTGGCGCCAGCACAAGCAGGCCGGCCGGCCCTACACCGGGGTCAAGCCCGTCGACGAGGTCCTTGAGGCCCTGGAGATCATCGACCGGCACGACGTCGATCGCGCGTCGCAGGCGTACACGCTGACCGGTGGCAGCATCACCTCGCAGGTCAACGGGCTGGCCGAGGCCGATTTCTACGGCCGGTACGCGCAGGCGATCGAGGAGCGGTTTCCGGGACGGTGGATCGGCAAGGTGGTGGCCCAGGCGCTGCCCCGAGCCGATGTGCAGCGGTTCCACGACTACGGAATCCGCATCTACCACCCCAACTACGAGGTGTGGGACAAGCGGCTGTTCGAGTTGTACTGCCCGGGCAAGGAGCGGTACGTCGGTCGGGAGGAGTGGCACCGGCGCATCCTCGACTCCGCCGAGGTGTTCGGCCCGCGCAACGTGATCCCGAACTTCGTGGCGGGCGTGGAGATGGCCGCCCCGCACGGCTTCACCAGCGTCGACGAGGCGATCGCGTCCACCACCGAAGGGCTTGACTACTTCATGTCCCGGGGGATCACGCCCCGGTTCACCACCTGGTGCCCGGAGCCCACCACACCGCTGGGCCGGACGAACCCGCAGGGCGCGCCGCTCGAATACCACGTCCGCCTGCTGGAGGCGTACCGGGCGACGATGGACGCCCACGGCCTGTCCAGCCCGCCCGGGTACGGCCCGGCCGGGCCCGGACGGGCGGTCTTCTCGGTCAGCTCCTTCATGGACACCCTGCCGTCCACTGATTCGTGACGGACGGCCTCGGCTGGCCCGCCCGGTTCGATCCGCCGAGGAGCGGTATACCTCAGAGGCATGTTCATACCGCTGAGGTATACCGCTCACCGCCGCAGTCGGCCGAGCCACACCCCGCCGGTTCACACCGGCAGGGTTGTGACTCACCCGTCTAGCTGGCGTACGTCTCGAACTCACCGACCCGTGGCGTACCGCTGGAGCTGTTGATCCTGAAGTTGATCTTGCTCATCGCGGTGGCCGAGAAGGTGATCGAACCGGCTCCGCTGCCGGAGGCCAGGACGGCTCCGTTGTCGTTGTTGATCAGTTGCCAGGACCCGATGGAGCCCTGGGTGCCGGACGGCTCGCGGATCACCACCCGGGACACCCGGGTCGCGGAGCCCCACTTGATCGAGATCGTGCCGGTCGACCCGGCCGGCGACCAGTAGGTGCTCAGATCGCCGTCCCGCACGTTGCCGTAGCTGGTCCCGCTGGCCTTGCTGGAGCCGTCGGCGCCCGCGCCGAGGCTCAGGTTGGTCCCGCCGGTGGGCGGAGGCGTGGTGGGCGGCGGGGTCGTGGGCGGAGGCGTGGTCGGCGGCGGTGTGGTGGGCGGCGGGGTCTGCGGCGAGCAACTGCCGTCTGACACCTTCAGGCCCGTGTTGGCGCCGACCGTCTGGCGGACGACGTCCGGCACACAGCTCGCCCCGTCGAGGCGGTACGAGTACGGGATGCTGACGGTGGTGTTGGAGGTCGGGTTGGGGCCGGCGGGGTAGTTCTCGCTGCCGGCGCTGGACCAGGTCACGTTGTCGAAGACGTTGCCGGCGACCTGCCAGTAACCGCGCTCGTTCGTGTAGAAGGTGCCCAGCACGTCCTTGGAGTCGCGGAAGTAGTTGTTCTCCACCTTGGCCCTGGCCCCCGCCCGGGAGTTGATCCCGGACTCGTGCAGGCTCACGTAGTGGTTGTTGTAGATGTGGGCGACCCCGCCGCGCAGCAGCGGCGTACGGGAGTCGATGTTCTCGTAGAGGTTGTGGTGGTACGTGATGAAGCCGTTCGACAGGTCGCTCTCACTGGACCCGACGAGGCCGCCGCGACCGGAGTTGCGCAGGATGCTGTAGGACAGCGTCACGTACTGGGTGTTGTCCTTCATGTCGAAGAGGCCGTCGTACCCCTCGGACTCGCCACCCGAGGCCTCCAGGGTGACGTGATCGACCCAGACGTTGCGGACAGTGCTCTCCATGCCGATGGCGTCCCCACCGTTGGAGGTGGGCGAGCCCGACTTCTTGACGTTCCGCACCGTCACGTTCTGGATGATGATGTTGCTGGAGTCGCGGATGTGGATGCCGAGCTGGTCGAAGACGGCGCTGCCGACCCCGATGATGGTGACGTTGCTGATCTGCTTGAGCTCGATCACGCCCGCCGCTGTGTTGCAGCTCGACCCCGACACCTTGCTGGTGTTGCCGTGGTTGATGGTCCCGCTGACCTCGATGGTGATCGGGGTGCTGCTGCTGGTCCGACCGCACAGAGCCGCGTGGATCGCCGTGCCGGTGGTGGCCCGTACCGTCTGCCCGCCCGCGCCTCCGGTGGTCCCGCCGTTCTGGGTGGCGTAGCCGGTGGCGCTGCCGACGGCCGCCGAGGCCTGCGGGGTCGGCAGGGCCACCACCCCGACCGCGATCACCACGGCCGCCGCGGCCAGCACTGCCTGGCGTCGCAGCACAACTGGTCGTCTCATGTCGTCTCACCTTCGCATTCGTCTCGTTACCGGCTTCGAATCGACGGACGTCGCGACCCCACCCGCCCACGGACAGAATTCAGAAATTGGCGGCAGTCAATCGCGGAGTCTTCATCAAGGTCTCTCGCGCCCTGGTAGAAGCAGGGTTGTGTCGTGTGAGCGGAGTGCGCCCGGTGACATCGCTCGCCCGACCGTCATATGAAACATCGATGTAACGCAATCGTAGGAAAGCGGTTTCCCTGAACGCAATAGCTGACGCTTGCAGGTTTGTTGCAGCGCTCGGTATTGACACCGCCGAGCCCGCCACCGATGCTCTGCTAAATCAGTTTAGCGACCGGCTGACTCCGACCCGTCCCACTCCCGGTCCCCGGGCGGATCGCTGGCTGAGGGCTCCACCCCCGAGAAAGGACCCGCATGAGACTGCGAAAAGGACTGATCCCGCTCGCCGCCACCCTCGTCCTGGCCGGCGCCTCCGGCACCGCGTACGGCAGCCCGAGCGACAGCAGGGGCGCCACCGACGGAATCCGCAGCATCACCCCGATCACCACCGTCTACACCTACGGCCAGAAGGTCTCGGCGGTGGCGATCGAGTACGGGGCCACTGTCAACCCCCGCACCCTCGACACCGCCACGTTCTCGGTGACCGACACCATCTACAACTTCCGCTTCAACCCCATCGAGGACCTGCCGAAGCTCGCCGACCGGACCGTCACCCACACCTACACCAACGGGACACCAGGCACCCGTGCCGACCACCGATCGGCGCCAGGCCGGTACGTCATCGTCGAACTCGACCCCGCCGACACCGGCGGCTCGACGGTCATCGTCTCCAAGTGCCCGACGTTCCTCTGCACGGTGAAGGTCAATCCGGAGCTGCCGACCCGGGTCGTGCAGCGCAAGGACGTGCACGGCCAGCCCGGCCGTGGGGCCGGCAAGGGGCCGGTGCTCGCCCGGGCCACCCCGCGCGAATCGCGTCCGGTCACCGAGAAGCCGGTCAACCAACTGGTCGACGAGTTCACCTACGGCTCGTTCCTGAGTGGCGGAATGGTGCTGCCGTACCACTACCACCTGCCGAAGAACTACCAGCCGGGCCGCAAATACCCACTGATGGTCGTCCTACCCGGCCACGGCATGGGCTGGGACGGTGACAACCTCGGCGTCCAACTCGCCGCCGACATCCCGGCGACAGCGTGGCTCCAGCCGCAGTGGACCGGCACCGCCGAGGACGTCATCGTCCTGGCACCCCAGCACCAGCGGGTCGGTGGGGTCGCCGAGGCGGACCTGCTGGTCAAGCTGCTCGACCAGTTCGTCGGCCAGTTCGCGGTGGACACCCGTCGGGTGTACGCGACAACCGTCTCGTACGGCTCCCAGCTGCTCTGGGAGGCGTTCGCCAAGCGTCCCGACCTGTTCGCCGGCGGGTTGGTGACCGGTGGTTTCCCGGTCAACGCCACCCAGGTGACCGCCATCGCGGCGGCCGAGGTGCCGGTGTGGATCACGCACGGCGAGCACGACCACCTGCTCAACGTCTCCGGCGCGCGTAACTCCACGTCGGTGCTGCGGCAGGCGTACGCCGCCCGGGGCAAGACGCCGGAGCAGGCAGCGGACCTGGTGCGCTACACCGAGTACGCCGACGCTGCCTTCTCGTTGCCGGACTACCACGCGGCGTTCGGGCCGACCTACGAGGACGCCGGCATCCTGCGCTGGCTGCTGGGCCAGTCCAGGTCCTGAGGCCGCGGACCGGGCGACGCCTCGCCGCGACCCGGCAGCGCGATTGCTTCGCGCCGCCGGGTCACCGGCGGGCGTCGCTCGCGTCGGGCTCGGCAGCAGCGGGCGCGCCCCCGACGAGCACTGACTCCTGACCCTCCTGCCGGCCCTCCTGCCTCGCGCGGGCCAGCAGCCCGGCCAGCCGACGCCGCCGGTGCCGGGACGCCGCCCGCAGCCCGAGGAGCAGGCCGGCGAGCAGACCCAACAGTGCGAGCTGCGCCCACGGTACGACCCAGGTGGTGACGGTGGCCGAGGCCGGTCGGAGGTCGGCCCCGGCCTGGCCGTCGCCGAGAAGCGTCGGCGAGGTGCTGACTGTGGTGCGGAGGCGCCCCAGGGCCCAGACGCCGTCGGCCCGGGTCTGCACCGTCCGAGCGCCGCCGGGCAGCAACTCCTCGACGGCGCTGGTGGCGTCGTGGCTGCTCCGGCCCAGGAGGTCGGACATCGCCACCCGACTCGTTCCGCTGACCCAGACGTTGCCGTCGTTCTCGACTGTGTAGCGGACCCGCACCGTGCCACCGGCGAAGGGGTTCCACGACGGGGAGTACGTCGCCCCGAGGCCCCGGACGGCCAGGGCAGCCTGCGCGGAGCCGTTCACCCGAAGCATCACCCGGAAGCCGACGCGGCTCTCGACGTTGACAGTGCCGCCGGTGCTGGTGACGGTAGCGGCGATGCCGGCCGGATGGTCGCCCGGTGTGGCGCCCCGGGGCACCGTGATCGTGAACGGCACCACCCGTGTCTCGTTGGGGCCGACGGTGACCTTCTCCTGCACGTCGATCCAGGTGCCGCCGTCGACGGAGGGGCGGTCGGACGACAGCATGTTGAAACGGCCCTTGTCGGTGAGGTAGCCGTCGGCCGCCTTCAGGGAGAAGGCGACGGCGGTGCGGCTGAAGTTCCGTACCGCCAGGTGTTCGGTCACCGCCTGCCCCGGGTCGAGGCTCGCGTTGATCCATCGGCGTTGGTCCGGCCCGCTCGCGGTGGCCGGTTGGACCGTCCAGGTCAGGGCCTTCGGGTCCGGTTCCGCCGCCGCCGCGCTCGGCGCGGCCGCAACCGCGAGGGACGCGACGGCGAGGACGACGAGCGCGCGGCGCAGCGGGGTGACGGTCATGAAACGGCCCTTCGGCACGGGGCTGGGCGGGGGCCCGATCCGGGCCCCCGCCCAGGCCACTACTCGAACAGTGAGAGCGTGAGCGTGGAGCTGTACGCGCCGGCGGCGACCTCCGCGGGGGTCCGCAGGTACAGGTCGGCGTTCACCGAGTACGAGTCGCTGGCGACGGCCTCGGAGTCGAAGGCCGAGACCAGCAGCTCCTGGTCGACGAGGCCGACATTGTTGCCCGGCTGGGTCGCCTCGTCCAGGCTGGTCACCACCTCCTCGCCCTCGGTGACCAGGCCGGTCTCCCCGCCGTCGAGCAGGCGCGGCTTCCAGCCGAAGTGGTCGGCGGTGATCGGCGCCTGGCCGGTGGTGCCCACGAAGTCGGTAGCGCTGCCGAGCACCGCCCAGTTGGCGCCGTCGGGCACCTCGTCGGCGACACGGGTGTCGGTGACAGTCACCGTCGGCAGCGTGCCGACGAACTGGCGAACCAGCAGGGTCGAGCCGTCCTCGGACAGCGCGACGGCGTCGCCGGCGATCGACAGGGCGAGCACGCCCGGTTCCCTGATCTCGTCGATGTCGACAGTGACCCGCACGCTGGCGTCGTCACCGGGCTCGGCCAGTGCGGGCGACGGCAGCACCGCCGCCCCGGTCAGCACGGCGCCGACGACGCCGGCCGCGAGTGTCTGCCGCCGTTTGTATGTGTTCATGTGATCTCCGTTCTCCGCCATGAGGGGGTTATCCGCCGCAGGTGCCGGCGGGGTGTTGCACGGTGCGGACTGTCGTCACGTCGTGTCCGCCGATCGCCCCGGTCACCCGGGCGGTCGCCGAACCCGCCGGCACCGACACGGCACGGCTGTTGAAGGACTGGTAGGCGTTCGCGCCCGGTGCGACGGCGGTGAACGACCGCTCGCCGTACGGCGTCTCGAGGGTGATGCCGACCGGCGCGTCGTGGTCGTTGCGCGCCTGCACCGTCACGTACGCCTTGCCGCCCACGCATCGGGTGGAGGCGGTGAGCGTGACGGGCAGGTCGAGGCTGGCCGCCGCGAAGGCCCAGTTGTCGATCTCGAAGAGGTCGACACCGGCCGGGCCGGTGTAGGTGAAGTAGACGTCGTGCACGCCGCTGACACCGTCAAGCTCGGCGGTCACCTCGGCCCACTGGCCGACCTGGCTGTCCACAGTGGCAGTGCCGACGACGGGACCGTCGACGTCGTCCAGCCGGACCTGGATCTGCCCGCCGGCGGCGAGCGCACGCACCCGCGCCGTCAGGCTCTGCGCGCCGTTGTCACCGAAGTTCACCGAGGACAGCGCCGTCCAGTCCCCGTTGTCGATGTCACGGACCACGAGGTTGGGTGCCGCGCCGCCGAACTGGGCGGAGCTGCCCTCGACCTTCGTGGTCGCGACGCCCTTGCTCCAGCCGAAGGTCTCGGCCTCGAAGACGCGGTACGGGTCGAAGTCGCGGACCTGTTCCACGCCGGCGTAGGTGCCGACGACCTGCTGGATGGTGCCGTCCGGGTTGAAGGTCAGTTCCTGGATGTGCGGGCTGCGGTACCCCTGGGTGGTGTTGCCGTTGATGCGCTTGTTCAGCGTCGGGGCGTGGTACGTGAAGTAGTACTTGCCCCCGAACTCGAACACCGACTGGTGGTTGTTACCGCCGGTGCCGGCCCCGAAGAACTGCGACTGGTTGGGGAAGAGCACACCGGCGTAGGTCTCCTTCGGCCACGACATCGGCCCGTCGGAGATCATGTAACCGATCTGGCCACCCCCCGGGTAACCGGGGAGCGGTTGCTGGCTGCCACCGAAGTCGTTCCCGCCGAAGTGCGAGGAGTACGAGAAGTAGTACTTGCCCTGGCGCTTGAAGACGTGGCCCGCCTCGAAGGCGACCGGGGCGTCGACCACAGCGGCCGTTCCCTCGGTGGAGACCATGTCGTCGCCGAGTTCGATCGACCGGATGTTCTTCGGGTTGTTGAAGCGCTCGGACGGCGGCATGCTCGTCGACGCGGGACCACCACCGAAGTACAGGTACGGCTGGCCGTCGTCGTCGACGAACGGGGCCGGGTCGAACTTCCACGCGACGGCCTCGGCGCCGGGCGTACGGCCGTCGATCAGCGTGCTGGTGCGCTCGCTGGTCCACGGGCCGAGCGGCGACGCACCCGTGATCACGTTGCTGGAGCCACCGCCGTTGGCGTAGTAGAGGAAGAACTTCTCCACCCCGTTCACCACCTTCTTGGTGATGCCCGGAGCCCACGAGTTGGCGGTGAACGGGGCCACCCCGTTCGGGCCGGCGACCTGGATCTCACCGTGGTCCGTCCAGTTCACGAGGTCCTCGGAAGAGATCACCGTGATCTGGTTGATGTCGCCGTAGTTGATCCCCGGCGAGACGCCAGTGGTCGGGTTCGGGGCGTAGCCCTGGGTGTCGTTGGTCATGTACATGTAGACCCGGCCGTCGTGCACGAGGCCGAAACCGTCAGCCCCGAACTTGTGCCCGATCAACGGGTTGTGCTCCCCGGGCAGTTTGCCGACCACCTCGATGGTCTTCGACGCGGGCGCGGGCGGCGCGGCGCCGACCACCGACACGTCGTCGAGCTTGAAGTCCATCAGGTGCACTGCGGGGTCGGTGGACGGCGTGCTCGTCCAGGGGGTCTCGAAGAACAGGCGCGCCGTCGACACGCTCTGCGTCGTCGGGATCGTGAACGTTCCGTTGAACTGCGCCCACTGGCCCTTCGTCGCCGTCACGCTGACGAGGTTGGTGTAGGTGCCCCCGCCGTAGTGCATGGTGGCGAAGAACTGCTTCGTCGCCGGTCCGCTCTCGTTCTCGTACTTGATGCGGGCCGTGAGGGTGTATGCCTGGCCGGCCTGCACCTTGCCGCTGAGGTCCTGCATCGGGCCGGACCCGGTGGTCGTCCGGCTGGTGACCAGCGCCGCGTTCGCGCCGGAGTAGGCGTCCGACGTGGCCGACAACTGGGCGCCGTCGGCGGCGTTTCCGTTGTTGACGAACCAGTTGGTCAGGCCGTCCTCGAAGCCGCCGTTGACGACGAGGTTCGTGTCGGCGGCCTGGACCGGCGCCGCCGGGGCGACGAACCCCGTGGTCAGCATCAGGCCGACCGTCGCGAGCGCTGCGACCCGTCCTCGGGTCGCCCGTCGCATTCGTTGTTCCACGAGACATCCTCCTTCATCTCTGACGTGCGGTCATCGGTGTACGGGGGATCGGTGGGTGCGCTTCCGTGGGTGGTCCGGACATCAGGGGGTCGACGGCCGCCACCGGTCCGACAGTGGCCGGCGGCGCGGGACAGGTCCCGCTGTTCCGCGCCGCGCGGCCGTCGCCGGTGGTGCTGGTCGGTGAGCCGAGGGCTCGTGGTGGGGCTATCCGCCGCAGGCGTTGGCAGCGTGCTGGGCGGTGTGGACGGTGGTCACGTCCCGGCCGGCGACCGCCCCGGTGGCCCGGACCGTCGCCGAGCCGGCCGGCACCGACGACGCGCGGGTGTTGAACGACTGGTAGACGGTCGCTCCCGGCCCGACGGCGGCGAACGACCGGTTTCCGTACGGGGTCTCGACGGTGATGTCGACCGGCTCGTCCGAGTCGTTGCGCGCCTGCACCGCCAGGTAGGTCCTGCCACTCAGGCAACGCGCCTCGGCGGTGGCCGTCACCGGCAGCGCCGCCAGCACTCCGAGTCGGGCCAGTTGGTAGCTGAGTGCCCGCTCCGGTGCGTCGATCTGGTTCTGGGTGCCGAACTGGCCGTCCCGTGCCGCCGTCGCCGCCGCGAGCGCGGACTGCGTCGCGGCCCAGGCGTCGGCCGGGTAGTGGCGCGGGTCGAGCGTCTGCGCGTGGGCGACGGCCGCGTCGAGGGCTGTGGTGTCCAGTGGCCGGGCCTGCGCGGTCAGCACATCGCTGAGCAGGTAGTCGTCGAAGTCGACATGGCCGCCGGTTTCCTGGGTCGCGTAGTTGAACAGGCCCACCCGGTGACCCATGAAGTGGGCGAGGCTGCCGTCGAGCGCCTGCGGGCCCACCCGGTTGCCGAGCCGGGTCCACTGGATTCCGTCCAGGCTGTAGTAGAACGTCGTCCACAGTTGCCCGACCGGCGAGGAGAAGTCGAGGTCCGCCTTCAGGTGCACCTCGGTCGCGTCGCCCAGCGACACTGTCGTGCCGGCGAGGAAGTTCTCCAGCGTCGACTGGTCGAGGTCGACCGCGAACGGCTGCGACCGGTTCACGACGCCGAGGGTGTTGACGTCACCGACCCGCTTGACCGCCACGTACGAGAATCCGCGGTTGTAGGCCGCCAGGCCCGCGACGTCGCCGTTCTTCATCCCGGAGATGTCCATCCGGGTCTGGACCGACTGTCGTGGCCCGAACGTCCGCTGCGAGAGCGTGTTGCGTGCCTCCTCGAACCACGCCAGCTCGGCCCGGTTGGACAGCTTCGTGTAGACGTACTGGCCGGTGACCACAGAGCCGGCCGTCAACCGCAGCCAGCCGTCGCGGTCGGTGAGTGACCAGTACCGGTTGTCCGGGGCATGGTTCCATTCCCACGCCAGGTCCAGCCGCGACCCGTTGGGGGCGATCTCCGCCGGGTCGAGCGGCGCGGGGACCGTCCACTGCTCGTCCTGGTACGCCTTGTGCGGCGCGTCGTTGGCGAAGTCGTCCGAGGCGACGATGCTCTTCTGCCGCTCGAACAGCTCCTCGGCCGGGCTGAGCCGGATCGGCTTGTCGAACAGGCCGTTGACCGGTACGACGCCGTTGGTGCCGAAGGTCGGCCACCCGTTCTGCCAGGTGGCGGGGATGAGTGCCGGGATCCGACCGATCGGGAACGTGTCCCGGAAGAACATGCCGTGCCAGTCGGTCCCGCCGCCCGCGCGGCTGATCGGCACCAGGCTGCCCTGCGCGAAGCCGTTGGAGTTGAGCACTCCGCGCGCCTCGTAGGTGTTGACCCCACCGGCCGAGGTGTAGCGCCCGAGCAGGTCCTTCGACCGGAACATCACCACCTGGCGGCCCTGCCCGGACGGCCAGGTGATGATGACGGCGTAGTACCAGCCGTCGATGTGGTAGACCTGCGCGCCCTCGAACAGACCGCCGATGAACGGCTGCCCGGCGTAGTTGCCGGCGGTGAAGATGTTCGGATAGTCCTGCGCGATGGCGGTCAGGCCGGCGTTGAGGCGTACGGCGCTGGTGCCGCCGGAGCCGTAGAAGATGTACGGGGTGCCGTCGACGTCGAAGAAGAGCGACGGGTCGTGCAGGCCGCGGCCGAGGGCGGTGCGCTGCCACGGGCCGTTCTCGATGTCGTCGGTGCGGTAGAGGTACGCCCCGCTGAGGTTGTTGGTGTTGAAGACCGCGTAGAACGTGCCGTCGTGGTAGCGCAGCGACGACGCCCACTGGCCCTGGCCGTACGAGTTCTGGCCGTTGCGCAGTGAGAAGGAGTCGCCGATGCTCGCCCGGTCGAAGACGTAGTTGACGATCTCCCAGTTGACGAGGTCGTACGACTTCATGATCGGCGCGCCAGGGCTCAGGTGCATCGTCGTGCTGATCATGTAGTAGATGTCGCGACCCTCGTCGTTCTCGGCGGCCGGCACCCGTTCGACGCTGATGTCCGGCACGTCGGTGTTGAGCAGCGGCACCGAGTAGGTGCCGTCGCCGGTGTCGGTCGAGGTGTACGACGATCGGGGCGACCATCCGTCGGCAGCGTGCGCGGCGGCGGGGGTGGCCACCAGGATCGCACCGACGAGAACGGCCGTTGATGCGAGCGCGCACAGTGGACGGAGACGATCGGCGAGCACTGTGGACGCCAGTCGGGTCAACGTGGTGCTGGCGTGGTTGGTGGCGGCGTTCAGGCTGTTCACAGCGGATTCGCGGGCGATGTTCAGGACACGCGAGCGGACCGACACGACCAAGACGAGCTCCAAACGCGAGAGCGGCGTGAAGGCCATCGTGTTATCGCTAACAACGCCTGTCAAGACTATCAATGAAACGTGCCCGAACTATCCCCGTAACACCGCCGACCCTCCACAGTGGGCCGTGGTCCCGCGCCACCCCCCGGCCTCGGTGATCATGAAGTTGTTGCCACCTTGCACGGCGTGTCAGGGCAACAACTTCATGATCACCGAGGTGGCGCGGGGCGCCGGAGGTCAGGCTTCGAGGCAGGAGCGGACGGCGGCGGTGAGGCGGTTGGCGCGCTCGTCGCCCATCCCCCGCATCTGGTTGACCACGTAGCCGAACCCCACCTGGTGCTCGGCGTCGGCGAAGGCCAGATTCCCGCCCGCACCGTCGTGGCCGAAGCTGCGCTCCCCCAGCAACGGCCGCGCCGGTGGCGAGTGCAGCAGGAAGCCGGTCCCCCAACGCTGCCCCGAGTCCGGCGGGCCGTGTCGCTGCTGGCCACTTGAGCGGACGACCACCGCGTCGTCCACCGACGCCGCCGTGAGCAGTGGCCCACCCGCAAGGTCCGACACACAGGCGGCGTAGAGGCGCGCGAGGCCCTCCGCGGTGCTCACCGCGCCCGCGCCGGGAACACCGGCGGCCCGGATGGCGTCGTCGTTGAAGCTGACCAGGCCGTCGGCGTCGGCGGGAAAGGCGAAGGCGCCTCCCATGGTGATGCCGCGTTCGGCGACCGGGTCCACGAACCGGTCAGCGTCCGGGGGCGGTGCCAGGCCCCAGGCGACGGTGTCGCTCTCGGCGGCGGGCAGCCCGAGCCAGGTGTGCAGCCCGAGCCGGTCCGCGACGATGTCGGCGAAGAACGCACCGGGCAGTTGGCCGGTGATGCGGTGAATCACCTCGCCGACCAGCCAGCCGTAGGTCATCGAGTGGTACCCGTGCGCCGTACCCGGCTCCCACAGCGGGGCCTGCGCCTCGATCGCCTTGACCACCGGATCCCACGCCAGCACCTCGTCGAGGGTCAGCGGCCGGTCCACAGCGGGCAGACCTGCCTGGTGCGTGAGCAGCCAGCGCACCCTGATGTCCGCCTTGCCGTGCTGTCCGAACTCCGGCCAGTAGCGCGTCACGGGAGCGTCGAGGTCGAGCCGGCCCTGTTGGGCCAGCAGGTAGGCGCAGATCGCCAGGATCCCCTTGGTGCAGGAGAAGACGACGACCGGCGTGTGCGCGTCCCACGGTCGCCCGGTACGGGTGTCGGCCACCCCGCCGTACAGGTCGACGACCTTGCGGCCCCGCGCGTAGACGGTGACCGCGGCGCCGACCTCTCCCCGGGAGGTGAAGTTGTCGCGGAAGACGTCGGCGACGCGCCCGAAGCGATCGTCGACGTCGCCGTGGATCTGCGGCTGTGTGACCACTGCCTACCCCTTCACTGACCCTTGGATCAGGGCCTTGATGAACTGTCGCTGGAAGATCAGGAACACGATGAGGGTCGGGGTGAGGATCAGCAGCGACCCGGCACACAGCAGCACCAGGTCGGTGCCCCACTGGCCCTGGAACGCTCCGAGCGCCCCGGCCATCGTGCGTTTGCTGGCGTCGTCCACGAGGACGATGGCGAGCAGGAACTGGTTCCACGTCCAGAGGAACATCAGGATCGTCAGCGAGGCGATCGCCGGCCGGGCGAGCGGCACCTGGACCCGCCAGAACAACTGCCACGTGCTGCTGCCGTCCACCCGGGCCGCCTCGGACAACTCGACAGGCACGTTGGTGAAGTGCGCCCGCATCCAGAACACCGCGAACGGCATGTACAGCCCGATCAGCGGCAGGATGATGGCCCAGCGGGTGTTGAGCAGCCCGAGGTCCTGCATCTGGTAGTAGAGCGGCGTGACCACGGCCTCGAACGGCAGGGTCAGACCCAGCAGGAAGAGACCGAAGACGAGTCGGCCACCGGGGACCCGCAGCTGACCGAGCCCGAAGCCGGCCATGGTCGCGATGAGCACCGACACCGGTACGACACCGGCCACGATGAGCAGGCTGGAGCGGAGCAGGGCGCCCATGTTCGCGGCGGTGAAGGCGTCGGCGAAGTTCCCCCACTGTGGGTCCGACGGCCACTCCAGGCCGCTGGGCACTGTGCCCCGGGGCTGCAACGCCGCCGAGAGCATGCTCACGAACGGCAGCAGGGTGACGACGATCAGGGCGATCAGGAAGACCCGGCCGGTCAGCTGTTCGCGTCGGCTCAGGTTCACGGCTTCTCCCCTCGGCTCAGGCGCTGGATCGGCAGCACACACGCCAGCACGAGCAGCATGAGCACTACAGCGAGCGCCGAGGCGAGCCCCACCTGCCGCTGCGAGAAGGCCAGCCGGTAGATCTCCAGGCCCGGCACTGTGGTCTGGAGGCCGGGGCCACCGCTGGTGGAGATGTAGACGATGTCGAAGCTCGCCAGCGCCGCGATGATCGTGACGGTGAGGCAGACGCCGATCTCCTGGCGCAGGCTGGGCAGGGTCACAGCGAGGAACTCGCGGACCGGACCGGCACCGTCGAGGCGGGCGGCCTCGTACAACGCCGGATCGATCTTGCTCATGCCGGTGACCAGCAGAATCGTGCAGAGGCCGAGCAGGACCCAGGCCCCGATGACGCCGACGGCAGGCAGCGCCGTGTCGAAGTCGCCGAGCCAGGCACGAGCGACGCCACCCAGCCCGACCGCGCGCAGCGCCTGGTTGACCAGACCGTTCGACGAGAGCAGCCAGCTCCACGCGATGCCCGCCGCCACCAGGGGAATGACCTGCGGCAGGAACAGGATGGTCCGGACGACGGTGCCGAACGCGCCGGTGGTGATCCGGCGAACCATGCTCGCCACCAACAGCCCGAGCGCTACGGGAATGAAACTGAAGAAGACGATCAGCACTATCGCGTTGCCGATGATTTTCAGCAGGTCGCTGTCGGTGAAGACGGTGAGGTAGTTGTCAAGGCCCACCCAGCGGGCCACCCCGATGCCGTTCCAGTCGTAGAGCGAGTACTGAAGCGTCAGGACGAGCGGGCGCAGCACGAACACCGCGTACATCACCAGGGCGGGCAGGACGTACAACCAGCCCGTCCCGGCCGCGCGGGCCCACCGGAATCGGTGGGCCCGCGCGGGGGTGGGGCGGGCGCGACGATCGTCACGCCCGGTTGGTGCGCTGCCGAGGGCAGACGTCATCGGGACAGTTCCTTCTGATACTCGGCCTGGACCGCCTTCACGTACCCCTCGGGCGTCTGCTGACCGGCGATCAGCTTCTGCATCTCCGGCGTGATAGCGGCGGCGAAGATGCCGCCGGTCGCGTTCGCCGTGAAGTCCACAGCGCCGTTCTCCGCGCCGAGTTGCTGCGACGCCTTCAGGGTCTCGGCCAGCACCGTGTTCGGGGCGGCGCTCGGCACCGGCAGGTCACTCGGGCCGCCGGGGCTGGAGCCGCCGACGGTCACCGAGATCTCGCGGGCCTTGGCGTTGGTGTGCACCCAGTTCAGGAAGTACGCGGCGGCGTCCGGGTTCTTGGCCTTGGCGGAGACGCCGAAGGTGTTGGGGGCGGACATCGCCACGTGCTTCCCACCGGGAGACTCGGTGGGGAAGAGGAAGAAGCCGACGTTGCCGGGCATCGACTTGTCGAGGTTGGCCGACTCCCAGTCGCCGTTGAACATGAACAGGCCGTTGCCCTTCTGGAACTCCCCCACCATGCCCGCGTAGTCAAGGGCGTTGGCGTCCTTGGTGAAGTAACCGGCCTGGGCCCACTTCTGGATGGTCTGGGTGGCCTTCAGGGCGGCCGGGGTGTCGAACGTGGCCCCCGGCTTCTGGAAGATCCAGTCGGCGACCTGGGTCGGGTCGCCGAACTGGTTCTGTAGCGCCTGGTGCGGGAAGTTGATGCCCGCGGTGTTCTTGTTGAACTGCATGATCGGCTGGACCCCGCCGGTCTTCGCCTTGGCCAGCAGCTCCTCGAACTCGGCGACAGTGGTCGGCGGCTGGGTCATGCCGATCTGACTGGCCAGCTTCTTGTTGTAGAAGACGCCGGTGACGCTGTAGCCGAGCCCCATGCCGTACAGCGAGCCGGTGCCCCGGGTGTTCTCGCCGACGCGCAGCTGCATGAGCTGCGAGGCGGGGAACTTGTCCCAGCCGTACGCGGTGAAGTACGGGTCGAGGTTCTTGAGCAGGTCGTCCTTGACCAGGTCGACCATGGTCGGGAGCCGGATGATGTCGGGCGAGTTGTCCGAGGCCATCACCCGGGGCGCGTTCTCCACGATCACCGTGAACTGGTCCTCACGGATGTTGAACTTGACGTTCGAGTGCTGCTTGGAGAACTCGTCGGCCAACGCCTTGGCCAGCGGGAAGCCGGTCTCGGCGTACATGTCCAGGGTGATCGGGTCGGTGCCCAGCTCCGTCTTGACGGCGGCATCGGACTTCTGGGTCGACGACCGGTCCTCGCCCGGCGCGCTGCAGGCCGTCGCGGTCATCCCGACCGCGAGCAGCGACGCGAGGAGCACAGTTCTCCGTCGCGGAAACTTTGTCAGCAATTCTGTCATTTCATGACTCCTTGACATCTCCACGCGTCCCGCGACCCATGGCCGCGCGACGGCTCCACCGGGACCACCGCGACCGGGTGGCCGCCACGACACGTACGCCGTGACCTGTCGCCCGGGCGCAGCACCCGTACCGTCAGCAGAAAAGAACCCGGCACGGCCACCGAAGGCGCCTCTGGATGCACCAGAAGTGGTCGCTAAACTGATTTAGCAGAGCATGCGCGTGGCGCGGGGAGCTGTCAAGGACAACTTGGCAACGGTGCGGAAACGTCGGGTTCACACCGCGCCGACGTGACCGGCGCTCGTTCCCGGACGGCGACGCATCATGATGGGCGGGAGCGGCGCCTGTGGCACCGCGCCTGATTCGGAGGACTGATGGGCCGCAACAGAGCAACACTCGCCGACGTCGCGCGCAGAGCCGGGCTGTCCAAGACCGCCGCGTCGATGGTGCTCAACGGCAGGGAGGGCACCCGGCTCTCGGCCGAGGCGCACCAGCGGGTGTTCGCCGCCGCCGAGGAACTCGGCTACCGGCCCAACCTCGCCGCGCGCAGCCTGCGCACCCGCAAGACGGCCACCATCGCGTTCGTCTCCGACATCGTGGCCACCACCCGGTTCGCCGGCGACCTCATCCGCGGCGCCCTCGACGCGGCCCGCGAACGGGACCACGTCCTGCTCATCACCGAGACGCAGGGGGACGCCACCTTCGAGCAGTACGCCATCGAGGCCGTCCTGGACCGGCAGGTCGACGGGGTGATCTACGCGGCGATGGCGACCCGACGGCTGACGGTGCCCGCGGCCATCCTCGGCGGCCCGGTGGTGCTGCTCAACGCCACCAGCCCCGACGGCCTGCCCAGCGTGGTCCCCGACGACGAGGGGGCCGGACGCTCCGTCGCCAGCGCCCTGCTGGAGCTCGGCCACCGCGACGCGATCGCGCTCATCGGGCGCAACCGACTCAAGGAGGACGACCCGGAGGTCTCGCTCGCCGCCCGCGCCCGCCTGCACGGCATCCAACAGACGCTGGACGAGGCGAAGGTCCGCCTCCTGGCCGAGTGTTTCTGCACCGAGTGGTTGCCCGAGCACGGGTACGCGGCCATGCGCAGCCTGCTGAGCAAGCCGAAGCGACCCAGCGCGATCATCTGCATGAACGACCGGCTGGCCTTCGGCGCCTACCAGGCACTCGGCGAGGCGGGGCTGACCGTCCCGGAGGACATCTCGGTCATCTCGTTCGACGACGACCCGATCGCCGCCTGGTTGCGTCCCAGCCTGGCCACCACCGCGCTACCGCACGAGCAGATGGGGCGGCGAGCTGTCGAGCTACTCCTGGACGGGGGTGCCGCCGAACCCTCGCTCGTTCCGATGCCCCTGCGCCGACGCCGGTCCCTCGCGCCACCGGCCGGCTGACCACCGGCCCTCCGATCCGTGCCGACGGCTTGGGCTTTGACCGACGCTAAAACGGTTTAGTGCTAGGTTTCCGTCCATGCTTCGTCTACCCGACCACTGGGTGTGGGACAGCTGGTACGCGCGGGACGACAACGGCCTCTGGCACGTGTTCTTCCTGCGCGCGTCCCGCGCCCTGCACGACCCGCACCGCCGCCACCGCCGGGCCGGCATCGGCCACGCCGTCTCGACGGACCTGCGCTCGTGGCGCCTGGTCGCCGACGCCGTGGTCCCCGCCGACGCGCCCAGCTGGGACGACCTGGCGACCTGGACGGGCTGCACGGTCCGCGGGCCGGACGGACGGTGGTACCTGTTCTACACCGGGGTCAGTCGTGCGGAGGACGGGCTCGTCCAACGCATCGGACTGGCTGTCTCCGACGACCTCATGACCTGGCACCGGCACGGCACCGAACCGGTCGTCCAGGCCGACCCCACCTGGTACGAGCTGCTGGACAAGGAGCTGTGGTACGAGCAGGCGTGGCGTGACCCGTGGGTGTTTCCCGACCCCGACGGCGAGGGGTGGCACATGCTCATCACCGCCCGCGCCAACACCGGTCCGGCGAACACCCGTGGCGTCGTCGGCCACGCCACCTCCACCGACCTCGTCACCTGGACCGTCGCGCCGCCGCTGTCGACTCCGGCCGGCTTCGGTCACCTGGAGGTGCCCCAGGTGGCGGTCCTCGACGGGCAGCCGCTGCTGCTCTTCTCCGCCGAGGCCACCGGCAGCGCTCGGCACGACGACCACCGGATCTGGGTGGCGACCGGCGAGACCACCCTCGGGCCGTGGGACATCGCGTCCGCCCAGCCGTTCGCCCACCCGCACCTGTACGCGCCCCGGCTGGTCCCCGGACCCGCCGACGGCTGGTCCCTCATCGGCTTCCTCGACCACGTCGACGAAACGTTCGTCGGGGAACTCACCGATCCCATCCCGGTCCGCTACGAGGCCACCACCGGGTTGACGGTGGACCCGGCGAGGGCGAACGTGGCGCGCTGAACCGGACGGGGCCGGGCGGAGGCGTCACGCCCCCGGCCCGGACCCGTCGGTGTCCAGCTACTGGATCAACTGCGCAGCTGCCACTGCTGGTTGGTGCCGCCGCTGCAGGCCCAGAGGATCAACTTCGTGCCGTTCGCCGTAGCGGCGCCGTTGGCGTCCAGGCAGAGACCCGACTGCACTCCCGTGATCGTGCCGTTGGCGTTGACGTTCCACTGCTGGTTGGTGCCGCCGTTGCAGTCCCAGATCACCACTGCGGTGCCATTGGTGGTTCCCTGGCCGGAGGCGTCCAGGCACTTGGTGCCGTAGACCATGAGCTGCCGGCTCGCGGTGTGGGTCCACCGCTGGTTGGCGACGTTGCTGATGCAGTCCCAGATCTGGGCCTGCGTGCCGTTGGTCGTGCTGGAGTTGCCGATCTCGGCGCAGCGGCCCGACTGGGCGCCCACGATCTGCACGTTCGTCGGGTTGGTGCTGCCGCCGCTCTGCACGCCAGCCGTGTTGATCACCGTCTGCGCGCCCGACGGCCAACTGCCGTTGCTGACAGTGACGTTGCTGTTGACCACGTTGCCGCGGTCGCCGTTCGTCACGTTCGTGCTGCCGTTGGTCGACCAGTTGTTGGTAACGGTGAAGTTGCCCATGTTCTCGGCGTAGTAGTAGTTGGCGGTCGCCCAGGTGCCGGTGGAGGAGAACACGTTGTTGCGGGCGGTGTAGTAACGCGAGCCCTCGTCGAAGTAGAGCCCGAACCAGCCGTTGGTCCGCAGGCAGTAGTTCTGGGTGATGGACCCACCGGGGTTCGCCGACAGCGTGTAGATGCACCCACCGTCTGTCATCTGCTGCATGACGTCGTGCACGTAGTTGCCGACGACCTGGTTGTTGGCAGCGGTGGTCGCCGTCGTGTACCGCGGCTGGTAGTTGTACAGGCCACGGTTGGCGTAGTGCTGGCTGCCTCCGGCGTCGTTGGCGCCCCAGCCGTAGCCGACCGACAGACCGGTGTACGGCATGTTGTAGACCTCGTTGTGCGAGACCAGCGAGGTGCTCACGTAGGTCGTCAGGATCGAGACGACACCCCGGTACTCCAGACCGAGATCGTGCACCTTGTTGTTGCTGATGGTCACGTTGCGGTTGACCATCCGCTGGTCGCTGGGGTGGTGGGCGTCGGCGCGTACGCCCCCGACCACGACGCCACCGGCGGAGTTGCGGGCGATCTCCGAGCGGGTGACGGTGATGTTGTTGGCCCCCAGCCCGACGCCGCTGGCGTGGGCGTTGGCGTCGTTGCCGATGCCGATGGCCGTCTGCCCGAGGTTGACGAACTGGGAGTCACTGAAGCTGATGGTGTTGGCGGCGGAGACCTGCACCGCGGCCGGCATCTGCGCCCAGCTCGGGCGGGTGGCCTCGAACAGCGGGCAACCCTCCTGGCAGGAGGTCAGCGCGTCCGACGGGCGGGCCCAGGAACCGACGATGTGCGCGCCGGTCTGCTGGTCGGCGAAGCCGTTGCTGCTACTCGGGCCGAGCCAGCTGGTGCCGGTGAAGGTGATCCCGCTGAACGAGATGTGGTGCGCGGGCGCGTCGTAGGTGCCGCCGACGTTCACCAGGGACTGCAACTGCGGCAGCTCCACGCTGACCGAGCTCATGTTCTGTCCGCTGAGCGGAATGTAGTTGAGCTGGCCGTTGGTCGGGTTGAGATACCACTCCCCCGCCGAGTCCAGGAACTCGTACGCGTTGGCCAGGTAGAACGGGCCCGCCCGGTGCGGGCGCGACAGCGTGTCGAAGCCGAAGGTGTTGTTGTTCCAGGCGGGCTGCTGCATCGTCAGGAAGTTGCCGCTGATGCTCTGCACCGGCGAGTACCGGTCGGTGAACGAGCCGACGCTCTCCACCTCGACCCGGTTCTGGTTGCCGAGGTTGTTGAGGTAGTTGAGCGCGCTGTTGGTGAACCGCATGCCGGACGTGGTGAAGGTGAAGTCGGAACGGTTCACGGCCGTGCGTGCCCGGGTGGCGACGACCCCGTTGACGTAGAGCTGACGGGAGTCGAGCCCGGCGGGAACGTTGGCCCGCCAGATGTTCTTGCCGGAGTCGACGAGCGACCAGCCGGTGACCGCCCGGGCGCCGGTGATCGTCGGACGTGCGCCGGAGGCCGCCCGCCAGATCACCTGATAGCCGTTGTTGCCCGAGTCGGCAGCGGTGAACCGCAGCGGCGACGAGAGCCGGTAGGCGCCGTTCGCCAACTCGACGACGATGTCACCGGACATCGCGCTGTTGATCGCCCGCACCGCGGTCTGGGCGGCGCCCAACGAACACGGTTGGCTGGCGGAACACGTGGTGCCGGTGCCGGAGGGCGACGCGTAGAGGGTGGTGGTGGCCGCGAGGGCCGGGGAGGCCGAGGCGGTCACCGCGACCACTGCGGTCACCGCTGTCGCGGCGGCGCCGGCCAGCAGTCGGCGCAGCGACGAAAGGGACGAGGACACGGGACGGTGCTCCTGACGTGAGAACGGGGTGGGGGTGGTGGAACGGCCTCGACCGGCGCGGGGGTGGCCGGTCGAGGCGGTCATCCGAGGATCTCCCGGAGATAACGCAGGCCGTCCGTGGCGAGACGGTCCTGCGAGGGGGCCAATGGACGCCAGATCGCCGCGGCGGTGGCGATGGCATCGTTCTCCGCCGTGAACGACTCGATGCAGATCGCGCCCTGGTAGCCGGTGTCCCGCAGGACGGCGAAGAAGCGGGGCCAGTCGAAGTGGTCAGCGCCGGGAGCGCCCCGGTTGGTGCCGCTGACCTGGACGTGCTTGATGTGCGGGCCGGCGACCGCGAGGGCCGCGTAGGGGTCCGCCTCCTCGATGTTCATGTGGTACGTATCGATCATGATGCCGACGTTCGGCGGTAGCCCGTCGATCAACTCGATCGTCTGCTCGATGGTGTTGACGACGCTCGTCTCGTAGCGGTTCAACGCCTCGACACCGATGCTCACGCCCACCTCGCCGGCCTGCTCGGCTACCGGCGCCAGGGCCCGCCGGAAATCCGCGTAGCAGGCCGCGCGGGCCGCCGCCGACATCCGCCAGGTGCGGCCGACCGAGGCGTACGCGGGGCCGCCGACGCAACCAGCGCCGACGGCCGCCGCGCTCGCCACGCAGCCCTTGAGGTACGCCACCGTCGACTCGACGACCGCCGGTGCGGCGTCGACCAGTTCCCGCCCCGGCGGGGTGACCGCGCAGACACCGGCGGCGACGAGGCCGTGCGCCGCCAACAGGTCCCGGGTACGGATCGGGTCCCAGTCGCCGGGCTGCTCGATCGGCAACTCGACCGCGTCGAAGCCGAACGCGGCGATCCGCGGAATCAGCTCGGCCAGGGCCTCGTCGTCGACCGGCGAGGCCCAGACCCAGGGGTTGACGCCGATGGCGTACATCGGACTCCTACTTCCAGCGCTGCGGGTAACCGGGCAGGTCGGTGCAGCCGCACATTGCGTAGTGCAGCGGCGGCATGCCCGCGTCGAGGTACTGGTCGAGGTTGTCCTGGGTGACGGTCGGCTGCGGCAGCTTCCACGGGTTGGAAACCTGCTGACCGTCGAGGATCCGCAGCGCCGCGATGATCGGCGTACGCCACTGGTAGGTCGGGTAGGTCGGCGCGATCGCCGTGAGCTTCTTGTCCTTCCAGATCTTCAGGAAGTCGAGCTGGTCCTCGCCGTTCATCGGAGGAACCGGCTTGCCCGCGTCCTGGAACGCCTCGACCGCGGCGACGGCCACCGCTCCGGCGTCCATCCAGACCCCGTCGATGGTGCCGTACCGCTGGATGTAGTCGTCGACGATCTTCTTGGTCTTGGCCGGGTCACCATCGGTGAACTCGACACCGACGACGTCGACCTTCGCCTTGTCGAACGCCACCTTCGCCGCCGACCAGCGGGTCTCCAGGACGTCGACGCCGGGCAGGATCCGCAGGGCGAGGACCTTGCCGCCGGGCTTCATCTTCTGACTGACGAACTCGGCCCCGACGTGGCCGAACCCGTAACCGCCGATGGGGTTGATGAACGTCACCGGGCACTTCGTGTCGACCCCACGGTCGAAGACGACGACCGGCAGCCCGGCCTTGCAGGCTGCCTCGACGGCCGGGGTGAGGGTGGCGGTGGTGTTCGGCGAGACGATGAGCGCGTCGCAGCCCTTACCGAGCAGATCGTTGATGTCCGCGATCTGCTTCTGGTCCTTGCCCTCGGCGTCGACGTGCACGAACTCCTTGATCCGGCTCTTCTGCGCCTCGACCTCTGCCTGCATGGTCTTGAAGCCGACCTGCCGCCAGGGGTTGTTCAGCGCCGCGTTCGAGAAGCAGATCTTGTGTGGACCGGCCTTCTTGAACTTGGCGGTGTCGACCATCGTGGGGTTGAGCACCTGCTCCCACGGCTTGTCGGCAGGGCCCGTCGGTGCCGCGTCCAGCAGCGCCAACTCGGCGTCGTAGTCGGCCTGCACGAAGAACTTCGACTGGTCCCCGGTGCCGGAGCCAGTGGCGGCGGATGCACTTCCCGACGGGCCGGCGGCCGGCTCGTCGGTGGCACAGGCGGCGAGGGACAGCACTGTGACAGCGGCAATCGCCGCCATGGAACGTCGCACTATGGTTTCCCCTTTATCTCGAAGAAGAACGCGTTGCCGAGACCGCCACCGCGAGCAGGATGATCCCGCCCTGGACGGTCGATCTGAGGGCGCCGGAGACGCCGTAGAAATTCATGAGGGCGAACAGCAGTTCGAGGGTCAGCGCGCCGAGCATCGCCCCGACGACAGCGCCGCGACCCCCGCCGAGGGCCACCCCACCGAGGACGACAGCGGTGATCGCGCCGAACTCCAGACCCGCGCCGGCCTGGAACGACACGCCGCTGTAGCCGCCCAGCAGAATCGCCGCCACCGCCGCCGCGAGCCCGCTGAGGATGAAGGCGAAGGTCCGGGTACGCCACACGCGTACACCGCTGAGCTCGGCGGTGCGCGGGTTGTCGCCGACGGCGACCAGCGTCCGGCCGAAGTCGGAACGCATCAGCAGCACGGCCGCCACCGCCAGGACCACCAGGACCAGCAGCGCGTACGGCACACGGCCCAGCAAAGGCACGTCCTCGAAGGCCCGCCGGCCGAACCGTCGGAACTCCTCGGAGAGCCCGCCCTTCGGTGCGCCGTCGGACCACAGGTAGACAGCGCCGACGAGGATCAGGAACATGCCGAGGGTGGTGATGAACGACGGCACCCGCAGCCGTGTCGTGATCAGACCGTTGACCAACCCGACCAGTGCCCCGAAGGCGAGCAGGAGCAGCACCACCGGCCAGGTACGCGACGGGTCGCTGTCGATCAGCCGGGCGGCGACCACCACCTGAGCGGTGACCAGGGAACCGACCGAGAGGTCGAACTCGCCGGACACGATCACGAAGTACTGGCCGGCGGCGAGCAGGATGATCGGCGCCGAACGACCGAGGAAGGACATCAGCGACTGCGGGGCCAGGAAGTCGGGCTGCCGGATGCCGACGAGCACCAACAGCACCGCGAGGATCGCGAGGATCGGCAGGACACCACCGGGACGCATCCGCGGCAGACGCAGCGGCAGGGAACGGGGCTGGACGGTCTGCATGGCTAGGCCGCCTTTCGCATGGCCCGGCGGGCGTAGACGGCGACCGCGGCGATGATGATGACGCCCCGGATCACCTGCTTGAAGAAGGCGTCGACCTCAAGCTGGTTGAAGATGGCGTCGATGCTGGCCAGCAGCACCACGCCACCGACAGTGCCGATGACACCGCCACGCCCACCGGCGAGGGCGGTACCGCCGATCACCACAGCGGCGATCGACTCCAGGTCGTAGAGGCCCTCGGTGCCGACGCGCGGGGCGCCCGAGCCGAGCCGACTGGCGAGGTAGATGCCGGCGAGCCCCGCGCACATCGAGCACAGCACGTGGGCGGTGACGAGGACCCGGTCGTTGCGGACGCCGGAGAGCCGGGCCACCTCCGGATCCCCGCCGACGGCGACCAGGTGGTGACCGAAGCGGGTCCGCGAGAGCGCGAACCAGGCCGCCGCGGTGACAGCTATCAGCAGCAGGAACGACACCGGCACCGGCCCGACGCGCTGGTAACCGAGCGCCTGCACCAGCGAGGGTGCCGTGGTGCCGGCCGGGCCGTCGTAGCCGTTGTCGAGGTAGCCCTTGAGCAGCAGCCCGACGCCGAGAGTCGCGATGAACGCGTTGACCCGGAACCTGGTCACGAGGAGCCCGTTGAGCAGCCCGACACCGGCGCTGACGACGAGCACCAGGCCGATCGCCGGCAGCACCGCGCCGTCGCTGCCGTTCATCGTCTCGGCCGCGACGAGGGTGCTGAGGCTGATCACGTACGCCACCGAGAGGTCGAGCGAGCCCCCCAGGATGACCAGGGTCTGCCCCACCGCGACCAACCCGAGGCCGGCGGCGACGTGCAGCAGGCTCACAGTCGTCGACTGGTTGAAGAGCTGACCACCGTCGAGCAGGACGACCAGCCAGCCGATCGCCAGGGTCAGGGTCAGGGCCACGAACACGCCCGGTACCGAACGCCGGGCCGGCAACAGCGACAGAGCGCTCACTGGGCCACCTCGGTTCGCGACTGCGGGGCTCGCAAACCCGACTCACTCCTCGCGCTCACTGGGCCACCTCGGTTCGCGACTGCGGGGCTCGCAAACCCGGCTCACTCCTCGCGCTCACTGGGCCTTCTCCCGTACGGTGCCGACCGCCAACGCGACGACCTCCTCCTCGGTCGCGCCGGCGGGCAGCTCGCCCGCGACGTGGCCGTCCCGCATGACGACGATCCGGTCACTCATCCCCAGCAGCTCCGGTAGATCGGACGAGATCATCAGCACGGCCGCGCCGTCACGGGCGAGGCGGCGGACGAGGTCGTGAATGGCTGACTTCGCGCCCACGTCGATGCCCCGGGTCGGCTCGTCGAAGAGCAGGATCCGCGGGTTGAGCGCGAGCCATCGGGCCAGCACGACCTTCTGCTGGTTGCCGCCGGACAGAAAGCGGATCTCCTGGTCGTCGCCGGCGCCGCGGATCTCCACGGCGGCCAGCAACTCGCGTACGCGGGCGGTCCTCGCGGCCCTGCCCGACCGGGCGGCGAAGACGGCCCGGCTGGCGAGCAGCGCGTTGTCCAGTACCGACTGCCGGGGGACGATCCCCTCGCCCTTGCGGTCCTCGGTGACGTAGGCGATGCCGGCCCGCATGGCGGTGCGGGGTGAGCGCAGTCGGACCGGCCGGTCGTCGAGCGTGACGTCGCCGGTCGTGAACGGCGACACCCCGAAGATCGCGCGGGCCAGCGCCGAGCGTCCGGAGCCCTGGAGGCCGCCGATGCCGAGCACCTCACCGGCGCGCAACTGGAGGTTGACGTCGCGCAGCTTCCGGTTGCCAGCGTCGCGGAGGTTGAGCCGCACCGGGCCCCGGTCCTCGGGAGCGGCCCGGTCCGGGTAGTAGCTGGACAGTTCCCGGCCGACCATGTGCCGCACCAACTCGTCTGCGGTGGTGCTCGCGGTGTCCACAGTGGTGACCCGGCGGCCGTCCTTGAGCACTGTGATCCGACCGGACAGGTCGAAGACCTCGGCGAGCCGGTGCGAGACGTACAGCAAACCGATGCCCCGCTCCTGGAGTCGGCGCACCAGCCCGTAGAGCAACTCGACCTCGTGGTCGGCGAGCGCGGCGGTCGGTTCGTCCATGATGAGCAGCCGCGCGTCCAGGGCGAGGGCCTTGGCGATCTCGACGACCTGCTGCTGTGCGACGCCCAACTGCCCCACCCGGGCGTCGGCCGGCAACGTGGTCTCACCGATCGAGGCCAGCAGCCGCGTGGTGCGGTCGAGCATTCCGCGACGATCGACGAGCCCGCGTCGGACCGGCTCGTGCCCCAGGTAGACGTTCTCCGCGACGGTGCGCTCCGGGAGAAGGTTGAACTCCTGGTGGATGATGCCGATGCCGGCCCGCTGCGCGTCGCGTGGACCACGGAACGTACGCGTCGCACCGGCGAACTCGACAGTGCCGCCGTCCGGGGCGTGCCCGCCCGAGACGATCTTCATGAGGGTCGACTTCCCGGCACCGTTCTCACCGACGACGGCGTGCACCTCGCCCGGCGCGACATCGAGGTCGACACCATCGAGAACGCGGACTCCGAGGAAGGACTTGCCGATGCCCCGAAGGGTGAGAAGCGGCGTCGGCGGCGGATCTGACATCCCGAAGGCCCTCACAGACAGTAATGATAGATATATTTGGATGCCACACTACGGCGGCTTCAAGGCGCTGAACATCAAGCTTTCGTGGCAACAACCACGACTTACGTTCTTGCGGTGCAAACATTCCCTTGACACCGACGAAACATCACACGTATGAAGATAGATGTTTGGATGCGGGTCCGCAATCCTCGATCAAGTCCGACTGCCAGGTCGGGCCGGGATCGACAGGCGGCGCCGCAGCAAGGGAGCCGAGCACGGACGTCGTTCACCGGGCAGGACGTCGGACGTTACTTTGTTGATTGACAGCCATCGATCTCTGGCTCATCCTGACCTCATGGACCACGGGACGAGAACCACAGCCACCATCACGCTGTGTGACGTCTCGCAGGTCTGACTGCCGTTGCGGCGAACGGCATGAGGACAGACCAGCGCGCCCGTGTCCCCGCACGTGTCCAGGGTCAACCTGACGCGTGGTAGGGCCCCGTGGTCGCAATCCCTACGCCCGCCCAACCTAGGAGACGGCATGCGTCGCAACACATTGCTCATCTCAGTGATCGCCGGCCTGTTGCTGGCGCTCGGACTCGCTCCACCCGCTTCGGCGGCCCCGGCCTTCCGGGCCCTGGTGTTCAGCAAGACCACCGGCTACCGGCACGACTCGATCCCGGCTGGGATCAGCATGCTCCAGCAGCAGGCCTCCGCGAACAACTTCGAGATGGTGGCGACCGAGGACTCGAGCGTCTTCACCGCCGCCAACCTGGCGACCTTCGACGTGATCGTCATGCTCCAGACCTCCGGCATGGTCTGGACCTCGGCGGCGCAGCGCCAGGCGGTGGAGGGTTACCTCGCCAGCGGCAAGGGCATCGTAGCCATCCACAACGCCCTCGACATGGGCATCGAGTCCGAGTACCCGTGGTGGGACCAGACCATCAACGCCGGCGCCCACATGCCCGAGCATTCCCCCGGCGTGCTCCAGGGCACCGCCATCGTCGCCGACAAGAAGCACCCGTCGACGGCCAGCCTGCCGGACCGGTGGACCCGCAGCGAGGAGTGGTACAACTTCGACGCCAACCCGCGCGGCAAGGTGCACGTGCTGGTGACCGCCGACGAGCGCACCTACAACCCGGGATCCCGGGCGATGGGCAACGACCACCCGATCTCCTGGTGCCGCGACACCGGCGGCGGGCGGGTGTGGGCCACGGCGATGGGCCACGCTATCGCCTCCTACAGCGAGGCGAACTTCCAGAACCACGTGCTCGGCGGCATCAAGTGGGCGGCCGGTAACGCCGCCGGAGACTGCGGCGGCACCGTGTGGGGCAACTTCGAGAAGCGCACCCTCGACGACAACACCGTCGACCCGATGGCGATGGGCGTGGCCCCGGACGGCCGCGTCTTCTACGTCCAGCGCGGCGGCCAGGTGAAGATCTTCAAGCCCTCCACCAACAGCACCGTCACCGCCGGCACCCTCAGCGTCTACACCGGTGGCGAGGACGGCCTCACCGGCATGGCGTTGGACCCCAACTTCGCCACGAACGGGTACATCTACCTGTACCACTCGCCGGCGAGCAGCAGCACCGACGTCAACCGGGTCTCCCGTTACACGGTCAGCGGTGACACGCTGAACACGTCGAGCGGTGTGACGATCATCGACATCCCGGCGTACCGGGACCGGACGTTCCCCGAGCCCGGCCACACCGGCGGCTACATCAAGTTCGGTCCGGACGGCAACCTCTACATCGGCACCGGCGACGACACGCCGCCGAACCTCGACCCCAACTGGCAGGGCTACGCCCCGCTGGACTGGCGCTCGGGCAAGTCCAACCTGGACGCCGCCCGCAGCGCGGGTAACACGAACGACCTGCGCGGCAAGCTGCTGCGCATCCGGCCCGGGGCCAGCGGCAGCTACACCATCCCGAGCGGCAACCTCTACCCGCAGGGCACGGCCCAGACCAAGCCGGAAATCTACGCGATGGGCTTCCGCAACCCGTTCCGCTTCTCGATCGACCCGGCCAACGGCTGGGTCTACCTGGCCGACTACGGGCCGGACCGCAACCCGCCCACCACCAACCGGGGTCCGGAGGGCCTGGTCGAGCTCAACGTCATCAAGACGCCCGGCAACTACGGCTGGCCGTTCTGCCACGGCAACAACCAGCCGTACGCGCCGTACAACCCGGACACCGGCGTGGTCGGCGCGAAGTTCAACTGCTCGGCACCGGTCAACAACTCGCCGAACAACACCGGTCTGACCAGCCTGAAGCCGGTCGTCATGCCGAACATCTGGTACGGCTACCCGGCCTCGACGACCTTCCCGGAGCTCGGCTCCGGCGGCTCGGCGCCGATGGGCGGCCCGGTCTACCGGTACGACGCGTCGAACCCGTCCGCGACGAAGTTCCCGCCCTACTACGACGGGGTGCACTTCTTCTACGAGTGGGCGCGCAACTACATCAAGGAGGTGCACTTCGACTCCTCCTCGGCGGTCACCCGCACCAACCCGTTCCTGTCCGGCACTGGCTTCAACAAGCCGATGGACATGGAGTTCGGCAAGGACGGTTCGCTCTACCTGCTGGAGTGGGGCACCAACTTCGGCGGCGGCAACAGCGACTCCGGGCTCTACCGGATCGACTACATCCGGGGCGGCCGGTCCCCGATCGTCAAGGCCACCGGCACGCCCACCAGCGGCAGCGCGCCGCTGACGGTCCAGTTCAGCAGCGCTGGCACGTCCGACCCGGACGGCAACACGCTGAGCTACCTGTGGACGTTCGGCGACGGCACCACCTCGACGGCGGCCAACCCGTCGAAGGTGTACACCTCCAACGGCAACTACACCGCCCAGTTGAAGGTCACCGACAGCACCGGCAAGACCGGCTTCGCCAACGTGCCGATCACCGTCGGCAACAGCGCCCCGGTGGTCACCATCACCACACCGGGCAACGGCGGCATGCTGACCTTCGGTGACAAGGTGTCGTACCAGATCACCGTGACCGATCCGGACGGCGGAACGGTCGACTGCTCGAAGGTGTTCCTCAACCCGGCGCTGGGTCACGACGACCACGCGCACGAGACCACCGAGTATCCGGGCTGCTCGGGCACCATCTCCACCGACCTGCTCGGCGGGCACCCCGATGGCGCCAACCTGTTCTACGTGCTGAACGCGCGGTACACCGACAACGGCGGCTCGGGCGGCGGGTCCCCGCTCACCGGCACCGCACAAGCGATCCTGCAGCCGAAGCACAAGCAGTCCGAGTACTTCAGCAGCCAGTCCGGCATCCGGGTCATCGACCAGGCCGCGGCGGAGAGCACCAAGCGCATCGGTGACATCTCCTCGAACGACTGGATCGCGTTCAGCCCGATGAACCTGTCCGGTATCTCCACAGTGAGCTACCGGGTGTCGTCGCCCTCCGGCGGCGGTTCGATCGAACTGCGGTCCGGCTCGCCGACCGGGACGCTGCTGGCCACCACCACGGTGCCCAGTACCGGTGGCTGGGACAACTACCAGTCCACGACACCGGTGAGCGTCGCCGCCAGCAGTGGGGCACAGACGCTCTACATGGTGTTCAAGAACGCCAACAACTCGTTCGACCTGGACTCGCACACCTTCGGCGGGAACGGCGTCGGGACACCCGGCACCGGCACCGGCACCGGGTTGGCGGGCAAGACCTACACGGTCACCGCGCAGCACAGCAACAAGCTGATGGACGTCAGCGGGGTCTCCACCGCCGACGGCGCCCAGATCACCCAGTGGGCGTCGACCGGCGGCAACAACCAGCGGTGGCAGGCCGTCGACGCCGGTAACGGCGCGCTCTACCTCAAGGCGGTGCACAGCGGCAAGTGCGTTGAGGTGGTCGGCAGTTCGACCACGGCGGGTGCCTTCCTCCAGCAGGCCACCTGCAACAACGGCAACCAGCAGAAGTTCACCGCCACCGCGACGGGAACCTCCGGCGTGTACACGGTGAAGAGTGTGCTGAGCGGGCTCTGCCTGGACGTCAACGGTGCTTCCACGGCCGACGGCGCCCGGGTGTTGCAGTGGACCTGCAGCAACGCGGCCAACCAGCAGTGGCGCTTCACCGCACTCTGATCTGCGGCTGTCGCGGTAACAGATGACGTCCCGGTCGGGACCGGTGTCCGGAAGTCGGAGCCGGTCCCGGCCGGGACGTCGTCGTCGATCAGGCAGGCTGACCGGGCGGCGCGGCGAGCAGCCCGGCCGCCGCCAGGTCGTCCCACAGCTCCTCCGGCACGACGATCCCGGAGCGTCGCACCGTCTCGACCGCCTGTGCCTCGTCGCGGACGCCGACCACCGTCGACACCACGGCCGGGTGCCGGCGGACGAAGGCGAGGGCCGCCTGCGGCAGGGTCACCCCGTACGTCTCGCAGACCGTGGCGATGCGCCGCGCCCGCTCGATCAGCGCCGCCGGGGCCTGCTGGTAGTTGTAGACGGCGTCGGCCGGCGGCCGGTCCCGCGAGAGCAGCCCCGAGTTGTAGACGCCCGCGATGACCACGCCCACCCCCCGGTTCTCGGCGGCCGGCAGCAGGTCTGTGGCCGCGCCCTGTTCGAGCAGGGTGTACCGCCCGGCGCACATCATCACATCGACGTCGGTCTCCCGGACGAACCGCGCCAGCATCGCCGACTGGTTCATGCCGGCGCCGATGGCACCCACGACGCCCTGGTCCCGCAGGTCGATCAGGGCGGGTACGGCCTCGTGCGCGGCCTGCTCCCAGTGGTCGTCCGGGTCGTGCAGGTAGACGATGTCGATCCGGTCCAGCCCGGTCCGCTCCAGGCTGGCCTCGATGGAGCGGAGCACGCCGTCGCGGCTGAAGTCCCACACCCGCCGGTGGGTCGCTGGCACGTCGAACCCGTCGGAGTCGCGCCGGTGCGCGTCCTGAGGCGTCGGCACCAGGAGTCGCCCGACCTTGGTCGATACCACGTACTCGTCGCGCGGCCGTTGGCGCAGCGCGGCACCGAGGCGGCGCTCGGACAGCCCGAGACCGTAGTGCGGCGCGGTGTCGAAGTACCGGAGGCCCGCCTCCCACGCGGCGTCGACCGCCGAGGCGAACTCCTCGTCCGTCGTCGTCCGGTACAGGTTGCCCCCCTGGGCCGCGCCGAAGCCCAGCTCGGTGAGCCGTAGCTGCGGGCGGCGCGGCAGTGCGCGCGCCATCATGAGGGCCCCAGCCCGTAGACGCGGCGTGCCGTCCCGCCCCAGACCGACGCCCGGCCGGGACCGTCCTGGCCCTCCAGCAGCTCCGCCAGGGTGTCGACCCACCGCTGGTACGAACTGGCGAGCAGACAGACCGGCCAGTCCGAGCCGAACATCAGTCGGTCCGGCCCGAACGCGTCGAGGGCGTCCTCGACGGCGGGTTGAAGGTCAGCCGGCGTCCAGTGCGCGAGCGGCACCTCCGTCACCAGCCCGGAGAGCTTCGCCGTCGTGTTGGGTGAGGCCGCCAACGACAGCAGGTCCCGCCTCCACTCGGCCATCTCCGGGCTGCCGAGCGCGGGCTTGCCCAGGTGGTCGAGGACGAAGCTCACCTCGGGCAGGTCGCGCGTGAGACGCGCGGCCATGGGCAGCTGGTGTTGGCGTACCAGCAGGTCGAAGACGAGGCCGGCGGCGCCCACCGCCGCGATCCCCCGACGGACGTCGGGACGGTCGAGGTACGCCGGGTCGGTCTCGGACTGCACGAGGTGGCGGATGCCGACGAGGCGTTCCCCGCCTCGGGCTGCCCGCAGGCCGTCGAGGCGGTCCGCAACGTCCTCGGCGGTCAGGTCCACCCAGCCGACGACCCCACGGACCACTGTGTCCTCGGCCGCCACCCCCAGCAGGTCGACCGTCTCCGCGTCGGAGGCGACGGACTGCACCACCACTGTCGCGGTGACCCCGGCGGCCCGGGCCGGCGGCGCGAGATCGGCGGGTTCGAAGTCGGCGTCGATGGCCGCCATGGTCACCGGGTCGATCCACGGCTGCGGGTGCCGGGCGCGGACCCAGAGGTGGTGGTGCGCGTCGACGATCCCGCTGCGCCCGGGCTCCTGTGCGCCAGTCATCGGCCCAGCCACCCGCCGTCGACGGGCAGCACGACGCCGTTGACGTAGTCCGACGCTGTCGACGCCAGGAACACTGTGGCGCCGCCGAGATCGTCGGCCCGGCCCCACCGCCCGGCCGGGATCCGGCCGAGGATCGCCTCGTTGCGGTCGGGGTCGTCACGCAGCGCCTGGGTGTTGTCGGTGGCGATGTAACCGGGCGCGATGGCGTTGACGTTCACCCCGCGGGCCGCCCACTCGTTCGCCAAGGCCTTGGTGAGGCCGGCCACGCCCGACTTCGACGCGGCGTAGCCGGGGACGGTGATGCCGCCCTGGAAACTCAACAGCGACGCGGTGAAGATGATCTTCCCTCGGCCGCGCTCGACCATCGTCCGGCCGATCTCCCGACTGAGGATGAACTGGCTGCTGAGGTTCACCTCGATCACGTGGTCCCACATCTCGTCCGGGTGCTCCGCGGCCGGGGTCCGGGCGATCGTGCCGCCGTTGTTCACCAGGATGTCGACCGGCCCGAGGGCGGTGATGTCGCTGGCCAACCGGTGCACTGCCGCCCGGTCGCCGAGGTCCGCCCGCAGCGCGGTGAACCGGCGGCCGGTGGCGCGCACCCGGCGTTCGACCTCGCTACCCTCCGCTTCGAGTTGAGCGGAGACGCCCACGATGTCGGCGCCGGCCAGGGCCAGGGCCTCGGCCATGGCGAGGCCGATGCCACGCCGGGCCCCGGTCACGACAGCGGTCTGACCGGACAGGTCGAACAGGGCCGTCACTTGTTACCCTCCCGCACATCGAGCAGCACCTTCATGACGCCGCCACCCTCCAGCGCCTCGAAGGCCGCGCTGGCCGCCTCGACCGGCTCGACCCGGGAGATCAGCTGCTGTGCCGGGATCGCACCCGAGGCGACCAACCGGATCGCCTCCACCATGTCGTCGCGCTGATACAGCCGGGCACCCAGGAGTTCCAGCTCACGCCAGAAGAACCGGTGCAGGTTGACCTCGCGGGGCTGAGGGTGGATCGCCACCATGACCAGCCGCCCGCGAGTGGTGAGGACGTCCACCGCCGTGGTGACGCCGGCCGGGGAGCCGGACACCTCGAAGGCGATGTCGGCGCCCGCGCCATCGGTACGGTCATTCACCAGCGCCACCACGTCGGTCGCTCGCGGATCGACGGCCTCGATCCCGATCCCCTCGGCAACCTCGCGTCGGAACGGGTCCGGCTCGACGAGGAGTACCCGCGCGCCACGGCCCCGCGCGACGGTGGCGATCAGGACGCCGACCGGTCCACCACCGACCACCACCACCTGGTCGTCGGCGCTCACGTTCCCCCGGCGTACGTCGTGCACGGCCACCGCCACCGGCTCGACGAGCGCCGCGTGGTCGAGGGGCAGTTCCTCCGGAAGCGGCAGAACCAGCTCCACCGGCACGGTCCAGGAGGACTGCATGGCACCCGGTGAGTCGATGCCGAGGAAGTTCATGGCGTGGCAGACGTGGGAGTTGCCCCGCTGGCAGGCGGCGCACCGTCCGCAGGGTCGGGTCGGCATCACGGTGACGGCCTGACCGACGTCCCAGCCGGTCACGCCCTCGCCGACGGCCGCGATCCGACCGGACATCTCGTGCCCGATGATCGCGGAGTCACCGACCCGGGCGTCCATGTCCCCGTGGTAGATGTGCAGATCCGTACCGCAGATCCCGGTGTACGCCACCTCGATCCGTACCTGGCCGGGGCCCGGTGGCTCCGGGTCGCGGTTCTCGATTCCGAGGTCTCGCGCTCCCCGGTAGACGACTGCCTTCATCGTTCCTCCGTCTCGACGGTCGGTACGTCGGTCGTGCCGACCGGGCATGGTCGTGGGTGCACCGCCGTCGCGATGCACCCACGCCCTTCCTGTTCCAATGGTCAGCTCAGTGCCGTACGGTCGGCGACACCTCGTTGCGGGAGTTCAGCGCCACGACAGGCACCTGGCGGGTGGGGATCACCCCGTCGACTCCGGCCAGCAGCCGACGTCCGGCCCGCTCCGGCCGAACATTGGGGCTGTCGGCCATCTGCGCCTGCGGGCGGCGGTTGACCGCCCGGATCCGCTCCTCGTCCACCCGGACCCCAAGCCCGGGTGCGTCGCCGAGGATGAAGGCGCCATCCTCGACGTGCAGGTCGATGGAGACACCAACTGGTGTGTGCAGGTCCTGCAACTCGCTGGTCAGGTGGTTCGGCACCGAGGTCGCGGCGTGCAGCAGCCCGACCGGGCTGTTGCCGATCGGGCTGACCGGCAGGTCGTGGGCGTGGGCCAGCGCAGACGCCCGCAGGAAGTGGGTGACCCCCCAGACGGCCGCCATCTGGACGATGTCGACCGCGCCCGCCGCGATCAGCGGACGGTACTGTTCGAGCCCGGTCAGATTCTCACCGGTGGCGACCGACGCGGACACGCCTCGGCTGACCGCGGCCAGACCCTCGGCGTCCCAGCGTCGGACCGGCTCCTCGATCCAGATGAGGTCCAGGGTGCGTTCCAGCTCGCAGACGTGCCGGACGGCCTGCTTGCGGGTCCACGCCTCGTTGACGTCGAGCATCAGGCCCGGCCGCCGGCCGTGCCCGGCCTCGGTCAGGACCTCCCTGACCAGACTCAGGCGGTGCCGATCGCGCTCGATGTCGAGGCCGCCCTTGAGCTTGGCGGCCCGCAGGCCGTGGCTCGCGTAGACCTCGTACTCCGCGACGAGTTCGTCGTCGGTGAGCCCGATGTCCAGACCGGACGCGTAGGCGGTCACCCGCCGGTCCCGTCCGCCCAGCAGCCGCCACAGCGGTTCGCCGGCGGCCTGCGCCTTGATGTCCCAGAGTGCGGTGTCCAGAGCGCCGATGGTGCCGAACACCGGCCCGGCGTGGCCGGCCTTGAAGGTGTGCCGCAACATGCGGTCGTACAGGGACGTCACGGCACGGGGGTCTTCGCCCTCGATGGCTGGGAAGATCCGCTCGATCTCGACGTGCGGCCCGAGGCCCACTCCCGAGATGCCCTCGTCGGTGTCGACGATGACGATCGAGACCGGGACCACCCCGTCGGCGAACACACCGTTGGCGTCGCCGACCGGTCGGCCCCATTCCTGGACCGTGGAGAGCGTCCGATATCCCGTGATCCGCATGTTAACCCTTCGTGGAACCGGCGGCTACGCCGTCGGCAATTTGGCGCTGGAGGAACAGGTAAACCAACAGGACGGGTATCGCGGCGATCAGCACCCCGGAGGCGAACGTGGGGATGTTGTCGGAGTACTGCCCGCGCAGCGAGGTCACCCCGATCATGAGCGTCCGGTGATCGGCCGAGGGCATCATCACCAGCGCCATGAGGACGTCGTTCCAGCAGAACAGGGCGTTGAGGATGCCGACCGACAGCAGCGCCGGAGTGCCCAGCGGCAGCATGATCCGGCGGTACACGCCGTACACCGTGCTGCCGTCGATCCGCGCGGCGTCGACGATCTCCGGCGGAATGCCCTTGTAGTAGCTCGTCATGAGAAAGACGGTGAAGGGCAGGAACTGGGCCACATAGACCAGGATCAGGCCCGGGTACGTGTCGATGAGCGCGGTGTCGGCCATGATCCGCGCGAGCGGCACCATGATCACCTGGAACGGGATGAAGAGCCCCGCCAGGCAACCCAGGAACAACGCCGACGAGCCGCGGAACCGCAGTTGACTCAGGGCGAAGCCGGCCATCGAGCCGAACAGCAGGAGCAGGAGCACCGACACCGTCACCACGAACAGCGAGTTGACGAAGTAGCGGCCCATGCCGACGCTGGTCCACGCCGTGCTGATGTTCTCCCAGCGCAGCGTGTCGGTCAGGCCGAACCGGTCGAGGATGTAGTCACGCCGCGTCTTCATCGCGACGTTGGCGGTGAACAGCAGGGGGTAGATCGTCGCCAGGGCGAGCAGCGACATGGGGATGGCGATCAGCCACCGTCCCAGGCGGAGGCGAGACATCAATCCTCCTTTCCGGATCGTTCGAGCAACTTGATCTGCAACAGCCCCACGACGAGCATGATCATGAAGAGGATCGTCGAGGCCGCCGACGCGAGAGCCGGACGGTTCATCTGACCCTGCTGGATCCAGATGTAGTACTCCGGCAGGTACGTCGAGCCCTCCGGCCCACCGCTGGTCATCACGAAGAGCAGCCCGAACATCGAGGTCAGCATCCCGATCATCGTGGTCACGAAGACGAACTGGATGGTCCGGGCGAGGCTCGGGATGATCACGTGCCAGACGACCTGGCGCAGCGACGCCCCGTCCACCCGGGCCGCGTCCAGGAGCGCGGCGTCCAGCGTGGCGAAGCCGGCGAGGAACACCACCAGCGCCATCCCGAAGGTGGCCCAGATGTGCACTCCCACCACCATGAACATCGCGATGTCCGGGTCCCCGAGCCAGTCCACCGGACCGACACCGAACGACCCGAGCACGGCGTTGAGCGGGCCGTCGAAGGCGAGCAACAGGTTGAAGATCGCCCCGACGATGACCGGCGAGAGCACGGCGGGAAAGAAGTAGACGCTGCGGTAGAAGCGGTGGCCGGGCACCCGAAGGTAGATGAACGTCGCGAGCAGACCGGGAATCGCCACCGCCACCGGCAGCAACAGCACCAGCAGCCCGACGTTGCTCAGCGCGGTCCGGAACAGCGGATCTCCGAACAGCTCGCGGTAGTTGCCGAATCCGACCGAGGTCCCGTTCTGCGCGCCGTCACCGGTGAAGGAGAAGTTGACGCCCAGCAGCAGCGGGTAGAGCCGCAGCAGCACGATGATCAGGACGGCCGGGAGGACCAGGATGTAGGGGGCGTAGCGCTCGGCGCGAAGGCCGCCACGGGTGCGACGGGGTCGTGCGCCACTCCGATGCGCGGCGGGGGAGACCGCCGCCCCGCCGGTCCGTCCGGCCGAAGCCGGACGGACCGACGGTTGCGTGTTTCCGATCGGCACGAGGTCAGCCCGCCTGGTCGGAAGCGGCCAACTGCTTCACCACCTCGTCGACGGTGATCGAACCGCTGAGCAGCTGCTGGGAGAGGCGCCCCATCAGGTCGATCGTCTTCGAGGAGAGCGCCACGTGCAGAGCGGGCTTGCCGCTCTTCAGCTCGCCCACGATCGTGGCGACGGCCGGCCCGGCCTGCGACACGTCGATGGTGGTGTCGGCGGCGATCGCGCCGGCGTCGGCGTAGAAGGACTTCAACGCGTCGGCCGAGCTCAGGGAGCGCGCCAGGTCGGCGGCCATCTTCGGGTCCTTCGTCCACTTGGCGACCGCGTACCCGATGCCACCGTCGTACGGGAGGCTCGGCGTGGTGCCGGCGGTGACGACGGGGGCCTTCATGACGCCGAGCTTCTCCGGGGTCAGGAACTCGTTGAAGTCCTGCCAGTGCCCGACGTCCGACATCAGACCCATGACGTGGGCGGCCTTACCGGACTGGAAGTACGCGAAGGAGTCGTTGAACATGGCGGTCGAGTTGGCCCCGTCGCTGTTCATCTTCTTGTCGCCGGTCTCCTTCCAGAGCTGGAAGAGCCGCTTGACGTTCGGCGAGTTCCAGTCGCGCTTGCCGGCGATCCAGGCGTCGTACTCGGCGGCGGTGAGGGTGGTCGAGCCCATGCTCGACATCCAGAACTGGATGCCGACACCTTCCTTGTTGCCGAGGGCGAAGCACTTGGAGCCGGCCTTGGTGATGGCGTCGCAGTCGGCGACGAACTTGTCCCACGTGGTGGCCGGGCTCGCCGGGTCGAGGTTCGCCTTCTGGTAGATCGTCTTGTTGTAGTAGATCGGGTAGCCCTGCAGCGTCACCGGAGTGGCGTAGATCTTGCCGTCCTTGCTGAACGCCTCCCAGCCGGCCAGCCGCTGCTTGTCCTCGGCCACGTACTCGGTGATCGGCACCAGCGCGTCCACCCGGTCGCGGATCTGTCCGCCGCCGTTGAACATCATGACGTCCGGGCCCTTGCCGGACTGGATCGCCGCACCGAGCAGCGTGTAGTACTGGTCGAAGGGCTGTGCGACGAACTCAACCTCGACGTCAGGGTGCTTCTTCTTGAAGTCAGCCTTGGCCTTGTCCAGATAGGATTTGGCGAACGGCTCGCCGGACTTCCAGTCCCACACGACCAACTTGCCGTCCGAGCTGGTTGACTTGCCCGAATCGCTAGCACTTCCACAACCGGCCAGGGCCAGGCCCACAACGAGGACGGCCGACCATATTGCGCGCTGTCTCATCGATTGTCACCTCTATATGGGGGGTGGCCGGCGGGTGTCCCGCGAGCCAAATGTTGACCGGAAGGTAACTCGTATGACGTGTGACGTCAACAGTCGGCCGTACACTGACCCAGACGTCGTGCCACGGCGAGCCATTCGGAGGGGGACATGACGCCACCGCAGGAGACAGCCCTGAACAGCCCGGCGACCCCGGCGTGGGTGCGTCGGCCGACCAACCTCGCCAGGGCGGTCACCGCCGAACTGGTGGAGCGCATCGTCCGCGGCGTACACCCGTCCGGGACGTCTCTACCCCCCGAGCCGATCCTCTGCGAGACCTTCGGCGTGAGCCGGACCGTCGTCCGGGAAGCAGTGAAGATCCTTCAGGAGAAGGGCCTGGTGCAGGTCCGTCAGGGCGCCGGCACCATGGTCACCCCGCCGGCTCACTGGGACATGCTCGACGAACTGGTCCTCGCGGCCACCATCGCGGTGGACGACAGCCTCGCCATCCTCGACGACCTGGTCGTCACCCGGCGGGTGCTGGAGTCCGACATGGCGAACGTCGCGGCCCGCCTCGCCGACAGCGAGACCGTCGACCGACTGCGGGCCATGGTGGACCGGATGGACGAACTCGTCGACGACCACGTCACCTACCACGACCATGACCGGGCCTTCCACGACACGATCATGCAGACATCCGGGAACCGCATCGCCCGCGGCGTCGTACGCGCGCTGGAGAGCCAGGTCATCAACACCGCGCGATACATGGGCCGGACCGAACGGGCGTTGTGCGTGGCGTCCAACCAGGGGCACCGACGCATCTACGAACGCATCGCGGCCCACGACCCCAACGGCGCCGCCGAGGCGATGTTCACCCACATCACCGAGGCCTGGCTGGTCCGTCGCAGTGGCTCGGGGAGCCCGGTCCGTCTCGAACGCTGACCGTCTCGGGAAACGGACGGCGCCCGCCCCCGAGGTACGGGAACAGGCGCCGCCAACCGTGGTTGCCAAGGGTCACGAGAACTGGGCGAAGAACCTCCAGATCTCACCCTTGGTCCAGGTGGTGATGCCGCTCTCGGCGTAGGTGCCGTCCACCGGGCCGGGCATGTGGCCGTTGTCGTACGCGGCCCACTGCACTGGGTAACCAGCCCGGCAACCCGAGTAGGTGGTCGTGATGTGGGTGCGACTGCCGCCGGCCGGCTCGCGCGGGCTCTGCGCGGTGCAACCGTTGTTGCGGACGAAGGTGTCCCGCAGCGCCCTGCCCTGGGAGATGTTCAGGACGTTGTCCGTGATGCCGTGCAGCCCGAAGTACGCGATCGGCTGCGTACCGCCGCTGCACCCGCTGATCTGCGCGCCGGAGATGACAGCGACGGCCCGGAAGACGTTGGCTCGCGCACAGGCGACGGCGTAGCTCATGCCGCCACCCCAGCTGAAGCCGAGCGCGAACCGCTGCCTCGGGTTGACGCAGAGGCTGCTCTCGATCCGGCTGATCATGTCATCGACGAAGGTGATGTCCTCACCGCCGGAGTTGCCCCAGCCGTTGCCGAATCCCTGGGGCGCCACCAGGATCGCGCTGTTGTTCGACTGCTCCTGCTGCCCGTAGTAGGACCACGCGGTCCCGCTGGTGCCGCCGGAGGAGATCTCCTGCATGGTGCCGCCCCGCCAGTGGAAGGCGAAGATCAGCCGGTAGGGGTTGCTGTTGTTGTAGTTGGCGGGCACCCGCAGGATGAAGGTCCGGCTCTTGCCGTTGCTCTGGATCGTGTGCGTGCCGCTGGCCAGCGCCGGCGCCTTGCCGCACCCGCTGCCACCCGACGGGGGTGGCGTCGTGGGGTCGGTCCCGCCGTCGACGCGGACGAGCTGCCACTGCTGGTTGGTGCCGTTCCAGTCGGCGTACTGCACGACGTTGCCACCGTCGGCGGTGGACGCGCCCTGCACCTCGACGGCCTTGTTGCTGTTGCGGTTGATCAGCCGAACGTAACCACCGTCGGAGTCCGCCAGCCGGAACTGCTGGTTCGTTCCGTTGAGATCGGCCCACTGCACTATCGCACCACCGTCAGCGGTGGAGAAGCCGCTGACGTCGAGCACCTTGCCCGAGTGGCGCGACTTGATCCGGTAGTAGCCACCCCCGGAGTCCACGAACTGCCACTGCTGGTTCGCGCCGTTGTTACGCGTCCACTGACTGATCCGCGCCCCGTCGTTGGTAGCCGACGCGTACAGGTCCAACGCCTTGCCACTGTTGCGATTCACCAACACGTAGGAGGCGTTGGTGTCGACGGTTGCTGCCGCCGCGGGTGCCGCGTTGACCGCGACGAGTGTGCCGGCTGCCATGACCGCGGCCGCCGCCGCAGCCAACCCTGACCGCCTGCGAGATCTTTGTCGAGAGGCGGGACGAGCCTCACCGAGGGCTTTCATGGTCCACTCCTTCGATCGGGGTCACCCACGAGCGAGAGCGCCCGCGCGTGCCCTGGCGTGCGTGCCGGCGTCGTGGTGGTGGCGTCAGCACGTCTGGGGGTGTTGTGCGGGCAACCCGCCGTCAACGGCGTACGTCGATGGCGATGGCGACGCCACGATCCGGGCTTCGTGGCAGGCCGCGCCGATCCCAGGCGATGCGACGTCCTGGCTCCCGGTGACCGGGTGGTCCGCGGGGTGAAAATTAGCGGGTAAGACGTCATACGTCAAACGATTGGTATCGATCCGCGCGATCGCGTCGAGGGGCAACCTGGCGGTCACGGCGGCCCCCCCCCCGGGGGGGGGGGCCCGGCCCGGGTTCACGGGGGGGCGGGTGGCCGCGGGTTTTGTTTGGGGT
>NZ_JBFASO010000005.1:64180-395954 GCF_040677775.1 Micromonospora sp. NPDC053740
GGGGGTGTTTTTATTTTGTGGGTTTACTACTAATACCTAATTGGTTGGGGATTCCGCCCGGTCGGGGGGGGCGCGCCCCCCGGGGGGGGCCCGGGCCCCCCCCCGGGGGGGGGGCCCCCCGCCACTGGTCACACCTCGCCTGGGCGGGCGCCGGCCGGATCCCGAGCGGCCGGCAGTTCCCGCTCCCCCTGGTGGATGGCGACGGTCGTCAGCCGATCCGGACCAGTTGCCACTGCTGGTTGTTGCCGCCCCAGTCGGCGTACTGGACGACGTTTCCACCGTCGGCGGTGGATGCGCCCTGCACCTCGACGGCCTTGTTGCTGTTGCGGTTGATCAGGCGCACGTAGCCGTCGGCCGAATTCGCGAGTCGGAACTGCTGGTTCGTGCCGTTGAGGTCGGACCACTGCACGATCGCGCCGCCGTCGGCGGTGGAGAAGCCGCTGACGTCGAGCACCTTGCTGGAGTTGCGGGACTTGACCCGGTAGTAGCCACTCCCCGAGTCCACGAACTGCCACTGCTGGTTGACGCCGTTGTTGCGCGTCCACTGGCTGATTCGCGCCCCGTCGGTGGTGGCCGAGGCGTAGACGTCCAGTGCCTTGCCGCTGTTGCGGTTCAACAACACGTACCAGGCGCTGGTGTCCACCCCGGAACCCGGCGGGGGCGTGGTGGGCGGGGTCGAGCCGCCGTTGAGGGCGTCCAGGACGGCGGTGTACGCGGCCTTCTTGTTGCCGTTGCAGTCGAACAGCAGCGCGTTGTCCGAACCACGCCACGAGTCGCAGTCGCGCACGCCCCAGGTGGTGATGCCGGTGCAGCGCGAGACGGCCAGGCAGGCGCGGGTGACGGCGCCGTAGATGTTGGCCTGGTTGCCGCCGGTCATCACGTCCAGCTCGGTGATCTGCACGTCCACGCCGAGGTCGGCGAACCGCTGCAGGTTGGCCTGGTAGTCACCGGCCAGTGAGGTGCCCAGGTGCGACTGGAAGCCCACGCAGTCGATCGGCACGCCACGGGACTTGAAGTCCCGCACCATGTTGTAGATGCCCGTCGACTTCGCGTTGATCCCGTCGGTGTTGTAGTCGTTGTAACACAACTTCGCACCCGGATCCGCCGCCCGCGCCGCCCGGAACGCCGCCTCGATCCAGTCGTTACCGGTGCGCTGCAGGTTGGAATCACGACGCCCACCACCACCACCATCGGCGAACGCCTCGTTCACCACGTCCCAGGCATAGATCTTGCCCCGGAAGTGCGTCGCCACCTGCGTGACATGGTTGATCGCCGCGTTGCGCAACGCACTGCCCGACATGCCCTGCGCCCAACCCGGCTGCTGCGCGTGCCACAACAACGTGTGACCCCGCACGCTCATGCCGTTGGCCTGCGCGTGGCTGACCAGGCGGTCGCCGCTCGAGTAGGTGAAGGTGCCCTGCTGCGGCTCGGTGGAGCTCCACTTCATCTCGTTCTCGGGCACCACACTGTTGAACTCACGGTTCAGGATGGTCGTGTAGGCGCTGGTGGACAGCTTGCCGACGGCGACGGCCGCGCCGAAGTAGCGGCCCTTCTCGGCGGCGGCCGCCTTCAGGGTCGTGCCGGCACCGGATGCGGGGGTCATCGCCACCGTCATGCCGGTGGTGAGGGCGACGGCGATTGACGCCGCAGCCAGCATCGTTCTCATGGATTTCATGGCGTTCCTTTTCAGTGGTTGCATCGGTGGTGGTGATGTGCCACTTCACTCGGGGCGACCGATCGGGGCGGTCATCCTGGCCGCCCGGCATCAGCACGCACAGTCCGAGAGGGCTGTCGCCGGCACCTGCCGGGTCCCGAGGTGACGTCCGCATGCCCTTGCGGACGTCGTGATCGGAGGTAACGACCCGTGCGGCTCGCCCGGTGAGCCACGACAGCGATCGTCCTCTATATCGAGAGTGAGCGATAACATGCCGTTCGTCAAGACGTAACGGGCCGTTCACGCCGATCTCCCGGAACGCCACGTTTCACCCGGTACCAAAGGCCCAGGGCAACAGTGCTCAGCCACGGTGGGGTCAGCTGACGGGTCGTAGCACCGGGCCGCTCGGAGCACGCCGGACGGCAACCCTGTTATCGCTCACAGTCGCCAGCCACCACTGTTCGCGGTTCACGAACTCCCGGCGGCCGGGCCACTCGGAGACGTTTGCGCCGAGCCGGCGTCGGCGCGCATTCCGGCGACCAGGTCGGCGGTGGTGTGGGCCGCGATGCCGGGCTGCGAAGCGTCGACGAACCGCTCGACGACCGCCCGGACGTGTCGCTCGGCGGGTGCGGCGAGACCGTCGTAGACGGCCTCGAACAACTCCCGCGCCGGCTGCCTGAGCCAGTCCCGTGGGAGGAGTTCCACAGGCAACTGCGGATCGAGGACGGGGAAGCGCCGGAAGGTGTCCATCACCTCGGTACGGGCCCGCACCGCAGCGGCGCCGGCGACCTGCCCGGACACCACGGCGGGCAACAGAGGCGTCCACCGCCGGAGGAACGCGTCATAGCTCCGGCTGATCGCCTCGATGTCCCAGGCCTCGATCGGCGCACGGTGAATGGTCGAGGCGAGCGCGGTCTGCCGCCCGCGAAACACGGTCACGGCGCCGAGGGTGAGCCGGTCGAGCTGGGCCCGAGCTGCGGGAGTCAGCTCCCGCGGGGAGATCCACAGTCCGTCGTACAGCGGTGCGTAACCGAGCCACCGGAGTTGCGCCCGCAGGGCCCGACGCTGCGTACTGCGATCCTGCGGCAGCGAGAAGGCGACGATCGTCCAACACCCGTCCCACCTCGCCGTCGAGGTGGTGGAGGCGAGAATCCAGTGCCCGCCGGCGGAGAGGTTGGCGGCGGCGGCACGGCTGAGCCGGTAGGAGCTGCGCCGTCCCAGTCGGCTGCCCTCCAACACGCCACGGCGGGCCAACCGACTGATCGCCGTCCGCGCTCCGGCCGTCGTCACGCCGGTCTCCCCGAGCAACGCGACGATGGCGGCGGACGGGAGGGCGACCCGGGTCCGCAGCGTGTAGTCCGCCAACAGGGTCACCGCGACACCCTGGGGCGAGTTGCCGACCTGCCGGCGGGGCAGCCGGAGTGGGTGGTCTCCGTCGTCCGGATAGATCTCGTCGATGTCGAAGAGGCTTGCCACAGACGCTCCGTGCTCCTCGGGGGACGGTATGACGACTCTAGACGGACCTCCGCGACTCGTCATAAATAGAGAACCCTCGATTGACACTTGTTGGCCCGAGGGGAACACTAATTGCCACGCGATGCCATCCGAAGCCGGGCTGGGCGAGCCACAGGTAGCGGGCAGCGTGCGATCACCGCGGGAGTCGGGCAGACCCGCGACCCGATCGCACGGCCAATCCCGCCTGCACAGCCAATCGAAGGAGTCGTCCGTTGAGAATCAGAAGGAAACTGCTGTTCGCCCTGGCCGCGTCACTGGTGGCGGCCGGCCTGGTGGCCCCAACTGTCGGGCCCGCGTACGCGGCGTCACTGACCGAGGTGACCAGCTTCGGTGACAACCCCGGCCGGATGCGCATGCACGTCTACGTGCCGGACAACCGCCCGGCCCGGCCGGCGGTCGTGGTGGCCATGCACGGCTGCGGCGGGTCCGGCCCCGGCTTCTACTCCGGGAGCGAGTTCGCCAGCCTCGCCGACCGCTACGGGTACATCGTGATCTACCCGTCCGCCACCCAGCAGGCCGGCTTCGGCAACTGCTTCGACACCTGGTCGGACGCCGCCAAGCGGCGAGGTGGGGGCAGCGACCCGGTGTCGATCATCAGCATGATCCGGTACGTGCAGCAGCAGTACGCGGCAAACCCGGACCGGGTCTACGCCACCGGCAGCTCGTCCGGCGGCATGATGACCAACCACATGCTCGCCCTCTACCCCGACGTGTTCAAGGCCGGCGCCGCGTTCATGGGAGTGCCGTACAACTGCTTCGCCAACGCGGCGGACTACCCGCCCGGCAGCAGCCAGTGCACCGGCGGGAACATGAACCGGACCCCGCAGCAGTGGGGTGACGCGGTCCGTCAGGCGTACCCCGGCTACTCCGGGCCCCGGCCGCGGGTGCAGCTGTGGCACGGCACCAGCGACACGCTCGTGCCGTACTCGCTGTTGCAGGAGACGATCGAGCAGTGGACCAACGTGTTCGGGCTGAGTCAGACACCCACCTCCACCGACACGCCGCAGGCCAACTGGAACCGGCGTCGGTACGCCGACAGCGGCGGCACCGTCCAGGTCGAGGCGTACAGCATCCAGGGGGCCGGACACAGTCTGCCCTCCGGCGGCATGGCCGCGTCCGCCATCGCGTTCTTCGGACTGACCGACCCCACGACGCCGCCACCCACGACACCGCCACCCACGACACCGCCGCCGACCACACCTCCCCCGACCACACCGCCGCCGACCACGCCGCCGCCAGCTTCCGGCGCCTGCCGGGTGACTGTCGACGTCAACGCCTGGAACACCGGGCTGACCGAGAACATCACCGTCACGAACACCGGCACCAGCGCCGTCAACGGCTGGTCCGTGGTCTTCACCCTGCCGGGTGGGCAGACCATCACCTCGGGCTGGAACGCCACCTACTCGCCCAATTCAGGGCAGGTGACGGCCCGCAACGTCGCCTACAACGGCGGTATCCCTGCCAACGGGTCGGTGAGCTTCGGCTTCCAGGCCACCCACACCGGTAACAACGCCCGACCGTCCTCGTTCACCCTCAACGGCGCGTCCTGCACCGTCGCCTGAGGCCAGTCCCGTCCACGAGCGTGCGCCGGTCACCACGACAGTGGTGACCGGCGCACGGTTCGTGCGTTGTCCGAGGTCAGCGGTAGCCGGCGGCTATCACGCTGGCCTGCACGGCGTTCTCGGTGGCGTCGGACGGATAACCGGCGACCATGGCCCCCTCGTAGAAGGTGCCGGCGCTGAGGTTCGCGCCGCCGTCGGGCTTGCAGCAGTCACCGCCACTGCCCAGGATGATCGCGCCCTGCTTCTTCATCGGGCTGTATCCCGGCGGAAGCGAGCCGTCATAGAGCGTGTAGAGGCTGCCGGACTGGGCGTTGCTGCCCTTGATCGCGAAGCGGGACGTGCCGTTGTTCTTCAGCGTCGCGGTCACGAACTTGCTGGTGAACGCACGCTGGTTCGGGTTCCAGGAGCTGCTCCCGCCGGGGAACAGGCCCCACTCCAGGTCCGCCTGCACCCAGGGGCCGGTGCCGGAGCAGCCGCCGAACCAGCACTGCTTGCCGAAGTTGATGGCGTCCATCGCACCGGCGGCGTCGGCCTTCCTGGTCGTCTCGCTGTTGCCGTAGTCGAAGCAGCAGCCGCTGTTGACGTGGGTGCCGCTGGTCACCATGTACATGCCCTCCGGCGCGGCGCCGGTCGGTACACCGGTCAGGTGCCCGTCCCGCCAGTAGCTGTTGCCGGGGTTGATGTAGAGCGAGTACGCCTTGGAGCCGCCCACCGTCAGAGACTCCGTCGTCGCGGTCGCCGGCCGGCTCTGCGGTGACCCCGGGACCACGCTCGACCCCTGGTACCAGAGGTCGTTGCCGCGCCCGGACTGGTCGAAGACGACGGTGATCACGCAGGTCGTGCCGGTGCAGAACGAATCCTGCGTCGCCGCGTTGGCGGTGCCGCCCGTGCCCGTGAGCCCGATGTTGCGGGTCGTGTTGTCCGACGAGCGCCGGACCTGGTAAAGGTTGCCGGCGTACGCCTCGTAGAGCGCCCGCGTGGTGCTGTGCGCCGCGATGCAGGGAGTGCCGCCCGAGGCGTAGATGTCGCAGGGGCGCGCGCCGGTCGGCGGGTCCGTCGGCGGGTCCGTCGGCGGGGTGGTGGTCGGCGAGGCCCACTGCTGGTTGGCACCGCCGTTGCAGGCCCAGAGGATCAGCTTGGTGCCGTTCGCGGTGGCCGCGCCGTTGGCGTCCAGGCAGAGCCCGGACTGCACGCCGGTGATGGTGCCGTTGCTGTTGACGTTCCACTGCTGGTTGTTCTGGCCGTTGCAGTCCCAGATGATTGCCTGGGTGCCGTTGGTGGTGCCGCGGCCGCTCGCGTCCAGGCACTTGTTGCCGTACACCTGGAGTTGCTTCGCCGACGTCCACGTCCAGGTCTGGCCGGCGGCGCCGTTGCAGTCCCAGAGTTGCGTCTGGGTGCCGTTGGTGGTGCTGGAGTTGGGCACCTCGATGCAGCGGCCAGACGGCGTACCGACGATGGTGGTGCTCTGCCCCGGCGTGATGGCGGCCGCCATCGCGGCCGATCCGGCGAACGGCGACGAGGCACCGGGGGTGGCGCCGAGGCCGACGACAACGCCGACCAGGGCGGCCGCCAGGGCTGTCAAACGTCGGGCGCGATGACGTCTCGGGATGAGTTCACGGGCTTTTCCTGGCCCGGTGGGGGACGGGGTTCGCACGAGGTGGCTCCTCGGAGTCGTGGAAGCGCGGTGGGGGTGTCGACGCGCCAGGGGGGTGGTGGTGATGGCGAATCGATTCGCAGCGAATCGTATGACCTTTGTTTAATTCATGTCAATGAATGCGGTGACGGGGTGGCGCGCTGGCCGTTGGGCGGACGGCCAGCACACCACCTCCCCAGGGACGCCTACCGCCCCAGGAGCCGCCACGTCTGGTTCAACGGGCTGCCCTGGTTGACCGCCTTGCAGGTCCACTGGTGAACCAGCGCGCCGGCCGCCGTGGAGACCGCGTTGACGTCGACGCACTTGCCACTGTGCCGGGCGACCAGTTGATAGTCGTGCGAGTCGTTGCCCGAGTAGGTCACCTTCCGCAGCGTGAACTGCTGATTGAGGCTGTTCAGGCAGGTCCACTGGTGCACTGCCGCGCCGTCGGCGGTGGACACTCCGCTGACGTCGAGGCACTTGCCGCTCTGCTGGTTGACCACCGTGTAGGTGTTGGCCACGCCGGCGACCGGGCGGAAGTTCCAGAACTGCTGGTCACCACCGTCGCAGTAGTTCTGCTGCTGGACGTTGCCGTCGGTGGTGCTCAGGCCGGGGTTGTTCAGGCACTGCTGGGAGTGCTGGGCCACCGCCACCGACTGGAAGCCACCGTCCGAGGGGGGCAGCAGCGTGACAGTGTACGTGTCGGTCTGGTTGGTGTACGGCACTGTCACTGTGGCGTTGTTGTTGGACACCCCGACCACGCTGTTCGAGACAGTGACCGGCCCGGCCACGGCACCGCCACCGTTGTGCGGGATGCGTTGGGTGAGGACCCTGACCTGGTTGTTCTGCACGACGCCGCTGGTGGTGTCCAGGCGTTGCAGGTTGACGGTCAGGTTCCCGGTGGTACGACCACCGCCGACCAGTACCTTCGCCACCCCGGCCGTCTTCGTGGCGTACGCGTCGTACGACTGGCTGGGGGTCACCGCGACGATCTCCCCGACCTGGGAGGCGTAGAAGCGGTAGTTCCACCACTCCCCCTTGGGCTGGTGCTGGCCGGCCGAGTTACGGATCAACAGGTTGCCGAGGTCGTTGTGCAGGCTGCCGCCGCTGGCCCAGTTCGCCCGCAGGCCGTCGGCGCGGGCCCGCTCCAGGCGCGCGATGTACCAGGCGCCGTCGGCCGGGTTCTGCTCGTCGGGCGCGCCGTACTCGTTGATCTGGTACGGGCGCGGGTGGGCGATGCCGCGCGGGTCGAGGGTGGCGTTGGCGGCGGCAACGTTCGCCACCGGGTCACCGGGCAGCGAGTGCCAGCTGATGATGTCCGGCACCGTGTTCGTCGAGCGGACGAAGTCCAGGTACTGGTTCCAGAAGGCGTGGTTGGTCGACGGCACGCAGGCGCAGCTCGGCCCGACGATGAGCTGGCTGGGGAACTCCGCCCGGATGCGCTGGTAGGTCCGGCGCCACAACTCCAGGTACTGGGAGATCGGCCGGTTCCAGAAGATGGTGATGTTGGGTTCGTTCCAGATGTCCCACTGCACCGACAGGCCGGACGCCCGGACGTCGTTGATCAGGCGGGTCAGGAAGTTGTCGTAGTCGGTCCAGTTGCCGTTGTCGCCGGGGAAGCGGGAGATTCCGGCGCCGTCGGCACCCCAGAGGTCGTGCGGCAGGATGATGAACTTGCCGCCGAGGGCTGTGGTGCGACGTGCCTGGGCGACTGTGGAGTTCCAGCGACGGTCGTAGGTGCCACCGACCCAGCCACTGCCCGGGAGCTGCGCGCCGCCGGCGCGCATGTACTGGAACTTGACGTCCCGGTAGAAGTGGTCGGCCGGACCGCTGGCGTTCTCGGTCATGCCGTAGATCCAGCCGGAGGCGCGGTAGGTCGGCGCTCCGTTGGTGGTGGCGAAGTTGACGCTGATCGACTCGTCGGCGGCCTGGGCGGGGGACGAGACGACGGTGACGGCGGCAGCGGCGGCGAGCAGGCCGACGACGAGTCGGGCCACGAGCACGCGGGCTCGTCCTGGCCTGCTGCGGGACGGGGTTTTCACGGGCGGCTCCTTGGTGGGGCGCGGGGACGCTCTCCGGAGGGCAGCGCTTGCGAATCGATTCGCACGGATCGTAGGACCGGGGACTGAACGATGTCAATGAAGTGACGGCCGGATGAAGACCGTGTTGCCCAGCTTTCCTCTTGACGCGGCCGACCAGCCCTTGACCCCTGGGTATGGCCAGACCTATCTTCGGGCGAACCGATTCGTCGAATCGATTCGCATACTGGCCGGGCTGATCCGGCCCGCGACGATCACATCCGCACGACCCCTGATGATCGATGTGAAGTGAGGCCACACATGACCGGACTCAGTCGTCGGCGGCGCCTGGCCGCCGTCGCCGTGATAGCACTCGCCGCAGTGACAGGCAGCGCCTGCTCGTCGTCCGCCGACAGTGGCGCTGACGGTGGCGCCTACCTCGTCTGGGACCCGTACCCGCAGTTCGCCGACGACTCCGAGTGGGTCGCGCTGCTGAAGAAGTGCGGCACCTCAGCGGGGGTGACGGTCGAGCGGACCGGCTACGACACCACCGACCTGACCAACAAGGCGCTGCTCGCGGCCCAGCAGGGAAACTCACCGGACGTGCTGATCGTGGACAACCCGGTCATCTCAACTCTGGCCGAGGCCGGTGCGCTCACCACCACCGACGACAACAAGCTGGACGTCTCGGCCATGGAGAAGAACCTGCTCGGCGCCGGCCAGAGCGGCGGCAAGACCTACGGGGTGCCGATCGGGGCGAACACCCTCGCCCTCTACTACAACAAGGATCTGCTCACCGCCGCCGGCGTCGATCCCGCCGCCGTCAAGGACTGGACCGCACTGACCGCGGCACTGACAAAGGTCAAGGCCAAGGGGAAGAAGGGCATCACCTTCTCCGCGATCGGCACCGAGGAGGGCAGCTTCCAGTTCCTGCCCTGGTTCTGGGGATCGGGTGCCCAACTGACGAGCCTGGACTCGCCGCAGGCGGTGTCCGCGCTGACGCTCTGGACCGACTGGCTCAAGCAGGGCCACGCCCCGAACTCCGTCATCAACAACACCCAGACCACGAGTTGGCAGGAGTTCGCCACCGGCGACTACGCGTTCGCCGAGAACGGCACCTGGCAGCTGGCCAACGCGGAGAAGCTGGGCTTCTCGTACGGCACGATCGCGATCCCGGCCAGTGCGGGCGGCCCCGCCCCGGCGCCCACCGGCGGTGAGTTCGTCTCCATTCCGGTGCAGAAGAAGACCGGCCGGTACGAGACGTCGCAGAAGCTCGTCACCTGCCTGACAAACGCCGACAACCTCCTCACCACTGACACCACGCTCTCCTACGTCGCACCCGTCGCCGCCGTGCAGGAGCGACAGGCCACCGCGGACCCCAAGCTCAAGGTCTGGGTGGAGGCGGTCCGGGCAGCCAAGGGCCGCACCGGTGACGACCTCGGCACGAAGTACCCGAAGATCTCCGAAGCGCTGTGGACAGCGGTGCAGTCGGCCCTCAGCGGCGGGAAGTCGCCACAGGAGGCACTGGCCGCCGCGCAGACCGCCGCCACCACCAGGTAAGCGATCCGACCCGACACCATGCCCTCCACGACAGAGACCTCCACCGACGTACGGGACCAGGGTGGGGCGGCGACCGCCGTCCCACCTGGGTCTCCCCCGTCCCGTGCCCGCCGGCCCAGCCGATGGTGGGCGTGGGGCTTCCTGGCACCCGTGACCATCTACCTGGCGGCCTTCTACGCCTACCCGCTCTACCGCAACGTCGAGTTGAGCCTGCGGGAGTACACAGTCCGCTCGTTCGTGCAGGGCGGAGCGCCCTTCGCCGGCCTCGACAACTACCGGACGGTCCTGACCGACCCGGCGTTCGGGCCGACGCTGACGCACACAGTGGTCTTCACAGCGGCCTCGCTCGCCTTCCAGTTCACCATCGGCATGGCCCTGGCCCTCTTCTTCCACCAGCACTTCCCGCTGTCGCGCACGCTGCGGGCGCTGATCCTCGTACCGTGGCTGCTGCCGCTGATCGTCTCGGCGTCGACCTGGTCGTGGCTGCTCAACAGCGACTCGGGGCTGGTCAACGCGGCACTCGGGGTCGTCGGGATCGACCCGGTCAACTGGCTCACCTCGCCGGGCTGGTCACTCACCTCGGTGATCATCGCGAACGTCTGGATCGGCATCCCGTTCAACCTGGTGGTGCTCTACAGCGGCCTACAGGCGATCCCGACCGAGATGTACGAGGCGTCCGCGCTCGACGGCGCGACGGGGTGGCAACGGTTCTGGGGGATCACCTTCCCGTTGCTGCGGCCCGTCTCCCTGATCACGCTGCTGCTGGGGCTGATCTACACGCTGAAGGTCTTCGACATCATCTGGATCATGACGAAGGGCGGCCCGACCAGTTCCTCGGCAACGCTCGCCACCTGGTCGTACCGGCTCGGCTTCGGCAACCTGCTGCCCGAGTTCGGTCCGGGCGCGGCCATCGGAAACCTGCTCATCGTGCTGGCGCTGATCGCCGGCCTCCTCTACATCCGGATCGAGCGGAGGCAGCAGCTGCGATGACCACCTCGACGCCTCGGGCCTGGTGGAAGACCGGCGTCGGCCTGGTGCTGACCGGGCTGATGCTCTTCCCCGTCTACTGGATGATCAATGTGTCCTTCACCCGGGACCAGGACATGCGGGCCAGTCCCCCGCACCTGTTCCCCACCAACGGCACGCTGGACGGCTACCGGGCGGTGCTCGACCAGCAACTGCCGTACCTCGGCACCAGCTTCCTGGTCGGCCTCGGCACTGTGGCGCTGACAGTGGCGCTGGCCGCTCCCGCCGGTTACGCGCTGGCGAAGCTCCGGCCACCCGGCGGCCCGGCGCTGAGCTTCGTGCTGCTGATCGCGCAGATGATCCCGGGGATCATCATGGCGATGGGCTTCTACGCCATCTACCTCACCCTCGGCGTCCTCAACACGCTGCCCGGCCTGATCCTGGCCGACACGACGCTCGCGGTGCCGTTCGCAGTCCTGATCTTCACGGCCTTCATGTCCGGCATCCCCGACGAGCTGCTCCAGGCCGCCGTGGTCGACGGGGCCGGACGGCTGCGGACCTTCTGGTCGGTGGTGCTGCCGGTCAGCCGCAACTCGATCGTCACGGTGTCGCTCTTCGCGTTCCTGTGGTCCTGGTCGGACTTCATCTTCGCCTCGACCCTGGCCGGCGGCGGCGACTACCAGCCCATCACCCTCGGCATCTACCACTACATCGGCAACAACAACCAGCAGTGGAACGCCATCATGGCCACCGCCGTCGTCGCCTCGATCCCCGCAGCCGTGCTGCTGATCCTGGCCCAGCGGTACGTCTCGATGGGCGTGACCGCCGGCGCCGTCAAGGACTGACCATCCGCGGCGGTCGAGGACTGACCACCCGCACCACAGAAAGGCACCCGCCACCCATGACCGTCGCCCCGTCCGGTCCGGAGTTCGGAATCCAGGACATCCCGTTCAGCTACCGCGGATCCTGGTTCAACATCTCCCCGGTGGTAGCCGAGAAGACGTACGCCGACGACCTGCACCTGGTCTCCCACCAGACCGGGCTGCACCCCGTACTGCGGCTCACCCCCACCGTCGCCGGCACCACAGTCGTCGCCACGCCCGCGCTGCTGACCTGGCGAAACGGGGCCGACCGGATCGAGGCCGTCTACGACGGGCCGGACACGGTCCGGATCCGGGGCCACCGACTCGGCCTGCGGGTGGCAGCCGCCGCGCCCACCCTAACCCCCTTCAGCGGCACCTACCTGTACGCCGACCCGGTCGACGGATCACACGTGTTCACCTCGTACGAGACCGGTCGCCGATACCGGATCACTGTGCTCTCCGGCGCTCTGCTGCGCACCAACGGCGCGCAGGCGCTCGGCACCGCCGACCGATTCCTGGACCTTCCCGGCGACCAGCCCTGGGAGATCGCGATCGAGGAGTACGCCACCGCCCGCCGCCCGTATGCCGGAGCGGTTCCGTTCGAGCAGTTGTGCCGTGACCGGTTCGCCGAGTTCACCGCGTTCGTCGACGCGATCGCGCCCTGGCGCGGCCCGGAGACCCCGGCCGCCGAGCTGGCCGCGTACGTCCTGTGGTCGGCCACCGTCGCGCCGGCGGGCTTCGTCACCCGGCCGGCCGTCCTGATGTCCAAGCACTGGATGGACAAGGTGTGGAGCTGGGACCACTGCTTCAACGCGATCGCCCTGGCGGCCGGCGAGCCGGAGCTGGCCTGGCACCAGTTCCAGTTGCCCTTCGACCACCAGGACGAGGCCGGCGCCCTCCCCGACTCGGTCACCCACTCCGAGGTCCTGCACAACTACGTCAAGCCCCCCATCCACGGCTGGGCCCTGCGGCACCTGCGCCGCCGCCTTCCCCAGCCGCCGGACCGGGCGGCGCTGGCGCAGACCTACGACCGGCTCGCCCGCTGGACCGGGTTCTGGCTCGACGCGCGGCGCGCCCCCGGCCACGACCTGCCGCACTACCAGCACGGCAACGACAGCGGCTGGGACAACGCCACCACCTTCGACGAGAACCGGGTCCTCGAGACGGCTGACCTCGCCGCGTTCCTGGTCTCGCAGCTGCGCTGCCTCGCCGACCTCGCCACCGAGCTGGGTGAGCCCGCCACCCGCTGGTCCCGGGAGGCCGACCGGATCCATCAGGCCATGCTGCGCGACCTGTGGGACGGCGAACGCTTCTGCGCCCGAGACCCCCGCACCGGGCACCGGCGACCCAGCCGCAGCCTGCTCGACCTGATGCCCGTCGCGCTCGGGGCCGACCTACCGGCCCCGGTCGCCGCCGCGCTGGCCCGCGGCGTCGAAACCCACCTGACCACGCACGGGCTGGCCACCGAGCCGACGGACTCGGCCCACTACCTCGCCGACGGCTACTGGCGTGGCCCGATCTGGGCACCCTCCACCGTCCTGGTCGAGGACGGTCTGCGCCGGGCCGGGCAGACCAGGATCGCCGACGACATCAGTCGGCGCTTCCTCGCGCTGTGCGAGAAGTCCGGCTTCGCGGAGAACTTCGACGCCGAGACCGGCACCGGGCTGCGGGACCGTGCCTACACCTGGACCGCCAGCAGCTATCTCATCCTCGCCGCCGCCCAGGAGGAGCGGCGGGTCACCGGCGGGTAGCCGGTTCGGATCAGCGGGCCCGGACCGGGCCGGTGCTGGAACGCAACGAGATGGGCGGGCTGTAGAGGCGGTGTCGTGGCACGGCGCCGGGAGCGGCGATGCTCTCCAGCAGCAGCGACACCGCCTCGGCGCCCATCTCGACCATCGGCACGTCGGCGGCGGTCAGCGGCGGGCGGAAATCCTCGGCCCAGTGCTGCGCGGCGACTCCGGTGACGGAGAAGTCGCGTGGCACGGACAGCCCGGCGCCGGTCAACGCGCGCTGCATTCCGGGCAGTGCGGCCTCGTTGATGGTGGCCACCGCCGTGACCTCCGGGTGCGTCGCGAGCAGTTGCTCCATACACGCCTCGCCGGAGGCGGTGTCATCGCCGCTGCAGACCTCCACGCCGGTCAACCCCCGCTCCACCGCCGCCGCGCGAAAGCCGGTCAGCGCGCGATGGCTGGGGCCGTACCCGGCGGCCACCAACTCGGCGGAGCGATTCACGAGTGCCACGTGCCGGTGCCCCAGATCGGCCAGGTGCTGCACGCACCGGGCGATCAGCCCGGCGTAGTCGATGTCGATCCAGCTCATTCCGTGCGGCTCGGCGGTCCGGCCGATGGTGACGAACGGCAGCCCGGCCCTGGTCAGCCGGGTCACCCGGTCGTCTGCCAACCGGATCTCCATGAGGACCACGCCGTCCACCCGACGCCCGGTGACGATCCGTTCGAACGACCGGTCATGGTCGCCACCGGAGGGGGACAGCAGCACGTCGAGGTCGTGTCGGGCGGCGGCCTCGACGACGCTGGCGACGAAGCCCAGCTGCATGTCGGTCAACCGCTGGCTCGCTGGCGGGATGACCAGCCCGAGGGTACGGGTGCGCCCCTCCTTCAGAGCACGGGCGCTGGCGTTCGGCCGGTAGTCCAACTCGTCGATGACCGACTGGATCCGTTGTCGGGTCGCCTCCGACACGCTGCGTTTTCCGCTGAGCACGTAGGAAACGGTGCTGCGGGACACCCCCGCCCGGCGAGCGATCTCCCCGATGTTCATCAATCGCCCTCGAATCGATTTTTGCCCCGATACGGGGACGCACCGTGCTCCGCTGACCAGCATATCCGTCCTCAGGCTCATCGATCGATGACCAACGCGTGCCAACTAGCGCTAATAGATGGACGACCATTAATGTCACAGGTATGACGTGTGACGTCAATTCCATCGCCGCACCCCACCCCACACCACCCACCGGAAGGTTCCAATGAAGGTGAAGAGAAAACTGGGTCGCCTGATGGCCGCCGCCGGAACCCTGTTCGTCCTCGTCGTCGGCGCTGGCGCCTACGCGGTCTCGGACGCGCCGGGCGTCGCCCACGCCGCCGGCACCGGCCCGTGTGACATCTACGCCTCCGGCGGCACGCCGTGCGTGGCCGCGCACAGCACCACCCGCGCGCTGTACGGCGCGTACAACGGCCCGCTCTACCAGGTCCGACGATCGTCGGACAACACCACCCGCGACGTCGGTGTGCTCAGCGAGGGCGGCTACGCCAACGCCGCCACCCAGGACACGTTCTGCGCCAACACCAACTGCGTCATCACGATCATCTACGACCAGTCCGGCCGCAACAACCGTCTCACCCAGGCGCCCCCCGGCTACTTCGTCGGCCCCGCTCCCGGCGGATTCGACAACCTCGCCGACGCGAAGGCGGCGCCGGTCACCGTCGGCGGGCAGAAGGCGTACGGCGTCTACATCGCCCCCGGCACCGGCTACCGCAACAACAACACGAACGGGGTCGCGACCGGCGACCAGCCCGAGGGCATCTACGCGGTGGTCGACGGCACGCACTACAACCAGTGGTGCTGCTTCGACTACGGCAACGCGCAGACGAACAGCCTCGCCGACGAACGCGCCATCATGGAGACCGTCTACTTCGGCGCCAACAAGCAGTGGGGCTACGGGGCGGGAGCCGGCCCCTGGATCATGGCCGACCTGGAGTGGGGGCTGTTCTCCGGGGTCAACGCGGGCTACAACAACATCGCGTCGATCAACCACCGCTTCGTCACCGCCATGGTCAAGGGCGAGCCGAACCACTGGGCGATCCGGGGCGGCAACGCCCAGTCGGGCAGCCTGACGACCTACTTCGACGGGCCACGCCCCAACGGCTACCACCCGATGAAGAAGGAGGGCGCCATCCTGCTCGGCATCGGCGGTGACAACAGCATCACCGGTCGCGGCACCTTCTTCGAGGGCGTGTTGACCTCCGGCTACCCGACGGCGGCCACCGAGAACGCCGTCCAGGCCAACATCAACGCCGCCGCCTACGCGCCGTCCGGCGGCGGCAACCCGCAACAGAACGTCCAGGTCGTCGGCGCCCAGTCCAGCCGCTGCATCGACGTACCGAACGGCAGCACCACCAACGGCACCCAGGTCCAACTCTGGGACTGCACCGGCAACACCGCGCAGCGCTGGACCTACACCGCCGGCAAACAACTCCAGGTGTACGGCAACAAGTGCCTTGATGCCTTCGGCCAGGGCACCACCAACGGCACCCAGGCCATCATCTGGGACTGCCACGGCGGCACCAACCAACAGTGGAACCTCAACTCCAACGGCACCATCACCGGCGTCCAGTCCGGGCTCTGCCTCGACGCCAACGCTGCCGGCACCGCGAACGGCACCAAGCTCATCCTCTGGGCCTGCAACGGCGGCACCAACCAACGGTGGTCCACCCGCAGCTGACCCACCGCACGACTGATCACCAGTGCCGCCCCCGCAGTGCCACCGGGGGCGGCACGACCTTTAAGGGCGTGTTTCGGAAGTGCTGGCCAGCGACCCGGTGCGGGTATGTTTCGGGGCTGGCGAACAGCGGGGGTCGGATGGTCAAGGGTTGGCACGGCTGGCTCGGTACGTTCAACGGCGTCGTCCTCATCACTGTGGTCGTCCTGCCGTTGGCCGCGCTTGCGGTGTGGGCGTTGGCCCGCCGCCGACGGGCCGCCGGCGCCACGTCGGCGTGGCGGACGTCGCTGGCCGACGTCGGCATTGTCTACGGCACGGTCCCCTGGGTATGGATGATCATGCTGCCGGGTGACAAGGCCGGTGCCGTCTCCGGCCGGGTGACACTGGTGCCGCTGCGCGACCTGCTCACGATCTTCTCCGACGGGGGGCCGCTGACGGCGACGGTCCAGGTCGTCGGCAACCTGCTGGTCTTCGCGGCTCTGGGGTTCCTTGCCCCGCTGCGGTTCCCGGCGCTGGCGTCGGTGCCGCGGATCCTGGTCCTCGCGGCCGGCTGCTCGGTAGTGGTCGAGACCGCCCAGTACGTCCTGCGGCTGGACCGGGTGTCGTCGGTGGACGACGTCCTGCTCAACGCAGCGGGCGCCGGGCTGGCGGCGCTGGCGTCACGCCGTTGGTGGCCGGCCAAGCCCGACGCGTCCACAGATCGTCGACCTCGGCCGGCCCCGGCAGCGCGACGCTGAGCGTCGGAGGAGGGAGCTACCATCCGCTGGTGATCGAGGAATTGATCAGGAGAGTGGCGGACGAGGACGACGACGCGATCGAGGAGTTGAGCGAGATCGCCGCTGCCGATCCACAGCGGCTGTCGCCGTACCACGGGGCCCTTCTCGACCTCGACCTGCTGTGGCCGCCGACGTTGTACCGGGCGGCGGGCGCCGACGTGGTCGGCCGGGTCGTCGAGCAGGTCGACGGCGGGCGGACACCGGACCGACTCAACCATCTGCTCCTCATCCTGGCCCACAGCGCCCACCCACTCGCCGAGAACGCCCTGCGTCGCTGGTCGACGCACCCGCCGGCCGGCGCGGACGACCTGCACGTGGGTGCGCTGAGCTACGCGGTCGAGGGCGGTTGGACGATCGGCCCGGACGGCAACCGACGCGACCTGTGCGCTGACGTCGCGTACCGGTGGGTCATGCGGGACGCGCCGGCGCCCGCGGACCGCACCGCCTGCCCCTGGTGCGCGTCTCCGCTCTGGGTCGCTGCCGACCTCGACACCACCGACCCCGCCATCGGTGCCGCGCTGGCCCACACCGGCTGGTCCGGCCGCCTGGTCATCGAGACCTGCCACTTCTGCGCCTGCTACACGACGTTGTACAGCCGGGTCACGCCGGCCGGCGCCACCACCTGGTGGGCCGACAACACCCGTCCGAGCTACCTGGGCGCCGATGCCGGGCCGGAGGACCCGCCGACACTGCTCCCGGTTGCGGGGCCGGCACTGGCGAGCCCGTACCAGGCCAGCGCCTGGAATCAGGGCGGCTCCACCCTGGGTGGCCGACCGGACTGGATCCAGGACGCCGAGCACGCCGACTGCCCCGGCTGCGGGGAACCGATGGACTACCTGGGTCTGATCGGCGGCGCGGACCTGGACGACGTCGGCGAGGGCGCCTACTACCTGCACCTGCACCAGCCGTGCGGGTTCGCCGCGGTGAACTACCAACAGAGCTGACAGTCGATCATGTCGGCGGCTCTGCCAGCCGCTCCAGCCGCGCCAGACCATCCCAGCCACGCTCACGCATCAGACCCAGCAGTCGCTTCACCCGCGGGTCCGCCTCGACGGCCAACGCGTCCAGAAGGTCGAACGGTAGATCGTCCTGCGCCACCTCACCGAGGTCGATCTCGCCAGAGCGGTATGCCTGCTCGGCCAGGCTGGCCAGGATGTCGGCGGCCTCCACCAGACCCGCGTCGTCGCCGCTGTCACTCTCGAAGATCTCCGACAGGATCCGATAGAGCCGGATGAGTTGCGGGTCGTCGAGCTGCGCGATCTTGTCAGGCATCCATTCGCGGACACGATCGGGCCAGCGCGCCGACATCAGGATCCAACTGTCCCGCTCACCCGCCACCACCCGCTCGGAGACGCCAATGTCCCGGAGCCGGTCCAGGTAGGTGGTCACCTCTGGTGCGAGCGCCAGACGATCCCCGGCGGCGAGTTGCGCGATCTGCTTCCGGCTGGCCTCCAGTCGTGCGATCTCGTCGCCCAGTTGCCTGTCGATCTCCTCGACGGCGGCCGCGAAGGTCGACGCGTCGGCCTCCAGCATCTGACCGATCTGGGACAGCGGCACGCCGGCGTTGGCGAGAATCCGGATCCTGATGAGGGACACCACAGCTCCTGCGCTGTACCGCCGGTAGCCCGAGGCGTCCCGCTCGGGCTCCGGCAGCAGGCCGATCTGGTGGTAGTGCCGTACCGCCCGCACCGTGACGCCGGCGTACGCAGCCAGTTGGCTGATCGTCAGCATGCCCTGATCCTGCCCCTCGACTCGCTCGGCCCCACCCGAATCCAGCTCAGGAGATCTTGCGGCGGTAGGTCAGGTTGGCGAACAGGTAGGCCACCGCGAGGATGCCGACGCACCAGGCGAGGGCGGTCCAGATGCCCGATCCGACCGGCTCCTGCGCGAAGAGGTCTCGGATCGCGTTGACGATCGCGGTCACCGGCTGGTGCTCGGCGAAGGCGCGCACCGGGCCGGGCATCGACGCGGTGGGCACGAAGGCCGAACTGACGAACGGCAGGAAGATCAGCGGGTACGAGAAGGCGCTCGCACCGTCGACTGACTGGGCGGTGAGGCCGGGAATGATGGCGATCCAGGTCAGCGCCAGGGTGAACAGCACCAGGATGCCGGCCACGGCGAGCCACCCCAGCACGCTCGTCCCGGTGCGGAAGCCCATGAGCAGGGCGACGAGGACGACGACGACCAACGAGATCAGATTGGCGACCAGTGAGGTCAACACGTGCGCCCAGAGCACCGAGGATCGTGCGATCGGCATGGACTGGAACCGTTCGAAGATGCCGCCCTGCATGTCCAGGAAGAGCCGGAAGGCGGTGTACGAGATGCCCGAGGCGATCGTGATGAGCAGGATGCCGGGGAGCAGATAGTTCACGTACGAGTCGGAGCCGGTCTCGATAGCGCCGCCGAAGACGTAGACGAACAGCAGCATGAAGGCGACAGGCATGACCGCCGTCGTGATGATGGTGTCCGGGCTGCGGGCGATGTGGCGCAGCGAGCGTCCCAGCAGGACTGTGGTGTCGCCGAGGAAGTGCCTGTTCATCGTTGTTCCTTCTCGGTCTTGGCGCCCACCAGGGTGAGGAAGACGTCCTCAAGGGTCGGCTGCTTCTCGACGTACTCGATCTCGGCTGGTGGCAGGAGCTGTTTGAGCTCTTCGAGGGTGCCGTTCACGATGATCCGTCCCTCGTGGAGGATCGCGATCCGGTCGGCGAGCTGTTCGGCCTCGTCGAGGTACTGGGTGGTCAGCAGCACCGTCGTGCCGCCGCGGGCGAGTTCCCTGATCGCCTGCCACACCTCGATGCGCGCCTCGGGGTCGAGCCCCGTCGTCGGCTCGTCGAGGAAGATGACCGGCGGGTTCCCGATCAGGCTCATCGCGATGTCGAGACGGCGACGCATGCCGCCGGAGTAGGTCCGCACCCTCCGGGCGCCGGCCTCGGTCAGCGAGAAGCGCCGCAGCAGGTCGTCCGCTGTCGAACCGGGCTCCTTGAGGTGCCGCAGCCGGGCGACCAGGACCAGGTTCTCCCGCCCGGTGAGGATTTCGTCGACCGCCGCGAACTGCCCGGTGAGACTGATCGACTGCCGTACGTCGGCGGCCTGGGTCGCCACGTCGAAGCCGGCGACCCGGGCCGTCCCGCCGTCGGCCCTGAGGAGCGTGGCCAGGATCCTCACCACTGTGGTCTTGCCGGCACCGTTCGAGCCGAGCAGGGCGAAGATGCTGCCCCGCGCGACGTCGATGTCGACGCCGCGCAGCACCGTGAGCTGCTTGAACGACTTCTCCAGGCCGTGCACGTGGATCGCGGGCTGCTCGGCCTGAGCTGTTGTGTGCGAATTGCTCATGGCGGCAGCATGGAGGGTTGACGCAGCGTCAAGGTCAAGCCCGGCGCCGCGGGTCTCAGTCGGGCTTGGGTTGGGACCGCAGGCGACGCATCTGGGCGTGGCTGAGGTCGTGCGCTCGGTTCATGTGGCGTGTGACCACCTCCAGCTCCTCGTCGGTGTGCTCGTCGAGAAGTGCCTGCCAGGACTGGCCGAGGTCGTCCCAGACCGCTGTGACCCGGTCGAGGCGATCCGGCACCGGGGTGACCAGCACCCGACGCCGGTCCTCCTGATCGGGCGTCCGTTTGACGTAGCCGCCACGTTCGAGCCGGTCGACCAGTCGGGTGGCCGATCCCGTGGTCAGTCCGGTCATCTCGGCGACCTCGCGCACAGTGGGCGGCGCGGGAGCCGCCGAGAGCAGGCTCAGGAACTGCACGTCGGTCGGGTGGAGCCCCAGGTGGTCGGCGATGGCCTGGTTGAACAGGACGTACGAGGCCAGATAGCGCCGGGACGCCATCGACAGCTCCTCGAACAGCCGGCTTCGACGCTTCGCAGTCATCCGCATCACATCCCAATCAGTTGCGCGACGCAGCAATCCGCCATAATCTGCTGCGTGGCGCAGTTAATGCGTTACGCAGCTATCTTACCTCCTGGAGGACCCATGCTCACCGTCGCCGTCACCGGCGCCACCGGAGCCCAGGGCGGTGCCACCGCCCGCGCCCTGCTGGCGGCCGGTCAGCGGGTACGCGCCATCACCCGCCAGCCCACCTCGCCGGCCGCCGAAGCCCTGCGCGACCTCGGGGCGGAGATATGCCAGGCCGACTTCGACGACAGCGCGTCCCTCGACGCCGCGCTCGCCGGATCCGACTCGTTGTTCGCTGTCACCACACCGTTCGGCAGCGACCTCGCCACCGAGGTCCGGCAGGGCCGGGCCCTCATCGATGCCGCGGCAGCCGCCGGCCTCAGCCACCTCGTGCTGACCACCGTCGCGCACGCCGACCGCGACACCGGCGTCCCGCACTACGAGAGCAAACACCTGGTCGAGCAGCATCTGCGCACCTCCACGGTGCCCTGGACGGTCATCGCGCCAGCCGCCTTCATGGACAACTACGCCAGCGGCTGGACGCTCGACGGCCTGCGCAGGGACACCTTCGCCTGGCCGATGCCCGCGAACCGGCCGCTCGCCCTCATCCCGGCGGTCGACATCGGCACCTTCGCCGCGCTCGTCCTCCAGCGCTCGGACGAGTTCGCCGGGCGCCGCATCGACATCGCCTCCGACGAACGCACACACCCACCCAACTGGCCGAGATCCTGGCGGGCGCCATCGGCAGCCCGATCACCCACGTGCAGGTGCCGCTGGCCCAGGTTCGACAGCGGTCCACCGACCTGGCGGCCATGTTCGACTACTTCAGCACCGCGGGCCTGACCGTCGACGTCGCCGCGCTGCGTCGCGACTACCCCGAGGTCGGCTGGCACAGCTTCGCCGACTGGGCCGCCGCCCAGGACTGGCCCGCCCTGCTGCCGGCGACGCGTGCGCGACCCTGACTCTTAACTCCGATGTCACCGCCCGATCCCATTGGTGACGTGTCGCTGTTCGCCCGAAGGAGTTGGCTGCCAGACGTCGCACTTGCCTGGACCAGGAGTTGATCCACGTGCCTTCCTCTCGTCGTACCTTCCTCGCCAGTGGCGCCGCCGCCGGCGTCGGCCTTGCCGTCGCGGGCGGCCTGCCGTCCCTGGCCCAGGCCAGCCCGGCCCGGCCGCACCCGCCGGTGAAGCCCGGTAACGTGCCCTTCCCGCCGCTCGTGGACGACCCCAGGGGAATCCTGGCCCTACCCAAGGGCTTCAGCTACACAGTGGTCACCCGGACCGGTGTCACCCGACTCGACCGCGGCCAGGGCGTTACCCCGTCGGATCATGACGGCATGGCCGTCTACGAAGCCGGCCACGGCCGGTACACCCTCATCCAGAACCACGAGATCGACCCGGGCGCCGAGTTCGGCGTGCCGCACGTCAAGGGCACGGTCTACGACGCGGGCGCCGTCGACGCCGGTGGTTGCACCGTGATCAGGACCGACCTCGCGGGCCGCAACCTCGGTGAGTTCGTGGCGCTCTCCGGAACCATCTCCAACTGCGCCGGCGGGCCGACCCCCTGGGGCACCTGGCTCACCTGCGAGGAGACCGAGGACCGGGCCGGCGACACGTGGGAAGAGGGTGGCCGGTCCGGCGTCTACCAGAAGGACCACGGCTACGTCTTCGAGGTGTGGGCCGACGGCAGCGCCGACCCGAAGCCGATCAAGTGCCTGGGCCGCTACTCCCACGAGGCCCTGGCCGTCGACAAGGACCGCACCCGGATCTACCTCTCCGAGGACGCCGACGAGCCCAACGGCCTCTTCTACCGCTGGACCGCGCCACACGGCGTCAAGCTGGGCCCGGGCGTGCTCACCCGCCTCGCACCGAACGCCGGCGTCCTCGCCGCGATGCAGATCATCATGGATGACGGTTCGGTGCTGCCGGACGTCGCGTACCTGACCTCCGCCCAACTGGGTCGCCCCTTCCCGGTCCGGTGGATCGAGGTGCCGGACCGCGACGCGCGCACCACGTCGGTGCGCGAGCAGTTCGCCGACGGTCAGGTCACCCGCGGGCGCAAGTTCGAGGGCGTGTGGGCCACCGACGAGGGCGTGTACGTGGTCAACTCGTACGCCTGGGATGAGGGTGACCTGCCGGCGGACGCGGCGCCGCACGACGGAATGGTCTGGTTCTACAACTACAGGAACCAGACCATCCAGCTGGTGACGTACTTCCCGCACCAGACCCAGTCCGAGGAGGGTGCGGCGGTCAAGTACACCGACCTCACCTTCGACGGCCCGGACAACGTGACAGTCACTCCGTGGGGAAGCCTCGTGCTCGCCGAGGACGGCACCGGCGCCTCGCACGTGCTCAGCACGATCCCGGGCGGGCCCACGTACGCGATCGCCCGCAACCAGCTCAACGACTCGGAGTTCTGCGGGCCGACCTTCAGCGCGGACGGCAAGGTGCTCTTCGTCAACATGCAGGACCCGGGCCTCACCCTGGCCATCACCGGTCCGTGGGAGAAGTACCTGGGCTGACCGAGCCCACACATCGGGGGCCAGGCGGTTTCGCCTGGCCCCCATCAGGTTCGGCCGCGCTCAGGAGACGCGCGGCAGGCGGCACTAGTCGAGGCAGAACTCGTTGCCCTCGACGTCCTCCATGTTCAGGCACGACTCGTTCTCGCCGTCGGCGAGCAACAACTGCCCGCGTACCGCGCCGAGCGGGATCAGCCGCGCGCATTCGGCCTCGAGTGCGGCCAGGCGCTCCTCGCCCACGAGCCCGGTGCCGACCCGCACGTCGAGGTGCACCCGGTTCTTGACGACCTTGCCCTCGGGCACCCGCTGGAAGTACAGGCGCGGGCCCACTCCCGACGGGTCACTGCACGCGAACCACGAACCCTGCTCGGAATTGACATCGTCCCAGGAGGCGAACCCCTCCGGAGGAGGCGGCGGGACGTACCCCAACACCTCACACCAGAAACGACCGACGCGCACAGGTTCGGCGCAGTCGAAAGTCACTTGTACCTGCTTGACCGACATCCGTTCACTCTAAGAGTCGCGCTGCCCCCGCTGTTTCCCGTACCCCGCCATCCTGAGCACGGGTGAGCTACCTCCGCCAGGGCGTCACGCTGGCGGCCGGCACCGTGGTGATCACGTAATCCTCGGTCAGGTCCGACTGCACGTCGACCGTCGCGTCCCTCCCCACGTACCGGACGACGAACACGGTTGAGCGGAGCCACGTCTCGTCGTACCCGACAAGGCTTTCGGGCAACTCACCGACGAGTCGCACGTCGTCGCCGGGCCTGAGCACCGCGCCGTCCGGAGCCTCACCGCGCTGAACCGCCGAGATCGCGTCGAGGAGAGTCTCCAGCGGGGCGGTGTCCGCACCGTAGTGCACGAGATGGCCCGCTTGGCCGAAGATCAGGTCGGCCTCGGCTCTGCTCAGATTGGCGAGCGCCTCGACCGCACCGGCCGCCAGGGCCGGCCCCTCCGACGTCTGCAGTTGCGCCGCGAACGCCAGGAGCAGGCGATCGAGGACGTTTTCTGCGGTCTGCTCGTCGGTCACCCGGCGACGATATGCGAGCCATCGACGCCGCTGTCTGCCGGCGCGACAGTGCTCACGGTGAAGGCTGAGCGTGCCCAGGGCCATTGGGCCGGGTCCGACGGTCGATCATCGTCAAGGTGCAGGGCTACGACGGACGTGCTCGTCGACTCGGCGACGGTCTGACCAGGATTCGGACCGGCCCGATGATGCCCTGGGGTTCGGTCGCCGTGGTCGAGCGTCGCCACGACCACGGCGTCCATGAACCCCGCAGACGTCAGTGCGTGCTCCGCGGCCTCGGCGTCGGCGTCGCGCCCGAGCGCTTGAGCAGGAACGCCCCGCCGACGATGAAGACGACGCCGAGGATCACCCCGACGAGGTTGCCTTGAGAGAGGCTGGAGACGATCCCCAGCACGCCCACGACGATCGCCAGCACGCCGAGGATCCGCATGGTGTAGCCACCGACAGACCTGACCCGTTCATTCGTCATGGTGTGCCTTCTGCCCGAGGCGCCAATCGCGTAAACGGTGCAGCGTGGATCAGGCCGCCGCCGTCAGCCGGGGGCGGTGATCTCACTCCACCTTGGTGAGAAGTGGTTTCCCCTTCTCAACGACGTACGTGGCCAGTTCGACAGCGATACCGTCGCCAACGTTGCGGGCCTGGTGGTGCACACCGTATGGGACCGTGAGCGCGTCGCCGGGATTACACACCATGGGTGGCTGCCCCTCCAGCCGATATTCGAGCGTTCCCTGCAGAACACAGATGATTTCCTCGCCGGGATGGAAATGCTTGAACGGTGGCGAATCCGGAGTGAACTCCACCCGAGTCTGGATGACCTCTCGCCCGGGAATGCTGAGGTCGTGCCGTTGCAGATCGATCCGCCACAGCCCTGGTGCTGACTCCACCGCTGTGGGGCTGATCCCCTCCGGTCGATCCTTGGTGCTCATCACGGCCTCCTGTGAGCCGTCGGGCCGACGGCCATTACTCGGATTGGTGCATCCCCGTCGAGGATAGGTAGCCGCAGACGGTTAGGGGCGGGGATGCCGACACGGAGGTTCGATTCCACGACGCCGGCCTGTGCGGGGCGCGTAAATCGGCTTGTGCTGTTTCCTGAGGACTGTTTCGCTGTTGCCCGTGACCGAGCTTCGTACGCCGCGACTGCGCCTGCACCCCATCGACACCGCGGAGGGTGAACGCATCGTCGGGCGGCGCGCCGGGGCCGGGGATGACTGGGCCGAGGACTTCCCGTTCGACGGCGACATCCTCGGCGTGCGGGGCTTTCTCGCCGCCACCGCCGCCTACGGCGACCGACGTCCATTCGGGCACTACCGGATCACCCGCACCGCCGACGGCAAGGCCATCGGAGGAATCGGCTTCAAGGGTCAGCCGGAGAACGGACGCATCGAGGTCGGTTACGGCCTCGCCCCGTCAGCCCGGGGAAACGGCTACGCGGCGGAGCCCCTCGCCGCCCTGCTCGACCTCGCGACCGCACACGGGCTGTCCCGCGTCGTCGCCGAGACCACGGCCGACAACGTCGCCTCCCGGCGGACCCTCGAACGTGCCGGCTTCCGGCACACCGGCACCAACGATGATCTCTACCAGTACGAGGTACTCCTCAGCGCCCCCTCGTGACCGGCCAGGACGCGGTAGTCCGATCCCCGGCGGCCTGCGGGCAGCCGAGTTCAGCGACGGGGCAGCAGCCCTCGTTCGGTCATGTAGGCCCGCAACGTCTCGGCATCCTCGGCGGACATCAGCCAGCGGGGGATCACGGTCGCCGGCATTCGGCCGACGTACACGACCCAGAAGTCGCCGGCGTCCTGCACCTGGGCAACCCCGTCCCAGGCGATGCCGCCGGACTCCGAACCGCTGCGCATCATGATGTTGTCATCGGTGATGTCGTAGGCGCCCTCGACGGCGTAACTACCGGAACGGCGTCGGGCGCGCGCCAGCACCCACGGCCGGTACAGCATCGACAGCACGCCGGCCACCACCAGCGCGGTCCACAGCGGCGAACTCCGCTCGCCCCACCCGAACCCCCGCGAGACGACGAGACCGATGACCCCGACCGCCGTCAGGGCCGCCCCGATGTAGCCGAATCTGCGGAGCCGGACGTTGCCGAGGGCAGCGGCCACCCGGCTCGGGTAGGCGGGATCGGCCGGAACGTCAAAGCGGATGTGCACGCCAGAACGATAGTGCCTCCACCCGCCCCGGAAGGCGCCTTGCCCCGCCGCACCTGACAAGGCACGGGCATCCGGGTGCGGCAGTCTGATGAGGTGAACGCCGACGACGTCCGAGTGCCCCGGGCCCAAGCGGGGTCGAGCCCGCAGCATCTGCTGACGACGGTGCTCGGCGAGTACCTGGACTCCTCCGACGCCGACCTGCCGTCGACGGCGGTCATCGCGATTCTGCGGGAGTTCGGGATCAGCGAGTCCAGCGCCCGTGCCGCGCTGTCCCGGCTGGTCAAACGTGGTCTCATCGCGACGCGGAGGAAGGGCCGATCGCCGGTCTACCACCTCACGCCGCAGGCGATCGCCAAGCACCGCTCCCGGATGCGGCACTTCCTGAACTTCGGCTCCCACCCGGCGCCCTGGACCGGCGAATGGGTGCTGGCCTCCTTCTCCGTTCCGAACGCCGGCCAGGCGTCGCGTCATGCGCTCCGCAGGTCGTTCACCGCACTGGGGTTCGTCGGCCTGTACGACAGCGTGTGGATCCGGCCGGGATCCGACGCCGCGCCGGCACGGGAGGCGCTGCACGCGCTGCTGCAGCACGTCGAGGGTGCCCGATGGTCGGTCCTGCACGCCCGGTTCGACGAGGAGGCAGGGCCACACGGCCCGGCTTCCGCGTACGACCTGACCAGGCTCGCCTCGGCGTACTCGGACTTCATCGAGCAGTACGCGGAGCTGCGGGCAGCCGCACGCACCGGGGAGGTGGAGCCGGCCCGGGCGCTGGTGGCTCGGACCTCCGCGATGGATTGTTGGCGGAAGTTCGCCGACATCGACCCGGACCTCCCACCGCACCTGCTGCCGGAGCCCTGGCCCCGCCAGGAGGCCCGGGAGACCTTCCTGGACATCCACACCACGCTCGGCTCGCTCGCTCAGGCGCGTCTGGTCGAGGTGGCAACTCCGCACTGGCCGGATGCCGCCTCGTGGATCACCCACTTCCAGGCGTCGAGGGATCCATCGCGGCCCGAGCCGACCGGCGGAAACCACGGCAGCGGCCCACGTCCCGGCTGACGGCGTCGCGGCCGGTCAGAGCCAACCAGACATTGACACTTTTCGTTGCGACAGTGATAGTAACTGCATACAGCTCCCATCGGAGCGCCTGTAGGGACCGCGGCCGGGCGGTCGCCGGCGCTGAATGAGCGGGCAGTGGCGACCGAGGGCACGGCCGCCACTCAGGCCGCGACGCGCCCCGTCGACCAGACCCGTGGCCAGCGCTGACCACTCTCGTCGGGACGCGAGTGACACAACCGCCACCGCGGGGAGCGCCACAGTGACTGTTCCTGGAGGGTTCAATGAGAAGGCGAGCGAAGATCTACGCGGGGCTGGCTGCCGCCATCGTCCCGGTCACCTCCGTGATCATGGCGCTCGGCGGGACACCGGCGTCCGCCGCCATCGGCGGTTCCGGTCCCTACCCCGCCGACTACGAAACCTCGGCCACCCTGGCCAACCACACCATCTTCCGACCGCAGACCCTCCCGTCCGAACGCCTGCCCATCGTCGTGTGGGGCAACGGCGGCTGCTCGGCCAACGGCCTCTCCCAGGGCAACTTCCTCCGCGAGATCGCCTCCCACGGCTTCCTCGCCATCGCCAACGGCGCCCCGAACGGTTCCGGCTCCACCACCTCCCAGATGCTCACCCAGTCCATCGACTGGGCGGTCGCGGAGAACTCCCGGCAGGGCAGCAAGTACTACAACAAGATCGACACGAGCAAGGTCGCCGTCGCGGGCTTCTCCTGCGGAGGCCTGGAGGCGTACGCCGTCTCGAACGACCCGCGCGTCACCACGACCGGCATCTTCAGCAGCGGACTGCTGAACGACGCCGACGACTACCAGCTCAGGAGACTGACCAAGCCGATCGCCTACTTCGTCGGCGGGCCCAGCGACATCGCCTACCCGAACGCCATCGACGACTGGGGCAAGCTGCCCGCCGGCCTGCCCGCGTTCATGGGCAACCTGAACGTCGGGCATGGCGGCACCTACGACCAGGCCAACGGCGGCGAGTTCGGCCGCGTGGCGACTCTCTACTTCAAATGGCGACTGAAGGGTGACACCACCGCCGGCCGCAACTTCGTCGGCGCCGACTGCGGTCTGTGCCGCAGCCAGTGGAGCGTCCAGCAGAAGAACCTGACGCTCGACGACGGCACGCCGCCGCCGACCACGCCACCTCCGACGACACCGCCGCCGCCGACCACGCCACCTCCGACGACACCGCCGCCGCCGACCACGCCATCTCCGACGACACCGCCGCCGACCGGCACCCCCGGCTGCACCGCTGTCTACTCGGTCCAGGACCAGTGGAACGGCGGATTCGTCGCCAACGTCAGCGTCACCGCGGGATCCACAGCGCTGACCGGCTGGCGGGTCACCCTCACCCTACCGAGCGGCGCGTCGGTCAGCTCGCTCTGGAACGGCGTCAGCAGCGGCACCAGCGGGACCATCACCGTCGCCAACCAGAGCTACAACGGGAGACTGGCCGCAGGTCAGGCCACCAGCTTCGGATTCCAGGGCACCGGCAGCGGCAGCGGAGCCACAGCGAGTTGCGCCGGAAGCTGACACCCCAGACAAATCGATTCGCTCGGCGGGCCGGTGCCCCGGCACCGGCCCGCCGTGGGTGCGCGACGGCCCGACGGATAGGGAAGACTGGCCGGCATGGCTGATCTGAGCGATGCGAAGGCCGCGCTGCACGTCTACCTTCGCGGGACCCGCGAAGACCTCATCTGGAAGCTCGACGGGCTCAGCGAACGTGAGGTCAGGCTGCCCCGCACGGCGACCGGCAACAACCTGCTGGGCATTCTCAAGCACTGCCTCAATGTCGAAGCCGGCTACTTCGGGCCCACCTTCGGCCGCGACTTCCCGACCCCTGACGAGCTGGTCCCGATGGAGGCGTTCGACGAGGACCCCCAGGCAGACTGGTACGCCCGGGAGGACGAGACGAAGGACGGGCTGATCGACCTGTACCGCCGGGTCGGCGCGTTCGCGGACCAGACGATCGACGAGCTGCCGCTCGACGCGCCCGGGCAGGTGCCGTGGTGGCAGCCCGGTGCGCAGGACGTGACCCTGCAGCGGATCATCATCCACGTGACCTGCGATCTCGCCCGTCACGCCGGGCACGCCGACATCATCCGCGAACAGCACGACACAACGATCGGCCTTCGACGGGAGAACACCAACATCCCCGACGACTACGACTGGCCGGCGTACGTCAGCAAGCTGACCAAGCTGGCCGACCACTTCGCGTGATCGGCGAACCCATCGACGGGCGAGACGAGCTCGCCCGGATCGAAGCGGCGTTCGTGGGCACGCCACTGGCCGGCCTGCCGATCGGGCACGGCCCGTCGGGCACCCTCCTCGTCGCCGACGTCGACCCCGATCGGCTGCACGAGGTCTGGCAGGCCGCCGACGCGCTGGTGCCGGTCATCGGACGCCGACCTGTCATGGCCACCGACGACTTCGACGACGCGCTGACCATCCGGTCCAAGCCCGAGCAGGGCCCGTCGGAGTCGGAGCTGCGCGCGTTCGTCGAGGCGGCGGCGTCTTCCGAACCCTGGCTGACCTACCGCCACCACAGGGTGGACCAACAGGTCGACGAGGACGAGATCGAGTTCTACGCGCGTGGCACGACCGGCGTCGACCTGACCGCCCTGGTGCCCGATGTGGTGCTGCCGACACCACTCCCGGTGCTGGAGCGGGCGCTGTACGACCGGCTGCTCGCCGACGCCGACCTGCACGCCCAGGTGCTTGGCAACGTGCGGCTCGTGACGCAGACCGACTACTGGTATACGCCGGACAGCGTCCTGCTCATGTTGCTGCCCACCAGCGACGTCCGTGCCTCCGCGTACTGGGTGGACTTCTACGGTGCGCTCACCGAGGAAGAGCAGCAGCGGCTCGCCGAGGTGCTGGCGCAGTGGCGGCACCGGTGGGACGCCCGCCTGGTCGCGTCGTGGGGCACCATGCTCCAGTTTCAGGTGGGTCGTCGCCCGACGCCGGGTGACGAGGCGTGGGCTGCCGCCGGTCAGCTCAAGGCGCTCGCTCCGGATCTCGAACTGAGCCAGTGGGAGGTCGCCGTCGCCCTAGCGGCCGGTGACGCGTGGTTCGTCCACAACCGACCCTGACAGAGGTGGCTATTCCAGGTGCCCCCCGGTTGCTGGCCTCGCGGTCTGCGTGACCCCTTCCTGGCGCAGTTCGAGGACGTGGGGCTGGTCGTCGGTCCGGACGAAACGCACCTCAAGATCGAGGTCCGGGTGTCGGTAGCTACCGTCCGGGCCTGCCAGGAGGACAACCGGTTGCTGGGTTGCGGCGGCGAGGGTCAGTTGGCCGTCGGCGAGGGCGACGTCGATTGGGTAGTCGTCGCGCAGCACGTAACGGCCCGTGACATCCGCAGGCGGCGCGGCGGTGATTCTGGCGGTGGCGTAGCGACGGTCCGCGGCAGCGCGGATGCTGACCAGCAGCTCCCAGCCATCTTCGGAGTTGGTCATCGCCGCTACCCCGATGCCGCTGTCCGGCCAGACGTAGGAGAAGCAGGTGTAGCCGACGTTCAACCCGGTGTGCCCGAAACGACGACGCTCGGCGCGGTCGTCGAGTTCGGTACCGAGGCCGTAGCTGCCGCCAGGAATCTGCGGCGTACACATCTGGGTGGCCAGGTCGCGGTCGAGCAGCTTCGAACCTCCCGCGACGGCCCGGGCGATTTCGAGGTCGAGCCGGAGCAGGTCGGTCGGGGTGCTCCACAGCCCGGCCGCGGCCAGCTCCGGCTGCGTTCGCCAGCCGCCAGGAATCCTGGTGCCGCCGCCGTGGTGGCCATGCGCCACCTGATCCGGTCGCTGGTGCGGAAACTGCTTGTCGAAGCTGCTGTCGACCATGGCCAGCGGTTCCAGCACCAGAGTTCGCAGGAGATCTTCGAACGGGGTTCCGGTCGCGTCCACAATCACCTGCTGGAGCACCGAGTAGTGGCTGCCCGAGTACCGGAAGCGGCTACCCGGTAACAGGGTCGGCCGAACCGGTGGCGTTGTCGTCGTGCCGCTGCCTTCCAGGACCTGCAACAGCGACGGGGCACGATCCGCAAGATAGCCGCGGTACCAGGTGTCGGACAGTCCGGCAGTGTGCGCCAGCAGTTGTCGTACCGTGACTCCCTGCTGGCCTTCCCGACCGGGCAGGTGCCACGAGGTGAGGTGATCGCCGATGTCGGCGTCGAGGTCCAGGACACCGGCCTGGACCAGTCGCAGCGCGCCGAACGCGGCGACGTGCTTGCTGATCGAACAGGCGGCGAAGGCGGTGCTCGCGGTCACCGGAGTTGACGTCCCGGCCGCCGTGACGCCGAACCCTGCCGCCCGGACCTGCCCGCTCAGTTGGCCGACGGCGATGCTGACTCCCGGCACGTCGTAGCTGCTCATCAGCTCGGACAGCGCCGTCGTGTCCGGTGAGAGCCGCCCGGACGACACCTGCCGGTCAAGCTCGCCCAGCAGCGAGACCCAGTCCTGAGGTAGATCCACGACGTCGATTCTCGACCGCGCCCACCGCCGGATCAACTCCGGTCATCCCGTGCGGCTCGTGACGGTACGAGAAACCTCCCGGATCAGACCGAGCGGTTCTTCGGTCCAGTGGGAGACGAGGACCAGTTCCCGGGCCGGGTCGACCCACAGCAGGTGTCGTCCTCCGTTGCCCCGGGCGCTGCGGCCGGTCGTCGGGGCTCCGGGCCACGGCACCTGCTCATCGTTGAGCCACCACAGATAGCCGTACTCCCGTTTGACCGGGCACGGGGCCCAGGACTGCTCAATCCATTCGGCGCTGAGCAACCGGGTCCCGCCACGGGACCCGCGGTCCAGGAAGAGCTGCCCGATCACTGCCAGGTCCCGGGCCGGGACGACCAGTCCCCCGCCCCAGTGCGCGCCGCCGGAGACCACCTCGACCCGGCCGCTGCTGATCCACCGACACGTGACCCATGCCCAGCAGTGTCCAACGCCCCCGCCGCCGGCAGGGCGAGCCGTGATCAACCACATAGGATCGGACGACCTCGTACGCCGGACCTGAGGAGCGTGCCGTGACCCTGCTGGAGCGTCTGCACCTGGCCGGTATGCGCGAGGTCGTCACGGTGCGGCCGGTGACCGGCGGGCTCGCGGCGCTCGCCGGCATCGCCACCCGCCGGGACGCGCCGCCGGTGTTCGTCAAGGCATTCGACGACCCGCCGGCCGACGACGTCTTCGTCGCCGAGGCGGAAGGGCTGGCCGCCCTGCGCGAGTTGGGCGGTGTGGCGACACCCGAGGTGATCCTGGCGGACCGGGACGTCCTGGTGTTGTCGGTGTTGAGCGAGAGGCCGCGCAGCGAGGCCTTCTGGGAGCAGTTCGCACACGTGCTCGCACACCTGCACCTGAATACCACCCATTCCCGTTTCGGCTGGCACCACGACAACTGGCTGGGCCGTCGCCGCCAGGTCAACACGTGGAACGACGACGGCTTCGCCTTCTTCGCGGAGCACCGGCTGCTGCGCTGGCTCGACGAGCCCCGCGTCGGGGCGGCGCTCGACGCGGAGGACCGGTCGGCGCTGGAACGGCTCTGCGACCGGCTGCCCGACCTGCTGCCGGAGCGTCCGGCGTGTCTGACGCACGGCGACCTGTGGGCACAGAACGTCCTGGCCACCGCGGACGGAGAGCCGGCGCTGATCGACCCGGCCGTGTCGTACCTGTGGGCCGAGGTCGACCTCGCGCACGTGTGGTCCACCTCGCCCCCGCCCGAGGCACGACGGATGTTCGAGGTCTACGCGGAGCTGACCGTGCTCGACGCCGGCTGGGAGGCCCGGATGCCGGTCATCCAGCTGCGACAACACCTCGCGGTGCTGGCCCAGTTCGACGACGACTGGGGCGCTGCCGATCAGATCCGCGCCGTCCTTGCCCCGTTCCGGACCCGAACCTGACCGGAGGCCCGGCCGCCGGACGCGGCGAGCGGCCGGACTGTTCCGTCAACGTGGTCCACCTCCGTCGAGGCCCGCGAGCGGCCCAAGGTCAGGCCCTCGTTACGGTGACCACTTCACTGGGGGGGTGGGGCCATGGCACCGGAGGTGTCGCCGCGAAGGGCCAGGGCGGTGCTCGTCACGCTCTCGCTCGCCGCGTTCGCGTTCATCACTACCGAGCTGCTGCCGGTCGGTCTGCTGACCCGCATCGCACCCGATCTGGACCGCTCCCGCTCGCAGGTGGGCCTGCTGGTCAGTGGGTACGCCATCGTGGTGGTGCTGGCGTCCGTACCGCTGACCCGACTGACCCAGCGGGTCCCCCGGCGGCACCTGCTCGGTGTCACGATGTTCCTGTTCGCCGCCGCGAACGCAGCCGCCGCGCTCGCGCCGACGTACGCCGTGCTGGCCGGCACCCGCCTGGTGACCGCCCTCGCCCAGGCGCTGTTCTGGTCCGTCGCCACGGCGACAGTGATCGGGCCCTTCCCGGTCGCGGTGCGTGGTCGGGCGGTGGCGTTGTTCGCGACCGGGGCGACGCTCGCTCCGGTGCTCGGCGTACCCCTGGGCACCTGGCTCGGGCAGCAAGCCGGCTGGCGCGCGGCGTTCGCTGTGCTCGCCGGGATCGGTCTGGCGATCGCCGCCGCGGTGCTGCTCCTTCTCCCCTCCTATCCCCCGGCCGCCGGCGGCGCCGCCCGGGGCAGCGCACCGGACGGCCGGCGCTTCGCCGTCCTGCTGATCGCCACCGCCCTCGGCATCGGCGGCTTCATGACCCTGCAGACCTACGTGACACCGTTCCTGCTCGACGTCAGCGGCTTCGCCGACGCGGTGCTGGCGCCGCTGCTGTTCGTCTCCGGCGCGGCCGGTGTCGTCGGCACCCTGGTCGCGGCCCGGACTCTGGACACCCAGCCGATCGCTTCGCTGCTGACGCCGTTGGGCATCGGCACGGCCTCGCTGCTCGGGCTCTACGCGCTCGGCGCGCTCAAACCGGGCGTGGTAGCGCTTCTCGCCGGGATCGGCCTCGCGTACGCGGCGTTCGGCTCCGCCGTGCAGAACCGGATGCTGCAACTGGCCCCGGGCAGCACCGACATCGCGTCGGCCGGGGTCAGCACCGCCTTCAACGCCGGCATCGCCGGTGGATCACTGCTCGGCGGCGCCCTCCTGCCCGCCCTGGGGGCACGCCCGCTGGCGCTCGCCGGGGGTCTGCTGACGCTGGCCGCCCTGACGCTGCTCGCCGTGGACGCGCGTCGGGGCCGCGTCGTCGGGCTGGCGTCGACCGTCGCTCCTCCCTCAGCTACGGCACGCGGGTCTGGACGCTGATCGGCGTGCTCGTTCGCGCTGTCCGCGCGGGCGGGCGGCGGGACAGCAGATATCCGGTCAGTGCGGCGCCGAGGCCGGCGAGGCCGGCCGTCGCGAAGCCACCCGCCGGCACGGAGAGGTCGATCGCCACGCCGACCAGCGGGGCGCCGAGCGCGAAGCCGGCGCTCTGCGCCGAGGACTGCAGACCGATGACCTCGCCCCGCACACCGGGTGGCGCCAACCGGCTCACCGCGTCGGCCACCGTGCCGAGGGTCGGCGCGGTGAGGAGCCCGCTGCCGACGACGGCCACGCACAACCACTGCCAGTCGCGGGCCAGCCCGGCCGGGATCGTCACGAGCCCGAGCAGGCCGAGCAGCAGCCAGGTCGGCAGTGGCCGGGTCAGCGCGCCGTAGACCAGCCCGCCGATGACCGACGACACGCCGAACACCACGACGACCACGGCTGCCCAGGACACCTGACCTGCCTCCCGCAGGGTGGCGACGATGGCGAGGTCGACGCCGCTGAGCAGGGTCGTCGTCCCGAACGCCATCGTCAGAGCGGCGATCATCCTGGCGTCCAGCCACTGCCGGCGCGGAGGTCGTTCCGCCGCTGCGGCGTCCGCCTCGTCCTGACCGCGCATCGGTGGGTTGAGCACGGCGATTCCGACGCCGCCGGCCAGGATCGCGGCGCCGACCCCCCACGCCACCACGTCGGGAGACACCGTCGCCGCGCCCAGGATCACCACCGCCGGCCCCACGATGTACGACAGTTCGCCCTGCACCGATTCCAGCGCGAACGCGGCCCGGCGCTGTTCCGCCGTCGTCATCGCGGCGATCGCCTGTCTGCTCACCGCCTGGGCCGGCACCATCAACAGGCCGGCGACGAAGCTGGCGACCAGCAGGAACCCGTACGGCAGGACCGGCACACCCAGCCAGAACACGACCTGCGCGGTGACGGTCACCAGCAGGACGAGGCGCAGGCCCCGTGAGTCGATCATGCGGCCGAGCAGCGGCCCGCCCAGCGCCACTCCGGCGGTCAGGGCCGCCGCGACAGCACCGGCCGCCGCGTAGTTCAGCTCCAGGCCGAGGACGACGACGAGGGTCAGCGCCATCACGTCGGCCGTTATCGCGGTGCGGGCGAGCAACGAGACGCCCAGCAGCGGTGCCATCCCAGGCACGGCGAGCACCTGGCGGTAGCTGGTCACCCGGTTGACGCTAGTTCCGTCCGCCCGCCATAAGAAGACTCGATTTCGTTGAGGCTGGCATAATGATTTCTTATGGCAAAGGACCTGGAGACCGCCCTGCTGCGGTCGTTCGTCGCCGCCGTGCGGGAGGGCAGCATCAGCCGTGCCGCGACCGCTCTCGGGCAGACCCAGCCCGGCCTCAGCCAGCAGCTACGCAAGCTCGAAAGCGTCGTCGGTCGTCCACTGCTGCACCGGTCGTCGTCTGGTGTCTCGCCGACCCGGGCGGGCGAGGAACTCCTGCCGTACGCCGAACGCATCCTCTCGCTCTCCGCACAGGCACTCGCCGAAACCGGACGCGCGCTCACCGGCCACTGTGGCGTCGGGTTGCTCGAAGACCTCGCCGCGTCCCACCTTCCGCAGGCCCTCGCCGACCTCGCCCGGCTGCACCCCGGCGCGACGCTGGAGGTGCTCAGCTGCTCCAACGTCGCCATGCGGGAGGCCTACGACACGGGCCGCGTCCAACTCGTGCTGGACGCGGTACCGGACATTCCCGGGCCGCCGCGCTGGACGGTGCGCGCCCCGCTGGTCTGGGCGACCGGGCAGGGTGTGGACGTGAGCGCCGATCCGCTGCCGGTGGTGCTCTTCTCCAACCCGTGCTCCTGGCGTACGTCGGTGCTGGACGCGCTGGAGACCGCCGATCGGCGTTGGCGGGTGGCCTTCGAGAGCAACAGCCTGGTCGGGGTGCTCGCCGCGGTACGGGCCGGGCTCGGCGTCGCGGCGCTCATGCCCGCGAACCTCGAACCGGTCATGATCTGCCGCGACACTGATGCCCTGCCCGCCCTGCCGGACGTCGAGTTCGGTCTCGCCCGGCACCCCCGGACCGAGGGTGATCCACTGATCGATGCCGTGGAGACGGTGCTCCGTCGCATCGTCTGAGCACTCACCCTCACCGTCGGGGCCGGCGGTCACCCACTGCCCGCGCTGACGACAGCCATCACGATCAGGGTGCGTCGCCGCCGCTGACTCATCAGCGCGAAACAGGCGGTGAGCACCACCAACTCCAGCTCGGCCCACTCGCCGGTGACCTCGACGCGGATCGGCCCGCCGCGCCGGCCGGGCAGGCGTACCGCGAGGCGGTGCCCGTCGCGTACCAGCTCACCGCCGCAGCGGCCGGGCGACCAGCGGGCCACCCCGCCGGGCCCCGGCACGTGCGACCGGCCCGGATCGAGCCGCACCGGCACGCCGTACTCGCCCTGGGCGGTGAACCCGATGCGTCGGCGGCCGGTAGGCGCGACGGTCCAGCGGCCGGTGCCGGTGCGGATCTCGCCGCACCGCCAGGTCCAGCCGGTACGCAGCGACGCGCGCGCCCCGGAGTCGAGGACGAAGGCCCCGTCCTGTTTGCGTACGGTCAGCGTGGTCATCGGTTCGCCCCTGCCGGACGTGACCGGGGCAGGCCGAGGATGAGGATGACGCCGACGCTCAGGTGCAGCAGAGCGAGGGTCGCCTTCGCTCCCCCGCCGACGCCACTCGGCGGCCCGACCACGAGCGACAGCAGCAGCACGATGACCGCGATCGAGGTCCACCAGACGCGGGAGCGGTTGGTGCGGCGTTCCAGCACCGCGAGCAGCGCCCAGCCGGCCAGTGCCGCGACCACGGTGGCCACGATGACAGCGGCCACGGTGATCTGCCGGGTCGAGTTTGCGGACCTGACCGCCAGGTCGACGCCGGCCGCCGAGTTCAGCAGCGCGAACTCGACCACCGCCACCACTGTCGCGCCGGCCACCACCGCGGCCCGTCCCAGGAGAAGGTTGTTCGTCATGGCCTGAGTCTGCGGACCGGGCCGGGCCGGACGCGTCGGTCGAGACGCCGCAGCGGGTACGTCCGCCGGCCGCTCGGCGTACTACCAAAGGAGGTGGTCCGGACCGCCGCGAGCCCAGTAGCGTGCGCGATGTGGATGCGGCGACGTGCGAGGTCAAGCCGCCGCGGACGTGGCGTTCCGTCCCGGTGGTGGTGACGACGGTGGCGATCGGCGTCCTCGTCGCGACCATGCTGTGGTCCGCCACCCGGTCCAGCTCCGCCGGCCTGGTCGGCGTTGACGTCGCGCTGGCGGTGGCCGCCCTGGCCCTCGTTCCGGTGGTCGTCCGCCGCCCGCAGGTCGGTGGCGTGCTGGCCGGCCTGCTCGTCGCGCTGTCTCCGGTGCTCACGCCGGTGGCCAGTTTCGCGGTCCTGTTCATCGCCCGCAACCGGCCGTTTCGGCAAGCGGCGGCGGTGGCGGCGGTCGGCGTGGCGGGCGAGGCGGTGCAGGCGTTCTGGCGACCGGTGCCCAGCCTGCCGTACGGCTGGCGGCTGGTGCTGATGACGATCGCCTACGCGGCCCTGCTCGGCTGGGGCACCTGGGCGCAGGCCCGGAACGCCCTGTTGGCGGCGCTGCGGGACCGGGCCCGGCGGGCCGAGCAGGAGCAGGAACGACGGGTCGACGAGGCGCGGGCGGCGGAGCGCAGCCGGATCGCGCGGGAGATGCACGACGTGCTGGCACACCGGCTGTCACTGCTGGCTGCCGCCGCCGGTGCGATGGAGTACCGGCCGGACGCGCCGCCCGAGCGGCTCAGCGCCGCCGCCGGGGTGATCCGGGCCAGCGCACACCACGCCCTCGACGAGCTGCGCGAGGTCATCACCCTGCTGCGCAGCGACGACACCGACTCGCCGACCGACGCGCCACCCGGGCAGACCCTCGACGACCTGCCGTGCCTGGTCGACGAGGCGCGGGCCGCCGGGCAACAGATCGAGGTCGACGACAGGCTCGGCCCGCCGGTCGAGATCCCCCCGACTGTCGGCCGCACCGCGTACCGGATCGCGCAGGAGGCACTGACCAACGCCCGCAAGCACGCCGTCGGTCAGCCGGTCCGGCTGGTGCTCGGCGGCGCGCCCGGCTCTGGCCTCAGCATCGCGGTGAGCAACCCGACGACGCCCGACAGCAGCGCCACCGGCAGCGCCGGCACCGGCCTGATCGGCCTTGCCGAACGGGCTGCGCTCAGCGGCGGTCGGGTCGACCACCACGTCGACGCCGCCGGCCGGTTCCAGCTCAGCGCGTGGCTGCCGTGGCCGACGTGACGGTTCCGATCCGGGTCGTCATCGTGGACGACGATCCCCTCGTACGGGGAATGCTCACGCTGATGCTCGACGGCGCCGACGGGATCGTCGTCGTGGGCGAGGCCGCCGACGGCGCCACGGCGATCACGGCGGTGGACCGGCACCTGCCCGACGTGGTGCTGATGGACATCAGGATGCCCGGCGTCAACGGCATCACCGCCACCGAGCGCCTGCGCCGCCGCCACCGGCCACCCGAGATCATCGTGCTCACCACGTTCGACACCGACGAGCACGTGGTGCGAGCCCTCCGGGCCGGCGCGAGCGGCTTCCTGCTCAAGGACACCCCGCCCGAGCAGATCAGTCAGGCGGTCCGCGCGGTGGCGGCCGGCAACCCGATGCTGTCTCCGGGCGTGACGCGCCGCCTCATGCAGCGGGTCGCCTCGGGGGCCGAGTCCCACGAGCGGGCGCAGCAGCGGTTGGCCCTGCTCACGCCCCGGGAACGCGACGTCGTACTGGCCATCGCCCAGGGGCGCTCCAACGCCGAGATCGCCAGCGAGCTGCTGATGAGCGTGACGACGGTGAAGGCCCACGTCTCGCACATCCTGACCAAGCTGGATCTCGACAACCGCACCCAGATCGCTCTGCTCGCCCACGACGGTCGGCTCCTCTGACGGGGAGCCGGGGTCAGGCCAGCACCGCTGGCAGGAGCAGGAGGGCGAAACGGATCACCCGCCCGGAGAGGCAGGCGACGGCGAACTCCCAGCGTCGAAGGCCCGCGGTGCCGGCGGCGAGGCTGACGACGGCCAGCGGTGGAACCCCGACCGCGGCGGAGGCCAGCACTGTCGGTAGGGCGGTGCGGCGGCGGGAGAGCCAGCGCCGGATCGGCTCGGTCCACCGCGCGGCCCGAGCCGCCGCGCGACCTGACTTTCCCCGTTTCGCGACCGTCCGGGCCAGCCGTCCCGATCCGCGACGCGCCGACTCGAACAGCAGCAGCTTGCCGGCGGTCTGCCCGAGCGCCAGGGCGACCACGGCCACGAGAGCGTGGCCGGCACGCTGACCGGCGACCACTGCGTACGCCTCGGCGTTGACGACCGGGACGAGCGCCGAAGCCACACCGTAGCCGAGCGCCACCACGGCCTCGGCGAGGCTGCTCATGCCCGGCCGTCCCGTTCGAGCAGCCGGACCACCGCTGCGACCGACCACAGCTTGACCGCGACGACGGCGACGGCGACGCCCAGCGCGAGCAGGTACTGCCCGAACGCGATGGCGCCGATGACGCCGGCGGTGTTGGCGACCTTGGCCACTGGCGACCAGTTCAACACCCACACCCGCCGATCGACCAGGTGGAAGTAGTTGGGGCTGAGCACCGGCCAGCACAGGAACGCCAGCGACAGCATGGTGTCCAGCACCAGGAACGAGAGCAGGAAGACCACTGCCACGACCGCGACGTCCGGCACGAGGGAGACCAGGCCCACGCAGAGTACGGCGGTGCAGGCGCGGTCGCTCACGATGTCGAAGACGGCCCCGGCGCGGGTCTCCTGTCCGAGCCGGCGGGCGGCCCAGCCGTCGAGCACGTCACCGAGCCAGTAGATACCGTACGATACCGCCATCAATGCCACCGACCCGGAGACGAGGGCCACGATACCGACGGTGACAGCGGCGACCGTGCGGATGGCGGTGATGTAGTTGGGAACCGTACGGAGCGGGCCGACGGTGATGGCGGCGCGGGAGTCGACGAGAGTCACCTCCGCAGAGTCGTCCGGTGAGCGTTGTCGCGGAACGTGCCACGGTGCCGATCTGGTTCCGAGGGCGGTACCGGGGTGCCGGCCGATCCGGTACCTGGGTACTGGTCGGTCTTCCGGCTGGTCACGGAGACTGTGCAGGTGATGACTGGAATCCGCGAACTGGTGCGCGACCCCGAGCGAGTGCGCCGACTCGCGTACGCCGCGGTGGTTTTGATCATCGCCGCGGTGGTCACCACCGTCGAGGACGGCGTGTCGGTGCCGGCGGGCTGGGCGTGGCTGGTGCTGCCGGTCGGCCTCGGGGCCATAGCGCTGCGCCCCCGCTACCGAACCGCGGTCTTCGCGGTCTGCGCGGGGTTCGTGGCGATCGTGAGCACCGGCGAGTCGGTGCAGTTGGGTTTGGCAGCCGCCGGCCTGGTGTTCGTCTCGGTCTGCGAGGACCCGGCCCGACACCCGTGGCTGGGGTGGGTGGGTGGCTTGGCCGGCGCGGCCGGCGCCCTCAGCGTCGCGCTGCTCAACGGGCGCGGGCTGTACGAACAGCCGTTCTTCTTCGTGACGGCCGGCTACCTCCTGGCGATCCTGTTGCGATCGTGGTCACGCGGCAACGCCCTCACCCGGGAGACCGACGACCTGCGCGGCCAGGCCGCCTGGCTCGAACAGCGCACCAATCTGGCCCGCGAGCTGCACGACGTGGTCGGCCACCACGTCACAGCGATGGTGGTGCAGGCCGAGGCGGGCCAGCTCAGTGACGACCCGGGGGCGGCGCTGCGGGCGATCGCGGGCAGTGGCCGCACCGCACTGAGCGAACTGGACACGCTCGTCGTGCACCTGCGCGATCCGGACGCGTCGATAGCGGTGAGCGCCCCGCCTCGCCTGTCCGACATCGACGAGCTGCTCGCCCAGCCGCTGCGCCAGCAGGGCGTGACGGTGCGGGTCCAGGTGGACCCCGAGCCGGGCCTGGACGAGATCGGCGTGTTGACCGCCTACCGCATCGCCCAGGAAGCCCTCACCAACATCGCCCGCCACGCGAAAGCCAGCCAGGCCTGGGTCGAACTGGCCCGCGTCGGCAATCACGCCCGCCTGCGGATCAGCGACGACGGCGTCGGCCCGCCCCGCGCACCAACGAGCGGCTCGGGCCTGCTCGGCATCGGGGAGCGCGTTGCCGCGCGCGGCGGGAGCTGGGAGCTGAGCCACCGCCCCGGCGGCGGCACTGTGGTGCAGGCCGACCTGCCGGTGAACACATGATCCGCGTCGCGATCGCCGACGACCAGGAACTGGTCCGGGACGGCTTCAGCCTGATCCTGCGGTCCCAACCCGACATCCAGGTCGCGGCCGAGGCGGCCGACGGCAGGCAGTTCCTCGACGCCGTACGTCGAGACTCCCGCATCGACGTCGCCCTCGTCGACATCCGCATGCCGGTGCTCGACGGCCTGCAAGCCACCCGCGAGCTGGCCACGATCCCCCACGCCCCGGCCGTCATCGTCGTCACCACCTTCGATGACGACGCCTACGTCCTGGACGCCATCGCCGCCGGCGCACGAGGGTTTCTGCTCAAGCGTTCCAGCGCCCGCGACCTGATCGCCGCGGTGCGCACCGTCGCGGCCGGCGAGGCGGTCCTCTCCGCCGAGGTCACCGGCGCCGTCCTCGAACGGGTCCGCGCGACCGGCCCGGCCACCCGCGTGGAGTTGGCGGCCTACCAGCTGACCGCCCGGGAAACCGACGTGCTCGCCCTGATCGGCGCGGGGCTCAACAACAACGAGATCGCCGAACGCCTCTACCTGTCCATGAGCACCGTCAAGACCCACGTCACGAACGTGCTGGCCAAGACCGGCAGCCGCGATCGCGTACGAGCAGCCATCCTGGCGATCCAGGCCGGCCTGACGCCGTGAGTCAGGCGCCGGCGCGGATCGGCCGGCGCTGCGGGCTGGCCTGCCGCCCCCCGGTCAGCGCCCTCGCCACGACGGCGATGACGAGGGCCGACGCGATGGTCAGCACCACGGCCACCGGAGCGACGTGCTCGGCCTGCCACTCGACATCGCCCGCCGTGATGGCCGTCTGGTCGATGCCGAAGACATCGGTCCCCGGCAGCAGCGAGGCCGGATACCACAACGGCGCGTACGAGTACGGCAGGCCGACACCACCGTTGAGCGTCCAGTAACCGGCCCCGTCGTAGATCAACGCGCTGTCGACGACGACGGCCACATCGCAGGCAACCAGGGCAGCCACGCACAGCAGCCCAATGGCACTCTTGCCGTGCCCCCGCCTGGCCAACCTGCTCGACAGGATCGCCCCCGCGCCGAGGAGCGCCGCCCAGACGCTGCCGGTGAGCGCCTCGATCGGCAGGTACTCGACACGCGGTCCGTGCGCGAACAGCACAAGCAGGAGCACAGTCGATATCCACATCAGGCTGAGCCGCTTGGTCATCGACCAGGTCGAACCCATGCCGCGAGGCTACCGTGGACCGGCTCGGCGCTTGACCCCACAGACTCTGCCGGCGGCCCTGTCGGCCCGTTCACATCGGGCTTGGAAGCGCTAGCTGACACGGTCGGCGGTTGATGGGTCGTAGGGTTGCGCTATGGCACAACGACTCGTCAGCGTATGGCAACCGTTCTTCCTTGCTAGCGAGAGTCAGGGCGCGGCCATCGACGCCGCGACCGAGTTGGAGGACCTCGGCTACTCACGAATCTGGTTCTCCGGTGGTTTCGGCGAGAACGTCGCTCCCCGCTTCCGGGAGATCCTGGACGGGACCACGCGCATCGGGGTCGCTACCGGGATCGTCAGCATCTGGCACTCGTCGCCTCCCGAGGCGGCGGCGTTCGCCAAGGACGCGGAGCAGGCGCATCCCGGCCGGTTCCTGCTCGGTCTCGGCGCCAGCCACGCGGTGGTGGTGGAGAGCGGCGGCACCGACTATCGCAAGCCGTACTCACGGATGGTGCAGTACCTCGACGGCCTCGACGCGGCCGGGCTTTCGCCCGAGCGGCGCATCCTGGCGGCACTGGGCCCGCGGATGCTCGAACTCTCCCGCGACCGCTCGACCGGGGCGCACCCGTACTTCGTCCCAGCCGAGCACACCGCCGAAGCGCGGGCGGCAATCGGGCCCGACCGGCTGCTCGCCCCCGAGGTCGCTGTGGTTCTCGACGCGGACCCCACCACCGCGCGTGCCACCGCCCGCCAGTACACGAGCGGGTACCTCGCGCTGCCGAACTACACCAACAACCTGCGGCGATTCGGCTGGACCGACGAGGACTTCGCCGCCGGCGGCAGTGACCGCCTCGTCGACGCCCTGATCCCGTGGGGCAGCGTCGAGGATGTGGTGGCCGGGTTGGAGAAGCACTACCAGGCCGGCGCGGACGAGGTGGCGATCCAGGTGCTCAACGGCGGCGACGACACGTCGTTCCCCGCCGACGCGTTCCGCGCCCTCGCCGCAGCCCTGATCTGACCTCCGACTGCGCTCTGACTCACCCGACGAGATCGAGGCCGGTCAGGTCGGCCGAGAGCGCCCAGAGGCGGGCCGCCTCGCCCCTGTCCGTGGGGCTGCCGTCGGTGATGCGGCAGTCCACGCAGTAGTCGCCGCCGTTCGCGTCGAGCTGGGGTGACGTGGCGGCCCAGACCTGGGTCGCCGCGCCTTGCTCGACGGTTTTGAACAGGCCCGGCGTGGGAGCGCCTTCAGCGTCGATCCAGCCGGCGGCGACCATCTCCTCGGCTGCGAGGTGCCGTTGCAGGGGAGTGCGGATCCAGCCAGGGTTTGTGGAGAAGGCACGGACGCGGTGCGGCCTGCCGAGCAGGTCGAGGTGGCGGGCGAACAGGATGTTCGCGAGCTTGGACTGGGTGTACGCCTCCCACTTGTCGTACCCGCGCTGGAACTGCACGTCGTCCCACCGGATACGCCACGCCGGGTTGCGCCCGGAGGCCACCGAGACGACGCGAGCCGTGTCGGGGGCGGTGAGCGCGGGCCACAACAGGTTCGTCAGCGCGTAGTGGCCGAGGTGGTTGACCGCGAAGTGCCCTTCCCAGCCGGGTCCAACCCGGGTTTCCGGGCAGGCCATGATGCCGGCATTCGCGATCAGGATGTCGAGCGCGGGGTGGCTGCGGAGGAACCGTACGGCGAAGGCGCGGACGGAGGTGAGGTCGGCGAGATCGAGCTGGTCGACCTCGACCCCGGCTACGTCGGCGAGTGCCTGCCGCGCTGCATCCGGACGGAGAGCTGGGACGACGACCCGAGCCCCGGCTCGGGCGAGCGCGCGGGTCGTGGCGAGACCGAGACCGGAGTAGCCGCCTGTGACGAGGGCGGTCTTTCCGGTGAGGTCGAGCCCGGCGAGGACGTCTCCGGCCGTACTGTGGGCACCGAACCTGGTGTGGGTCGTGTCTCTGCTCATGTCGCGGACGCTAGGTGCTAGACCGAGGTCTAGGTCAATGGCTACGGTCGACGCCATGGCGGACAGCGGCCTGAGCATCGGGCAGGTGGCGCAGCGCACCGGGTTGAGCGTGCACACCCTGCGGCTCTACGAGCGTGAGGGCTTGTTGGCCAGCGAGGTGCGGCGCGACGGGTCCGGCAGGCGCGTCTACAGCGCCTGGGACGTCGAGTGGCTGGCAAACTGCGTGAAGTTCCGTGCCTCCGGGATGCCGCTCACCACCATCAGCCGCCTGGCCCAGCTCGTACGCGAGGGCAGCGGCAACGAGGCCGAGCGGCTCGCGTTGCTTCGCGAACACCAGCTCCACATCAGCGAGCAGCTCACGCAGCTGCACGACACCCTCGGACTCATCAACGGCAAAGTGGCCAGCTACGAAAAACACCTCGCCGCCGGCGCCTCCAATGATCCCTGGCAACAGCAACCCCAGCCCGCCCCGACAGAGCACACACCTCAGCTGGGCTGATGAACACGGCCGGCCGGACCAGTTCGCTGGCTCTCGTGGCCGTTCGAGTGCCGGGTTGCGGTGCCTGGTTGGTGGGTAGGACCTGAGTGTCGGGCAGATGGGTACGCTGCACCGGCGGTGGCCTCGGCCAAGCACCTCCGCAGCACGGCCACCCTCACCGCCCGGGTGGCACCACCGGCGTTCCCGTATCCGCAGACGAGAGGCGAAGCCACACCATGACCGCAGTACCAGGCCAACGGTCTACTGCTGTTGCGGGTTCGGCGGCTGCCGAGCAAGCAGCGGAGGAGGACCTGCGCGCGTTGTTCGGGCAGTCCATCGCCGTCTTCGCGTCTCTGGCGGGGCCATCGCACCTGGTGGAGACGGCGAACCCGGCGTTCTTCGCCACCATCGGCGAGGAGCGGGCCCGGGTCGGGGTGGCCATCGCCGAGCTGATGCCCGAACTGGCCGGTCAGGGATTCATCGCGCTCCTGGACCAGGTTTTCCGCACGGGTGAGCCCTACACCGGCCGTGACGTCCGGGTCGAGCTGGGCAACGGCCCGCAGGCGCGGGAGGCGTTCTTCGACTTCACCTACGAGCCGCGTCGGGACGCCGACGGCAACGTGACCGGGATCCGTGTGCTCGGCGTGGAGACGACGCAGGTCAAGCACGCCCAACGGTTGATGGCCGAACACCGTGCCCTGCTGGAGCAGATCGCCCGCCAGGCGCCCCTGACCGAGGTGCTCGACGGGATGGCCCGCTGTATCGAGAACCTCGCACCGCAGGAGGTGCTCGTCTCCGTCCTGCTCGCCGATCCCGACGCCCGGCACCTGCGCCACGGCGCCGCGCCGAGCCTGCCCGACTTCTACAACCAGGCCATCGACGGCATCGCGACCGGCGAAGGTGTCGGTTCGTGCGGCACCGCCGCCCACCGGCGGGAACCAGTCATCGTCACCGACATCGCCACCGATCCGTTCTGGGACGACTTCCGGGGCCTGGCCGGCCAGGCCGGGTTGGCGGCCTGCTGGTCCACGCCGATCCTGGCCCGCGACGGCGGCCTGTTGGGCACCTTCGCGATGTATCACCGCACGCCGCGCGTCCCGCAGGACACCGACCTCGCCCTCACCCGGCTCTTCGCCGGCACCGCGGCCCTGGCCATCGAACGCCACCACATCGAGCAGGCGAAGCTCGCCGCCGAGGCACGCGCCAAGTCGGCAAATGACGAGCTGGCCAAGGTGCTGCGCGTGGAGCGGGAACTGCGCGCCGAGGCTGAGCAGCGCGCCGCCGCCGCCGCGGCACTCGCCACCCAGATGCGTGCCGCCGCGGCCGCGCAGGCCGCCACGCCGCACCCCGAGCACTGCCAGCTCGGCGGTGCCGCGGGGTGCACCGCGCCAGCCGAGGTCAAGGTCGCCGATTCGTGGGGTGACGCTGCGTGGGGCTGCCCCGCCCACGTCGAAGAGGCCATCCTCAACGTGCGGTCGGTATTCATCGCCAGCGAGGAACTCGGTGGCCTGAACGCCTACCTCAACCGCTGACGGCTCCCGGACGCCTGCTGGGCAGCTAGAGGCGCCACTCCTTGCGGTAGTCGGGGTGCTCGTTGTACGACTGCACGAGCACTCGGAGCGCATACGCGAGACCAGCGAAGCGCTCGTCGCCGTGGCCCATCGCCTCGTACTCCCGCGCCAGCATGTCGACCAGGTCGAGCATCGGCACTGGCTGTCGAGGAGAGCTTCGCTCCCGAAGCGGTGAAACACGTCGACGTAGGCGTGGCAGCCCGCCTCGTACCGGGCGTGGAGGAATCTCAGGAGATCTTCCATTGCTGCCCGAGCGGTAGTGGCAGAGGCCAGGAACCGTCGCCGCGCGTCCGGCGCAGGGTCAGGGTGTCCAGCGCACGCCCGGGTTCACCCGCCCGGACCAGTCGAAGACGGCCATGTTGTCCCACTGGTTTCCGGTGCCGTTGATGTTGGCCGGGTCCCAGCCGTTGCCGCGGACGGCGTACCAGGTCGGTTCCCAGTAGAAGACACCGATGGCACCCGCGTTGCGGGCGGTGTTCTGCACCCAGTCGAACTCCTGGGCCTGACCGGCCCAGGTCGCGCTGATGCCGTCGCAGGTCGCGTCGCCGATGGCGTTCGGCTCGCTGTCCGCGTTGTTGCGGGTGAAGGGGTACGCGGTCTCCGCGATCACCACCGGCTTGCCGTAGCGCCCGCGCAGATCGACGATGTTGTTGTAGAGGTTCGCCAGACTGCCGTGCCACATGCAGTAGTACGACTGGGCGGTGATGTCCCACTGCACACCCTGGGCGCGGATGCCGTCGTAGAACCACCGGGCGTTGGCGTTGCTGTCGGCGTTTGCGGTATGGATCATCACCGGAATGCCGCTGCCGCAGGCCTTTGTGGCGTTGTAGCCCTGCTTCAGCAGGCCGGCCAGCGGGGCGAAGTCGTTGTTGACGACCTTGCCCTCGTTCCACAGCATCCCCACGTTGATCTCGTTGCCGATCTGCACACTGTCCGGTGGGGTGCCCTGCCCCCGCAGGCTGGAGCAGACGTCGTAGGTGAAGGTGTAGACGTCGGTACGCAGTTGGCTCAGGCTGTGGCCGGCCCAGGCGGCCGGCTTGTACTGCTTGCCCGGGTCGGCCCAGGTGTCGGAGTAGTGGAAGTCGACGAGCACCTTGAGGCCCTTCGCCCTGGCCGCCCTCGCCTGGCCCAACACCGCGCTCTTGTTGTTGTAGCCGCTGATGGGGTTGTTCCAGACGCGCAGTCGGACGTAGTTGACGCCGACGGACTTCAGGATGTCCAGCGGGTCTCGGGCGACCCCGCCGGCGTCGTAGTACCTGGCACCCAGGTCCAGGCTGCGCTGCAACGAGGAAACGTCGGCGCCGCGCATGGTGAGCGTGTTCGCGGCGGAGACGGGTGCGGGCGTGCCGCCGAGCGTGGTGGCGACGACGAGGATGCCGGCCGTGACGGCCCCGAGCAGGGCCCTGGGGCGGCGGTGGGGGGTGACCGGTTGGGTGTTCACGAGACTCCTTCAGCCCACTGTGCAGGGGGTGCCGTTCAGAGAGAAACCGGTCGGGGGCGCGTCGCTGACACCCCACTGGCCCTGGATGCCGAAGGTCGCCGAGCCGTCCGGCGCGAGGACACGGTTCCAGTCGACGTTACGGGCGGTCACGGTGGCACCGGTCTGGCCGATCGTGGCGTTCCACCCCGAGGTGACCTGCTGGTCGCCGGGGAAGCTGAAGGTCACGGTCCAGCCGTCGACCGGCGCCGTCCCGGCGTTGTGGACCGTCGCCGAGGCCACGAAACCGCTCGGCCACTCGGACTGGTTGCGGTAGGTCACCCGGCAGGTGGAGGGCGGCGGGGGCGTCGTGGGCAACTCGACAGTGTTGGACGCGATCGACACGTTGCCCACCGCGTCCCGGGCCCGCACGTAGTAGAGGTTGCGCTGCGGCGTCGACGCAGGTAGCGACGTCGTGTACGTCGTACCCGGCACAGTGGCGATCAGCCTGGAGATGAACCAGCCGTCGAACCGGTAGACGTCATACCCGAGCACGCCGACGTTGTCCGTCGACGGTGACCAGGACAACGTGGCCGTCGAGGCGGTCACCTCGCCGACGGTCAGGCTCTGCGGCGCGCTCGGCGGGGTGGTGTCCGGGCCGGTGTCCGTCACCGGTGTGACCACGGTCAGCATGTCCGACCAGTTCGAGCGTTGCCCGAGGCTGTCCCGGGCGATCATTCGGAACGAGAGCTGCATGCCCGGCCCAACGTGGGTGGTGATCGTGGTGGTGGTGACCGCGCCGGCGGTAGCGCTGAAGATGACGTCGCCAAACTCCTGGTAGTACGTGATGTCGTAGCCGGTGATGGCGCAGCAGCTGGACGTGGCGGCCGTCCAGGTGAGGGTGATCGACCCGGTCCGGACCTCGCTGGCGGTCAGGTTCGTGGGCGGGCTCGGCGGGACGGGCGCGGTGCTCGGCGTACTGGACGGCGCTGTCGGCGTCGGCGTTGGCGGGGCGGTCCCGGCCGGCGCTGCGACGGACACCGCGGCCCCAGCGGGCGCCGGGGCGACCTCTGGGTACGCGGCGGGCGTCACGGTGCCGGCGTCGGCCGCCGGTGCGGCGCTCAGAGCGGCGCCGAGCACCGCCGTCGACAGCACGACGGCGGCCAGCAGGCCTGGCCGCAGACGGCGGAACAGCGAAGACGAGCGAACGCCTGTCATAGGTCGACGATGCAGCAAGGCATCGATGATCGCCAACGCGTCTCACGCCTCGGCCACTGATCGGCGCGGCTCATGCCCGACTTCTTACCGAACCGTGACGTGCCCGGTGACCGCTGACCGTTGACCGCCCGTTGGCCCGTACCGAGGGGAGACAGCACAGCACCGGAGCCCTTTCCGGCTTTGAGGAGATTCCGATGAACCGCAGAAAGAACGGGACCGCACTGGGCCAGACCCGGCCGGCCCGACTCGCCATGGCCGCGCTCGTGCTGGCGGCCACCGGCGCGCTCACCGCCACCTTCGTCTCCGGTGGCGGCAAGGGCACCGCGGATGCCGCCACCAGCCTGGACCAGTTCGTGTCGATCGAGAACGTGCCGCCGAACGTGCAGAACCCGAGGCCGGCCGCCGGTGCGTCGACCGGCAGGTTCACCGTCGACTGCGGCACGAACGGCAACGGCAAGTTCAGCCCGGACAATCCGGTGGCCCAGCCCGGCATCCGCAACGGCGCCGAACACGTCCACGACTTCGTCGGCAACCTGGCCATCACCGCGAACTCCTCCGACGCCGATCTGGACGCCTCCGGCACCACCTGCCGCAACGGCGACAAGTCGTCCTACTTCTGGCCGGTGGTGCGCATCGACAAGACCGTCCGCGGCGGCAAGCAGCTCCAGCAGGCCCTCGCCCAGACCCAACCCATGGTCGTCTGCCCCTCGGTCGGCAAACGGCTGCGCGCCGTCCCCACCGGGGCCCGCGGCACCGTCGACCGCCTGCTGGCCGAGTTGGATCGCCAGCAGGCCGCCGCGAACCACCGGATGACCGCCAGCCGGGGCCGCATCGACGCCGCATTCAACCGGGAGGTCATCGACTCACTGCGGGCCCGCCGCGCCGCAATGATCAAGCAGATCAGCACCACGATCACCGCCGCTGGCGGTAACCAGCCTGGCCTGGTCTCGCTTGTCGACTGTGACGTCAGCTACGACGACATGCACGCCCGGATGCCCGGCAGCGCCCACCGGGCGAGCGTCAAGGCGGCCCAGGCCGCGAATCCACGCATCCAGTGCCCGGCCGTGCGGGACAGGTTGCCCGGCGTACCCGATCGGGCGCTTGGCGAGGTGAACCGCAACCTCGACGACCTCGACCGGCAGATCTCCGAGGCCAACGAGCGCCTGGTCACCAGTCGTGGCCAGGGCGGCCCGGCCTTCGTCGACAACGCCATCCTCGGACCGCTGCGCGCCAAGCGGGTCGCCGTGCTCGACCGGATCGCCACCGCGATCGGGCGGCAGGCCCCCCGCCCGCAGGGTCTCGACGCGCTCGCCGGCTGCACGCTGGACCAGGCCCCGAGCACCCCGGCGGCACCGAGCAGCGCACCCACCACCGCCGCCGCGCTCCCCGACCCGCAGGGACCGAACCTTGAGCTGCCCGGCAACACCGGCGGCATCGTCCGCCCGGCGCAGGTGCTGATCGAATACCGCGGCAACCCCGTCAGCACTGTGGTGCCGATGCCGAAGTTCCTCCGGGCCCTCACCGGCGACGCCAAGCCCACCAGCCGTGGCCCGGCCAACGCCCGCGCCACCTGGACCTGCTCGGGCTTCACCGACCGGCTCTCCGACAAGTACCCGATCTGCCCCGCCGGCAGTCAGGTGCAGCGTGTCCACGACTTCCCCGGCTGCTGGGACGGCAGGAACGTCGACAGCGACAACCACCGCAACCACGTCGCGTTCGCCGACAAGGCCACCGGCGCCTGCCCACAGGGTTTCCGGGCGATCCCGCAACTGCGGATCACAGTGGCCTACGACATCGCCCGCGACGTGCAGGTCAAGGGCCAGTACGCCCTCGACTCCTTCCCCGAGGAGAACCACAACCCCTTCTCCGACCACAACGACTTCGTCAACGTCAACTCAGCCCAGACGATGCAACGCATCGCCACCTGCATCAACAAGGGCAAGAACTGCTCCTGACGCCGGGGCCGCGTCGTTCGGGCGGGGCGGGTCGCGGCCGGCCGCCGGCCGCGACCCGGTGTCGCCATTACCGATGGGACGATTCACTGGGAGCGATACCAGTGGGGCAAAATTCAACCCGCCCGATCGTTACACTCGCCGGAACGCCGGCACCGCCGCAGACCTCGACCTGCGCCAATCCCCATCGAATGGAGACGCCTGTGACCCGCGACAAGGCGGCACCCCCCGGTATCGACCCCAACATTCCCAGCGTGGCCCGGGTCTACGACTTCTTCCTGGGTGGCAAGGACAACTTCGAGGCCGACCGGAGGGTCGCCGAGCACGCCCTGCGCATCACCCCGGACGGGCCGGCCGCCGGTCAGGCGAACCGGGCCTTCCTGCGTCGGGTGATCCGCTTCCTTGTCGCTGAGGCGGGCATCGACCAGTTCCTCGACATCGGATCGGGGCTGCCCACCCAGGGCAACGTGCACGAGGTCGCCACCGAGCAGAACCCGAAGGCTCAGGTGGTCTATGTGGACAATGACCCGATCGTCCTGACACACGGGCGAGCCCTGCTCGCCGCGGAAGGCACCGCGACGGTGATCCAGGCGGACATCCGGGAGCCGCGGGAAATCCTCGACCACCCGGACGTACGCCGGTTCCTCGACTTCGACCGGCCGATCGGCTTGCTGCTCTTCGCGATCCTGCACCACCTTGGCGACGACGAGGACCCGAAGGCGGTCGCCGCCGCGTTGATCGACGCGCTGCCCTCGGGCAGCTACGTGGCGATCTCGCACTTCCGCGACCCGGGCGAGCGAGACCCGGAAGGCTCCCGCAAGGCGCGCGAGGTCGAGCGGGTCTTCAACGAATCGTTGGGCACCGGCCGCTGGCGCACCGACGAGGAGATCCTCTCGTTCGCCGACGGGCTGACGGTGCTGGAGCCGGGGCTGGTGCCGCTGGCCGAGTGGCGTCCAGAGCCTGACGCACCGGCCACGGTGCAGACCGACACCTATCACACCTTCGTCGGGCTCCTCGCCCGCAAACCGTAGGCTCCGTCTGCTGCTGAGGTCCGTCGGCGGGAGTACGCCCCGCCGACGGACCCACGGGACACGTCTGACCTGCCATGCCGGCTCGCAGCGGCGCACACCCACCACCGCCGACTCCGTTGTTGACAGCGGTGTCGGGCACGGATCGGGCATGCCCTGGTATTGCGGGTGTTTGCTGTGCCGGTTCACTGCCACGATCGGGGTCATGCGGGTGCACCAGTACGTGTATTTCTCGATGCGTTCGCGCGATCTCCCCTCGACACTTCAGGTGGTGCGCTACTTCAATGACGACGATGGCGACCAGCAGCACCGTCTCGGCTGGCACCTCGATCGCCGATCCCTGGAGTTCCTTCGCCACACAGGGGCGGAGCTGGACGTGGACGAATACGGAGATGACTGAGACATGGCTGGCACGCCGACGACTGTCTGAGGTGACCCTCTACTGCCTGGGTTCCAGTACGACGACTGGGATCTGGCGGGTGGTCTTCCGCTCGTAGTCGGCGAAGCCTGGGTACGCGGCCTTCTGCGCGCTCCAGATCCGTTCCCGTTCGTCCCCGGCGGCGACTCTGGCTACCAACTCGACCTTGTCCGTACCGATCTCCGCCTGGGCCTTCGGGTCGGCGAGCAGGTTGTAGTACCAGTCGGGATTGCTGGGGGCGCCGCCCTTGGACGCGAACACGGCATAGCCACCGTCCACCTTCTGATACATCATCGGGTTCACGCGGGGCTGGCCGCTCTTGGCGCCGACAGTGTGCAACAGCAGCAGTGGTGCGCCAGCGAACTGACCGCCGACCTGCCCACCGTTGTCGCGAAACTCAGCGATGATCTTGTCGTTCCAGTCACTCATGTCTTCTCCTCGCCCCACGCACCGGCTCCGTCGACACGATTCTGACACTCCCCTGCGCCTACTGCTTGCTCGCGCAGACCACAGCCGCGGAGTGCGCCGACGTGCGCGCTCTCGGCCGTGGGCGAGGGTCACGTCGAGCGCGGTGACCGGCACGATCCGCCTCTTGTTGACGTACTCAACCTTCTCAACCTCGCAGCGCCGCCGGCACCTCCCGGCGACGAGCGAAAAGACCCGCGAACCCGGCGGCACTGGCAATGCGGCGTCGCCCTGATGATCATGCGGTGGACGGTAGCGCCACAGCTCGAGGAACTGTTCGAAGATCAGCGCTCGCTGCTTTCGGCCGCCGACTCGTCCAGACCAGGCTGCTCGAATATCGCCGAACGGGAACCGACCACGAGATCATCGGCGCGGCCGATGCAACTGATGATTGTCTAGCCGGCTTGTTCAACCTGCTCGGCGTGACCGTTCCTGTACCAGGCGCAAGAGGATGCGCACCGCGAGCACCAGGATCACGACCACGGCTGGAATGGCCAGAAGTGTCCAAGGCCTGTCGAGCAGGTTGGCGGTCCCGAGCAGGCTGACCGCGAGACCCTCCCATAGCAACTCGCGCCCACTGAGAAGTTCTCCGCGAGGCGGCTGCTGACCCTGCCGTCTTTCCGTCCACAAGCGCCGAACTGCTTGCAGCGTGAACACCACGCCAAATCCGAGGCAGACCGGGCCCGCCAGAAGGTCCAGCGCGTCCGGCACGCTTCCTCCTACAGGCCTTCTCGGCTCACTCCCAGGGGACGTCCCGAGTGACGGACCGATCTTGCCATCACCCTCAACTCCCCGCCGGGCCAGCTCCGCTGCGCGAATTTCTGCCGGGTCTCCGCACTGACTCACACCCCGCTGCCGGAGTAGGCGTTGAATTCACGTTGACTCACTCGACCAGCGGTCTGGCCTTTGGCGAGCGCCCGTCCGGGCTCTCACTCGACGCAGGTGAGCACGGGCGTCGTGCCGGTGGGCGAAGTGCGACAGCAGGTCGTCGTGGCGGAACTGATACGAGATGCCAGCTGGGCGCAGGAAGCCGAACGCGCACATTCGCTGTAGGCAGCGGGCCGGCGCCGGAGGCATCCGGAACGCCGAGGCGACGATCATCGCGAGGTAGCGCCGCCAGAGCGCGCAGGCGACCGTCTCGCCGACGAGTACGCAGTAACCGATACCCAGCACGGCGCCGGGCCACAAACCCCAGGTGTAACTGAAGCCCCACACCACTGCCGGGCAGACGACCGCCGCGGAGAGCCGGGATACCGTGCGCTCGTGGCGTAGGACGCCGAGCGGACCGACGATCTCCGGGCGGGCATCGGTAGCCAGGGTCTGTCCGAACCCCACGGTCAGCCCGATCGCGAGCCACGAGGTGGCGAATCCGATCAGCCCGACCAACGGGCCAATGAGCAACCAGGCGGCCGCGCCGACAAGCAGGGCCGTTGCCGCCTGCGGCAGAAAGAAGCGCGGATTGCCTAGCCGGGACCAGTCTGGGGTGGCCGCGGGCACCCACGGCTTCGTGCTCGTCCGCGCCAGCATCGCCACCCACGTCACAGCGCCGACAAGCAGGACAGCGCGGCCGAGCCACCCGCGCGGCCACAGGAACAGAGTCAGCCAGACGAAGCCGGGAGCGGACAACAGTACGCACATGGCGAAGTCCACGAAGCGCGGCGCCCGGCGGCCTGCGATCGGCCAGAGTCGGTGCAGCACGATGTCGCGGGACGGCAGGGTCCTTCCTGCGAAGCTGGCCTGGGTGATGCGATTGTGTTCCAAGTGGCGCGCGTACCGCGACAGCCAGTACAGGTCAGCGACGTTGCGGAGACGACGCCACATCGGGCCTGTCAGGACAACTGACTCCACGTAGCGTGCCACCAGCGACCTGACATCAGCCGCCTCTGCGCCGGCGACCAACTGGGCAGAGAAACCACCGACCGCCCGCCGATTGCGGGCCAGTTCCGCCACCATGCTCAGCTGCCACGGGCTTTTCAGCGCCTTCACTTGGCCGGCGTCTCGCAACGACTCGGCCAGGCTCTCCGCCGCGGGGAAGCGGTCGGTGCCGCCGATGGAGCGCGACAGGTAGGTCGTGGCGTCGGCGTAGTCGACCGGCCGAACCGTGTACGCGGTCAAGGTGTGATGTTCGCGCAGGTCCGCCCGGATCGCCCGCCAGGTGGTCTGGCGGCAGGTGAGCAGGAACGGCGGCCGCTTGCCGCGCAGCCGCCACTCGACGAGCCGCTGGAGGAACCACTCGGCTGGCTCCACGGCCTCATCCGTGCTGCAGAGCTCGTCAAGTCCGTCAAACAGGGGCAGCACGTCGCCCGACTCGATCAGCTCCCGGGCGGATCGGCGGGACACGTTGAGTTCGACCGCGACGAAGCCGGCCAGCCAGGCCGTTATGTCGTTCTGACCGGTCCAGCGGCTCAACGGCACGACCAGTGGCAGCACCCGCGGATCGTCGTTGACCAGTTCCAGCGCGATCCGCAGCGTGCTGTACGACTTCCCGCGGCCGGGGTGGGCGACCAGGACCACCCGTGTCTGCCGGTGCCGCAGCCCGTCGGCGAGCGCCTTCAGCGTCGTATCGGGTCCGCCGCCTGCCCCGTACGCCAGGTCGATGTCCTCCGCGGTCCGGCGCATCTGCGCGGCCCGGGCGGCGACGTCGCTGGCGACCTTCAACTGCAGTCGCGCGAGCAGCCCGAGTGGCTCCTCTCGACGGGCCAGCCAGCGCAGGCACTGCACCATCACGACAAGCAGAGCCACCGCGCCAAGGATCGTGCCCAGGTAGCCGGACTGGCCGGAAAGCGTCGGTTCGGCCCGGTAGGCCGGGATGAATCGGATAACGGTGACCACGAGGACTACGCCGACGAGCACTGTGAGCGCAGCTGCCGCCCAACGCAGTATCTGGTGTCGTCCGGACCGGGTCATCGCAGCGCTGGAGACACAGGCATGTCGATTCCTTCTCAGATCGTTCTCCGACGATAGCTGAGAGCTGCAAGGCGATTTTGCTTCGCCAGGCTGAAGCTGCCATCTGCGCCGAGCTCACGCCGTGCCGTACCACGCAGGCAGCATCACCCGAGATCCTGATGGCGACGGCGCTGATAAGCCGACGCGCACATCCGTCGAAAGTGGTAATTCGCTACGGTGTTCACCGAACAAGCGCCTGGACCAGGGATGACTCTCCGGCCGTTGGCGATCATGATGGATGCATGGCGCTCGTAGATATCTGGCCGGTACTGGGCATAGGCGTGCGCACGCCCACGGTCGAGCTGTTCGTCCCGGACCAGGAGGCGCTGGAGAGACTGGCGCGGCTCGCCGCGGAAGGCATCTACGACCCCCAGAACCAATACCTTCCACGCACTCCCGTCGGCGGGTGGGAAGACGTCGCCTCACCCGAGGCCGAACGCCGCTTCCTGCGCTACTACTGGGCCGCGTTCGCGGACTGGAGACCCGAGAAGTGGAATCTGATGCTCGCCGCTCGCGTTGGCCGCGACATCATCGGCGTGCAGGAGATCGGAGCGCAGCATTTCGCCGTGACCAAGACCGCCTCCACCGGTTCCTGGGTGGGCCGCCAGTTTCAAGGTGCCGGGTACGGCAAAGCCATGCGGGAGGCCGTCCTGCATCTGGCTTTCGACGGTCTGCGCGCCGAGCGGGCAGACACCGCGGCCTGGATCACGAACCACGCTTCGCTGGGCGTCTCGCGGGCCATGGGCTATCAGGACAACGGCACCACGACCAGGGCCGCTGAAGGAAAGCGCGTGGACCAGGTCAATCTGACGCTGCGGTGTTCCGATTGGCGACGACCGTCGGAGGCTTGCATAATCACGGGTCTCTCGCCGGGCGCAACTGAGATGCTGGGCCTGCCGTGGACCCCGGCGAATCGGCATGCCGACCAAGTCTGAATACGCTACCGGCCTCCGCCGCCGCCCCGGCGGGGTGGACAGCCCACAAGACCGGTCGCACTGATCTGCCGCTGTCAGCGAGCGGGCGGCGAGCACCACGGACGCGCGATGCGATCCAGCTTTGACCCACTCGGCGCTGCGCCCCACCAACCCAACGCTTCCGGCCTGCCTGCCGCCTCAGGACCGTCACAGGCCGCGCGCCGCCTTCCCCGCCTGCTGCGCCTCAACGCGTCGGCCCCGACCCGGACGCTGTCGGCTTGCGCCCGGATCGCGTTCTGGTCACCGCCGCTGCCGTGGGTCGGCGACCCCGGACAGCGCGGCAAGCACCAACCGCCCCTGACCAGGCATTCTTGACGTATGGACCGTCCGATGAACCTACCCCTGGAGGTACCACAATGTTCACCACAAAGTTCTGGAAGGCCACCGCCGAGCGGGCGGTGAAGAGCGCCGCGCAGGGTCTGTTGCTCTACTGGGGCGCTGACGTCGTGTTCAACGCATGGCAGGCGGATTGGGCAGCGGCCGGTGGCATCGCGTCCGGTGCGGCGGTGCTGTCGGTGCTCACCTCGCTGGTGAGTGCGAAGGTGTCGGGAGAGGGCGACTCGCCCAGCCTTGTCGGTGCCGAACAGTAGCCTCAGGCGGCTGCAACTGTTGCGCCCCCGCTGGCTTTGGACCGGTGGGGGCGTCTCATCACCTCCGGACATTCGTCGGGTGCAGCCTGGCCGACCCGAGCCCCACCCGCGAGTTGCCATACCGGTCCTCCGGCAAGCCCGCTGCCCCTAACGACGGAGGTCGACGCCCCGGTTTGGTCGAAGGCGACCTTGGCGCACCCAAGCACCTCGGCGGATCACTGACGCGACAGCGGGACACTTCCACAGCCCGGTACGATCGCGAACTTGTTCTCACTGCAGGGACCCCATGAGATCCGCGTGCGGCAGCCCCGGCAGTTCCCGTGCTGAGAGTAGGTTTCGTCAAATGGCATGCCGTATCGGTGAGCTCGTTCTCAAGTGCCGCGACCCCGAGGCGCTGGCGCGGTTCTGGTGCGAGGTCCTGGACTTCATAGAGCTCGATCGCGAAGCGGAGGTCTACATCGAGATAGGCCCGCGCGAAGGGTTCGGCGGCCCGCAGCCGACGATCTTCCTCATCCGCGACGACGAGCCGAAGAACGGGCAGGCCCGGCTGCACATCGACGTCAACCCCACCGACCGCGATCAGGACGCCGAGCTGGAACGCCTCCTGGCCGCCGGGGCCAAACTCGTCGACATCGGTCAGCCCGCGGATGCGTCCTGGCACGTCCTGGCCGATCCAGAAGGCAACGAGTTCTGCCTGCTCAAGCGCCGCCTCGACCCGCTCTGACGGCCCGCGCCCAAACGATCGACGCAGCCGCCACCCCGCAGCCGCCGACAAAATCTGGCGGCCCCCGTCAATAGCTGGGGGGCCGGGTGGACGCTCGACCAGCCCGTGTGGATCCACCTGTGCGAGCTGTCGCTGTCGTGGAACTTCTCGTCACCGCGTCGCAGGATGCTCACCGAAACCAGCCGAGCAAGCGTCTGTGCGGCGAACCCGCCGGCACCCAGGTCAGGTCCGCGGAGGCCCGCACCAGTTGGGCACCCAGGTGAACTCGACGCGTAGCTCGCGCTGCCGGCTTCGGCGGGGCCATGGCGCATCGCAGCCGCCGCAACTCCAGATCGGCAGCACAGGGCCATGCGTGGTCACACGCGGCCTCCGAGCAGCGCCGCCGTCAGAGACCGCGCCTGCCGGCTGGTCCCCCATTCGACCTGCCAGCACGGGTACGGCGTGAGCCGCGACCGCACGCCCGACAGCCCTCGCACAGGCCGTCCGTGCCCATGCAGATGCACGGCCAGGATCCGCTGCTCCGCTTCGTTGCTCACTGCTGCGCCTTGGTGGGCCAGTGCCCCCGGTTGGCCGGAATGCGGTGGCGGCTCTCGGCCCGCGGATTGGGAGCCATCGCATACCCCAAACGCACCCGCCTCAGGAACCAAGCCGTGTCTGATGCACTACGGACCGACGGGGTTGAGGAGCTGATGCCGAAAGAGGAATCCGAGCGCCAGGCGGCAATCCTTTACGCTAGTGGACGGTTACGGCCCGGGACCGGTTTGGCAGCGGCCGGCGCGGCCACCGGCGCGGCGAGGACGGTCGACGCGGCGAGCAACACGACGCCACCCCAGGAAAGCTTTCTCACTAATCCCCCCATGGTCACTCAGTGAATGCCAGCCGAGACTGGCAGCAACCACAGTGGAAGGTGGGTACCCCCCGCTCGTAATCAAGATGGTGAACACATCGAACAGTGGGCACATCGACAGGGAAAGATCTTGCTATGAGGCAATAGTTGCCCTGTGGAAATAGAGTCGAAGTCCGCCCGTTCAGAGGCCGCAGTCCACACGATTGCGGGGTAACGGGAGCCAGGAGGTCATACGTCGGCTTCGAGAGCGAAGGTGTTGCCGTCCGGGTCCTGGAACCACGCGATACGTCCACCTCCGGCCCGCGCGGTGATCCCCTTGACGTCGTGCTCAAGCTGCTCGTAGCGAACGAACTCGACGCCGGACGAGGAGAGCTCCTCGACAATCTGGTCGATGTCGTCGACGTACCACGTCGCCAGCGTCGCCGGGGTCTTCCCGGCAGTGACCGACTGGTACACGTTCAACGCCGGCCCACCACCGGAGCCGTAGACGCGGCTGCCGTCGGCGATGGTGGCGCTGGGGCCGGACCGCAACGCCCGAAGGCCCAGCGCGCCTTCGTAGAAGGCCACTGCCTTCTGAATGTCGGACACGGCGACCGAGGTTCTGAGGTGGTACGCGCTCAAGGGCATGAACCACTCTGACAGGTACCCCAAGCAGAACAGTGGCTTACCCAGCTTCCCGCATGGACCGCGACTGACCAACACGTCCTGGACGACTTCGCGTCAAGGATCGCAACGAAGTGGGCTGCCAGGCCCGGCAGAACACCGAGCGCTGGGTCACGACCTCGCAAGATGGACCGGCGACGGGCCGACCACCGGGCCCTCGGCCACCAGTCAGCCCGTGAGCCAGGAGGGTGCAGTCTCAGGCGCGTTGCTGCGATGGCGACCTACGGCACTTCTTCGTCTGCCGTATCGGTGGGACTGGATCGGACCCTGGCAATTCCGCCGACCCTGACGGAGATGCCTTCCGCGGTGGCGGTGGCGGTGGCGAAGACCGACGAGGGGCGGCCTGCAGTGTGCCCTTGCTCGACTTCGATGCTGTTGCGGCCGTGGGTCGCGAACAGGTGCGCGGCGAGGCATCCTGTGCTGTTGGCGTTGACGACGTCCTCGGCGACTCCGATCGCTGGCGCGAACATCCGCGCGGTCGCTGCGTTGCGGGTCGGGGAGAGCGTGTAGACGAAGCAGCCGAGATAGCCGAGACGGCGGCATTCGGCTGCGAGTCGACGGAGGTCAGGCCGTATCGAGAGCAGGGTCGGCAGCGTTCTGACCGGTACGAGCAGGCGTGGTGTTCCCGGTGAGGCGACACACGGGATGTCCTCGGTGGCCATGTCGTTGGGTCTGATGCCAAGGGTGGCGAGGGTGCTGTCTCGTTCTGCGGCAGAGCAGCCCTGAATCTCCACCGGGCCCTGGTCGAACCAGACCTCGATGCCGTCGTCGCGCTGGATCGCGGTTGTGTCGAAGGTGCGGCCACCGGTCCGCTGGCGAGAGCGATGTTCCTTGATCCGGCGACGGTGCAACAGGACGGCCTGGGCGGCGATTGTGCCGTGCCCGCAGTTGGTGAGCTCACCGTGTGCGGTGAAGAACCGCACCGTGGGCGTGGCCCCCGCGTCGGTGTCGACGAACGCCGCGTGCGAGGTGCCAGCGCGCCGGACGATCGCGCGCCGAGCTCTGTCGCTGAGCGTGATGTCATCGATCAGCACGGCGGTAGGACTGCCACCTTGGCGGCGGCGGGTGCAGGCGTCGACGATCGTCACGTCGTTGCCGACGCTCCCAGTCACGTCGGGGTTTCCGCAGTGGTAGCCGGGTCGTCGTCGGCGAGGGCGCGAGCCCACTCCTCCGACCACCGGACGAGGGGGCGCAGGGCTCGGTAGGCACCCTCTCCGAGCTGGGTGAGGGCGTAGGTGGCATCCGGTTCCTGCTTGACGATGCGTGCCTCTGACAGCTCGGTCAGCCTCTGCCGCAGGACGCTGGACGACATGTTGTCGCAGTGTTGCTGCAGTGCGCGGAAGCCGAGTGCGCCGCGCTGTAGCTCCCAGACGATGCGCAGACTCCATCGACGTCCGAAGAGGTCGAGTGCCGCCATCAAGGGCCGCCCAGTGCTCGATCCGCGAACCGGGCTTCCCGGCCTCGGCGCTGCCATAGCCTCGCCCCACTTCTCCTGGTGCTTCTTTTTTCGATACAGTACCTTCTCGCCAGTGATTCGGTTTTCGAAGCACAGGGGGTCGGGCATACGTGACGTCCATATTGCGGAACGCCTTGTGCGAGCGGCTGGGTATCGACGTGCCGGTGGTGCAGGCGCCGATCGGCTCCGCGGCAGCGCCCGAACTGGCTGCGGCGGTGGCCGAAGCCGGTGGACTCGGCATGCTGGCGTCGACCTGGCGGACTCCCGAGCGCGCGCGCCTCGACATCCGCCACGTGCGGCAGCGGACTTCGCGACCGTTCGGGGTGAATCTGGTAATCGACTTTCCCATTGCTGACACGCTGGCGGTGTGCTTGGACGAGGGCGTACCGGTCATCTCCACTTTCTGGGGTGATCCAAAGCCCGTCAGCCACTGGATCCGTGATGCCGGTGCGCTGCATATGCACACCATCGGCAGCGTCAGGGAGGCTGTGCACGCGGCTAGCTGCGGCGTCGACATCATCGTGGCGCAGGGCTGGGAGGCTGGCGGCCATGTTCGCGGCACGACCGCCACCATGGTTCTGGTGCCGGCCGTTGTCGACGCGGTGGGCCCGATTCCGGTCATGGCGGCCGGCGGCATCAGCGACGGCCGCGGCCTCGCCGCTGTTCTGGCCCTGGGCGCACAGGGCGCGTGGCTGGGCACGCGTTTCCTGGCGGCCACCGAAGCTTCCACCCACCAGCTGTACCGGCAACACCTCGTCGCCGCCACCGCCGAGGACACCGTCCACACCCACTGTTTCGATGGCGGATGGCCCGACGCCCCGCACCGCGCATTGCGGAATCCGACCCTGCAACGGTGGGAACTAGCCGGTTCACCTACCGCGCCGGGCCGCCCGGGCGAAGGCGAAGTCGTAGCTCTCGACAGCGCGGGCCAGGCCCATTACCGGTACGAGGATCTGATGCCCCTACCCGGTATGACCGGCGACCTGGCGGACATGGCTCTCTACGCAGGCCAATCGGTCGAGCTCGTCCGGGACGTCCGACCGGCAGCCCAACTCCTCCAGGAACTCACGGCGCAGGCCGTGAACGTCATCGACCAGATGCGCCACACGACTCAAACGGCAGACGGGACTGGGTGACCATGACGTCCCTCGCTCGCTTCAGCGGACATGCCGACAGCGGTGCTGCAGTGCTGTTCGACGTCGACGGCGTTCTGGTCGACTCCTACGCCGCATATCGCCGCATCTGGGACCGCTGGGCGCTGCATCACAGCCTGGACCCGGCGATCGTCTGGACGCACACCCACGGCCGCCGCCCGATCGACACCATCGCAGTCGTCGCCCCACACCTCGACGCCGAAGCCCAATATCGACTGGTACGCGACTTCATGGCGGACGAAGGCGACGCGTTCCCGGTGTACCCCGACGCCCGGAGCGTGCTGAAGGTCATCCGGAACCAGCGATGGGGTGTGGTGACCTCCGGCCGTGCCCCTACCGTGCGGCAACGACTGCGAGCAGGCGGCCTACCTGACCCCCCGGTCCTGGTGGACAGCACGCAGGTCGCCCTCGGAAAACCAGACCCGGAAGGCTACCTCCGTGCAGCCGCCCTGTTGCGAGCCTCGCCAAAGCACTGCCTGGTCATCGAGGACGCCCCGGCCGGCATTGAAGCAGCCCGCGCGGCAGGGATGACCGTGATCGCACTGACCACCACCCATCCCGCAGCCCAGCTCACCGCCGCACATCACATCACCAAGACCCTCGGCGAGACGACGCCACTCATCGAGAACTGGCTCGACGCAACGGTGCCATGACCAGGGGTCCACGTATCCACGTCGACACGTGCCGACGCCACTGTGCATCGCAGCCGCCGCGACTCCAGATCGGCAGCACCCGGCCGTGCGTGGTCATGCACGGCCTCCGAGCAGCGGAAGTTCCGTCAGGATCGGCGCATGGTGAACGTCTGGTCCGGTGTGACGATTGATTGCCTTGACCCCGAGCGGGTAGCCCTATTCTGGAGCGGCCTGCTCGGCCGCGAGCGCGGTCCGTCGCAGGAAGGCTGGGTTTACCTCGGTGAACGAGGTGATCCTCAGCCACGGCTGGTGTTCCAGCCGGTGTCGGAAGCCAGGACAGGCAAGGTGCGGATCCACCTCGACATCTCCGTCGACCAGATCGACGAGGCCATGGCCCTGGTCGTCAATCTCGGTGGCCGGTTCACCGGCGAACGGCACGACTACGACGACGGCGTGGTTGTCGTCATGGCCGATCCGGAGGACCACGAGTTTTGCCTGGTCCAGTACCACCGTTGACGGCGGACACCTACCGTCGGAGCAGGGCGGCGACGTTCTCCTCGAACACGAACGGCGGTCGAAGGACGCGAACGGCGTCGGCGACGGCACTCCACAGGGAGTGCGCTGCGGTAATGCCGGCGCGGATTGGTGCAACGCACGTATTCGTCACCGGTCGTATTCGTCCGCGCCCCGCCAGCAGTTCCCAATGTAGGCCGCACACAGCAAAGCCCGTTACCGATGACTCCGGCAACGGGCTTCCGACCTGCGCGAACCAAGGGTGGGCGATGCTGGTATCGAACCAGCGACCTCTTCGGTGTGAACGAAGCGCTCTCCCACTGAGCTAATCGCCCTCAGCGCCACTGACTCTACCCGATCGTGGAACCGGACCGGAAATCCGGGGTCAGTGCGTCGCGAGGTAGTGCATCGCCTCGGCCACCACGTCGATGCCGAGGCTGTACTTGAGGGACAGCCAGACCACCGTGGCCACGAAGGCCAGGCCGACGGAGCCGAGCACGATTCGCACCAGCAGCGATTGTCTCGTAACCCAGCGTGTCCATCCGTGGACGTGGCGGCGGGTGAAGCCGAGCAGTCGGCGCGCCCAGTGGTATTCGACTGCCCAGATGCCCAGGCCGGCGATCACCAGCAGCCAGCCGGGCCCGGGGAGCGGGATGAGGGCGATGCCGATGGTGACCACAAGCGCCCCGGCGATCGCAATGAAGATCTTGAGTGCGATCCGGCCGGTGGGGTTGGCGCGGATCAGGTCGAGGGTCAGCGAGATCCGCTCGCGCCAGCGGGGGCGCCTCGGCCGCTCCTGCACGGCGACTCCACCGGCACCGGTGCCGCCGCCACGACCACCGGCGGTGTCGCCACCACGACCGGCGCCATCACCGCCGGGACGACCGGCGCCGGACGCCGGCCGACCGGCCCGTTCGGGCTGCTCCATCGGCACTCCGTACCCCCGCTTTTCGGCTGCTCGGACCCCGACTTTCGGCGGGCCGGGCGCCGCCGCCGGATCCACTGAGGATTGCTTCGTCACCATTTCACCCCCCAGTGTCGCTCGGGCCCGTCACTGCAACGGCCGACTGGACGTTACCGGAGTAAGTCGACGACTGAGCCACCCGATACCGGGCGGGATCACGCACTGGGCAGAACCGGAAATCCTACATGAATGCTCACATTCACGCGGCCTTTCCGTCCCCCTTCCCACCACTGGGTGAAGTCAGCGTATGGCGGAGCGTAGCCAGGAGTAGCACCTGAGTATGGGAAAAGCGGGACACGCGCGTTCCGCAGCGGTGCCGGGGGGAGAACGTCCATGAGTGTCATCCGACCGACGACCGTAGAGGTCGAGACGTCGCTAAGGCTCGTCGCACCTGACGCCACCGCCTTGCCGGTGCGTGCCAGTCTGCGTTACGACCCTGCTGACCCGTATGCGGTCCATGTCCTGTTCCATGCCGAATCGGCAGGGGGCGAGGCGGTGAGTTGGTCGTTCGCTCGCGAACTTCTGGTCACCGGCCTGGACGAACCGGCCGGCATCGGGGATGTGCGGGTCTGGCCCTGGGCCACACCGCGCGGCGACTTCGTCGCGCTGGCCCTCTCGTCACCGGACGGCAACGCCCTCTTCGAGGTGCCGCGCAGCGTCCTGGTGCGTTTCCTTCGACGGACCTACGTCGTCGTCCCGCGCGGCCGTGAGGCCGAGCACCTGGACGTCGACACGGCGGTGAACCGGCTGCTCGCCGGTCGCTGACCGCCCGAACGGGCAACACCGGCCACACCGGGGCCGCGCGGATCTGCCGAGTCCGCGCGGCCCCGGCACACACACCCAGGGGTACGCGGACAGTGCGCCCCCGGGTCGGCCGGTGCTCAGCCGTGCGTGGTGATGCCGCCGTCGACGGGAATGACCGCCCCGGTGAGGTATGAGCCGGCGCGCGACGAGAGGTAGATGGCGGTGCCGGCCATGTCCTCGGGGCGCCCGATGCGGCCCAGCGGCACCTGCTGTTCGATGGCGGCCCGGCTCGCCGGGTCGTCGAGCGCGAACGCCATCATCTTGCTCTCGAACGGGCCGGGCGCGATCGCGTTGACGGTGATCTGCTCACCGGCGAGTTGGTGGGCGAGGCTGCGGGTGAGCATGTGCACGGCCGCCTTGGTGGCCGAGTACGCGTACACCTCCATCATCGGCACCCGGATGCCGTCGATGGACCCGATGTTGATCACGCGGGCCGGGTCGTCGGCGCTGGCGGCGGCGCGTAGCGCCGGCAGCAGCGCGGTGGTGAGCCGGAAGACGGCCTTGACGTTGACCGCCCAGAGCTTGTCGAACGCGGCCTCGGGGTAGTCCTTCAACGGTGCGCCCCAGGTCGCGCCGGCGTTGTTGACCAGCACGTCGAGGCGGCCGAAGCGCTCGCGCACGGCGGCGGCCAGCGTCTCGGCGCCAGCGTCGTCGCTGAGGTCGGCGGGGATGGCCTCGCAGCGGCCCTCGGCGGACAGGGTGGTGGCCACGGCCTCACAGACATCCGCCTTGCGGGACGAGATGATCACGTGTGCGCCGGCCCTGACGAAGCCCTGGGCGATCATCAGCCCGATCCCCCGCGAGCCACCGGTGACCAGGACCGTCTTACCTTCGACCGAGAACAGCTGCGTCATGCCCATCCCATCGCGAGTCGGCGGGTGCCGCCGGCCGGTCGGGTGACCGGCGGATACCGGGTGGACCGCGGACCGATGGCGCTACCGCCGGGTAACGTAGCCCGGCCGCCGGGACCGGGACAAGCCCGCAGCTTGCCGCGGATTCCGCTGCGAACGCCGATCGGGATGCGGTGACCTGCGGTTCGGGCTACCGTCGCAGGCGATGGTCTCCACCGGTCCCTCCCCCGCGCCATCGATCGGAACGGCGTCTCCCGTCACCGACGAGATAGCCACGTTCGCGCTGGCCGATCTTGCCGGTGCCCCGGGCTGGCGTCGGCCGGTGATCGTCGAGCGGGAGCTGTTGATTCTCACCACGCGTGGGCACGGCGACGCGGAACTCGACTTTCACCTGCTGCCCTGCCGTCCCGGCACGCTGCTGCGGGTCCGCCCCGGTCAGGTGCTGCGCTGCGCCGGCCCGCAGTTCGACGCCACAGTGGTCGCCTGGGATCCCGAGGCGCTGCACGGCTTCGACGTCGACCTGACCACCACCGCGACCTGGCGGCAGTTGGCCGGTGAGGACGAGGACGCGGTGATCAGCGAGGTGAGCCAGTTGGCGGTGGACTGTCGCCGGCACCCCGACGGCCCCACCGCCCGCGCGCTGCTCCGGCATCAACTGGCAGTGCTGCTGTTGCGGCTGGCCGTGGCCCACGACGACCGGCCGCCGTCCCGACCCGAGGACGAGACGTTCCACCGGTTCCGCAGCGAGGTGGAGCACGGCTACTCGCACACCCGGCGGGTGGACGACTACGCGGCCGAACTCGGCTGCTCGGTGCGGACCCTGACCCGGGCCTGCCTGGCCGTCACCGGCCGCAGCGCCAAACAGGTGATCGACGAGCGGGTCGCGTTGCAGGCCGGCCGGTTGCTGGCCGCGACGGATCAGCCGATCGCCCAGATCGGCAGGCGGCTCGGCTTCTCCGAGCCCACGAACTTCGGCCGCTTCTTCACCCGCGAGGTCGGGGTCAGCCCCGGCGCGTTCCGGGCCGGCCGGGATCAGGCGGTGGCCGGCCGGGTGGTCCGACCTCGACCGCCGGCCGACTCGACGGGCGTCAACGGCGGCTGGTTCCGCCCCGGCACCCCCGGCGAACCCGCCAACGGCGGGCACGCCACGAGACCCGGGTCGCCCGCCGGAGGGCCGGGCGGCACCGGGCGGGCATGATGGCAGGGTGCAGATCTCCGCGCGCGGCGACTACGCGGTACGGGCGGCGTTGAGCCTCGCCACCGCGTACCCCTCGCTGATGTCCACCCAGGCCATCGCCGCGGAGCAGGACATGCCCCGCAAGTTCCTGGAGGCGGTCCTGGCGGATCTGCGCCGGGCCGGCGTCGTCCGCGCCCAACGCGGCGCCGAGGGCGGCTACACGCTGGCCCGGCCACCACGCGAGGTGACAGTCGGCGCGGTGCTGCGCGCCGTCGAAGGCCCACTGGCCGGGGTACGCGGGCTGCGCCCCGAGGAGACCCGGTACGAGGGTTCGGCGGAGAACCTGCCCGGCCTGTGGGTGGCGGTCCGCGCCGCCGTGCGGCGGGTCGTCGACGAGGTGAGCCTCGCCGAGATCGTCAGCGGTCGACTGCCCGCGCACGTCCGCAAGCTCACCGCGTTGCCCGACGCGTGGGAGCCCCGCTGACCCCGGGTCGGCTCACAGCGTCCACACCACCTCCTCGGTGCTGAGTCGGGGCAGCCGCCGCTCCCAGGCGTCCGGGCCGGGGTGGCCCAGGTTGAGCAGCAGCAGCGCCTCGTGCCGGCCGTCGGAGAAGAACTCGCGGGTCACCCCGGCGGCGTCGAACCCGGCCATCGGGCCGGCGGCCAACCCGGCGGCACGTACGCCCACCAGCAGGTAGCCGATCTGGAGGGTCGCACTGAACCGGGCCTGCTCGGCGCGGGACGGACTGTCGCTCAGCCAGTCGCGGGCCTGCGGCCGGTGCGGGTACAGCTCGGGCAGCCGTTCGTGGAAGTCCAGGTCGGCAGCGAGCACCGCCACCAGTGGCGCGCTGGCCGTCTTCGCCCGGTTGCTCGACGACACGTACGGCAGCAGCCGCGCCCGCGCCGCCGCCGTGCGGAGCAGCAACACCCGCAGCGGCTGACCGTTGTACGCGGTCGGCCCGTACCGGACCAGGTCGTGGATCGCCGCGACCTGGGCGTCGGTGACCGGCTCGTCGGTGAACGTGTTGGCAGTGCGGGCTGCCCGGAACAGCAGGTCCTGGGCGGCCCGGTCCAACGCGAGCAGGTCGGCAGTGGTGACCCCGCTCACGTTGGCACGGCGGTGGTGTAGCCGCCCCGGTGGTGGACCAGCGGCGGGCCGTCGCCGCCGTCGCCGAGCGCCAGCGGTTCGGCGATCACCAGCGTGTGGTCGCCCGCCGGGACCCGGTGCACCACCCGGCAGAGCAGCCGGGCCAGCACGTCGTCGAGCAGCGGCACCCCGAACGGTCCCGATGTCCAGTCCGGGTACGCGGCGAACCGGTCGATGCCGCTGGTCGCGAAGACAGTGGCGGCCTGCCGCTGCCCGACGCCCAGCAGGTGCACGGCGACGTGCTCGGCGCGGGCGAGCACCGGCCAACTCGACGACGCCACCCCGAGGCAGAACGAGACCAGCGGAGGGTCGAGCGACACCGACGTGAACGAGGTCGCGGTGAAGCCCGCCCGGATGGGCGCGCCGATCCCGCCGAGGCAGGCGGGGTCGGTGGCGCGGGCGACAGCGGTGACCACTGTGACGGTGCTGGCCTGGCGCCGCAGCAGAGCGCGGAACAGGTCCGGGTTCACCGGTCGCAGCCCGGCGATGTCCGCCGCGGGGCGCTCCACCGTGGTCATGCTGGCACCAGGCCCGACGCGGCGTACGCGCTGGCCGGTCGGGGCAGGCCGTAGTGCTCGCGCAGCGTCCGACCGGCGTACTCGGTGCGGAACAGCCCACGGGAGCGCAGCACGGGCACCACGTGGTCGACGAAGTCGGCGAGCCCGCCGGGCAGGTGCGGCGGCATGATGTTGAACCCGTCGGCGGCGCCCTGGGTGAACCACAGCTCGATCTGGTCGGCGATCTGCTCGGGCGTACCGGCGACGACCCGGTGACCCCGACCGCCGCCGAGCCGGCCGATCAGCTGGCGGATGGTGAGCTGTTCCCGGCGGGCCAGCTCGGTGACGAGCTGGTAGCGGCTCTGGTGGGCCTGCACGGTGCCGGCGGCCGGCAGCTCCGGCAGCGGCCCGTCCAGCGGCAGGCCGGTCAGGTCGATGCCGAGCATCCCGGAGAGCTGGGCCAGGGCGTAGTCGGGGACGATCAGCTCCTCCAGCTCGGCGGCGAGCGTCCGCGCCTCGGCCTCGGTGCCGCCGAGCACCGGCGCGATGCCGGGCAGGACCTTCACCAGGTCCGGGTCCCGGCCGGCGGCGGTGACCTGCCGGCGCAGCTCGGCGTAGAAGCTCTGCCCGTCGGCGAGGGTCTGCTGCGCGGTGAAGACCGCCTCGGCGTAGCGGGCGGCGAAGGCTATGCCGTCCGGCGACGAGCCGGCCTGCACCAGCAGCGGTCGACCCTGCGGCCCCCGGGGGATGTTCAGCGGGCCACGGACCTGGAACTCCGGCCCGCGGTGCGCCACCTCGTGCACCCGGTCGGTGTCGGCGAACACCCCGGCCGTGGTGTCGAAGACCAGCGCGTCGTCCTCCCAGCTGTCCCAGAGCTTGATCGCCACGTCGACGAACTCGGCGGCCCGCCGGTAACGGTCGGCGTGTTCGGGGTGGCTGTCCCGGTTGAAGTTGACCGCCTCCCGCTCCTGGGCCGAGGTGACGATGTTCCAGCCGGCCCGACCGCCGCTGAGGTGGTCCAGCGAGGCGAACTTGCGGGCGACGTGGAACGGCTCGTTGTAGGTGGTGGAGACCGTCGCGATGAGACCGATGTGTTCGGTCACCGCGGCGAGCGACGCGAGCAGGGTCAGCGGCTCGAAGACGGCCTGGATGTTGTGCCGGGGGTTCGGCCCGACCGACAGACCGTCGGCGAGGAAGAGCGAGTCGAGGGTGCCGCGTTCGGCGATCCGGGCCAGCTCCTGGAAGTGCCGTACGTCGGTGACCCGACGCGGGTCGGTGCGGGGGTGCCGCCAGGCGGCCTCGTGGTGGCCGACGCCCATCAGGAACGCGTTGAGGTGCAGAGTGCGGGTCATTGGTGTCCGTCCTATCCGGCAGAGACGTCGACGCGCCAGGTGGAGAAGCGACGTTCGAGGGCGATGAGGAGCTGGTTGACGACCAGGCCGATGGCGGAGATCGTGATGATCCCGGAGTACATGTCGGCGATCGCGAAGTTGTACTGCGCGTAGTTGATGAGGTAGCCGAGCCCGGCCTTCGCGCCGACCATCTCGGCCGCGACCAGCACCAGGATCGAGTACGCCCCGGCCAGCCGGACGCCGGTGAAGATGGTCGGCACCGCGGCCGGCAGGATCACCTTCTGGAACAACCGCAGGTGGTTGAGCCCCATCGAGCGGGCCGACCGGATCAGCAGCGGGTCGACGCCCTTCACCCCGGCGATGGTGTTCAGCAGGATCGGCCAGGAGCACGCGTACAGCACCAGGGCGATCTTGGAAGTCTCCCCCAGGCCGAGGATGAGCACGAAAACCGGCAGCAGGGCCAGCGCGGCGGTGTTGCGGAACACCTCCAGCAGCGGGCTGAGCAGCTCGGCGAGCGGCCGGTACCAGCCGATCAGCAACCCGAGCGGGATGGCGGTGAGCACCGCCAGGCCGAGCCCGGCCAACGACCGGGTGAGGCTCGCGCCCACGTGCTCGGCGAGCTGCCCGCTGCGCAGCAACTCCCACCAGGCCACCAGCACCTCGGACAGCGGCGGCAGGAAGACCCGGTCCACCAGCCCGAGCCGAGGTGCGCCCTCCCAGATCGCGGCCAGCGCGACGATCGCGACGGTGCGGTGCAGCACCTTCGCGCCGATGCCGAGCAGCCGGCCGGCAAGCCCGCCGGAGCCGGGTCCGACGGCGGCCACCGCGTCGGGCACGGCCGCCAGGGCCGCCAGCCGGGCGGGACGTTCGGCGATGTCAACCAACGCGGGCCTCCTCAGTGTGGGCCGCCGCCGGCGCCGCGCGCCGCGCGTCGGCTCCGGCGACGACGGGAGTACGAGCACCAACTGCTCCGGTGTGCGCGGTGCGGCTGCCGGTGGCGCCTTCGGCGGCCTGCGCGGCCCGCACCTCGTCCCGCAGCAGGGTCCAGATCTGGTGACGGTGGTGGCGGAACGCGTCGGTGGAGCGGACGTCCTCGACCGCGTCCCGGTCACCGAGGTCGATGTCGATGACCTGTTTGAGCCGCCCGGGCCGCGATGTCAGCACCGCCACCCGCTGACCCAGGTGGACGGCCTCGTCGATGCCGTGGGTGATGAACACGATCGTCTTGCCGGTACGGGCCCAGATCCGCACCAACTCGTCCTGCAACGAGTCGCGGGTCTGCGCGTCCAGGGCGGCGAACGGCTCGTCCATCAGCAGCACGTCCGGGTCGTACGCGAGGCTGCGGGCGATGGCCACTCGCTGCTTCATCCCGCCGGACAGCTCGTGCGGGTAGCGGTCGGCGAACCCGCGCAGGCCCACCAGGTCCAGGTGGTGCTCGATCAGGGCGGCGCGATCGGCGCGGGGTACCCCCTTGGCCTCCAGGCCGAACGCGACGTTGCCGGCGGCGGTGCGCCAGGGCAGCAGCGCGTACTGCTGGAAGACGATGCCCCGGTCCAGGCCGGGGCCGGTGACGGGCCGACCGTCGACGAGCACCCGCCCCGCGGTCGGCTCGGTGAGCCCGCCGAGCAGGTCGAGCAGGGTGGACTTGCCGCAGCCGCTGGGGCCGACGACGACAAGGAACTCGCCGGGGCGTACCCCCAGGGTGACCTCGTCCAGCGCGGTGACCGCGCCGGCGCCGCCACGCCGGCTGGCGCGGACCGGGAAGGTCTTGCTCACCCGATCAAAGAGGATCTTGTCGGTGCTCACGCGCTCCCCCCGTCCACGAAGGGGTTGAACCGGTTGGTGTAGATGTCGCCCGGCTTCGGACGGTCGCCCTTGATCTCGCCCTCGGCGGCGAGCCAGTCGATCCAGGTGCCGAACTCCTGCTCGCCGATCACGCCGCCGCGCCCGGCGACGCCGCTGCTCTTCCAGTACGCGACGAGCGACGGGTCCTCATTGCGGCCGCGCTTGCCGATGATGTCCCGCATCCGGGCGACCACTGTTTCCCGGGGTTGGGTGCGGGCCCACTCGATGGCCTTGCCGACCCCGGTGACGAACGCCTTGACGGTCTCCGGGTTGCGCTTGATGAAGTCGTCCCGGAAGACGTAGGTGCCGCCGCTGAAGGCGCCGAGCAGCTCGTAGTCGGTGAAGATGGTGCGGATGCCGCCGCTGGCGACCGCCTTGTCCCGGATCACCCCGCCGAGCACCGCGACGTCGATCTGCCGCTGCCGCAGCGACTGCTCGGTGTTGACAGGTGGCAGGGCGACCAGCTCGACCTGCTTGATCTCGGCGGGAGTGAGGCCGCCGCGGGCGAGCCAGGTCTTGAGCACGGCCTCGGCGTGCGCGCCGAGGGTGTTCATGCCGACCTTCCTGCCGATCAGGTCACGGGGGCTGCGGACCGGGCTGTCGTCGAGCACGTAGTAGCCCTGGAAGGTGTGCGCGTCCGAGCCGTAGTAGCTGACCACCGCGGTGATCGGGGCGTTGGCGGTGGCGAGCTTGACGATGGCGCCGTTGAACGCGCCGCCGAAGTCGCTCTGACCGGTGGCAGTGGCCTGGATGTCCTGCGGGCCACCGGTGACGTTGCCGATCCACCTGAGCTTGACGTCGCCGAGGTAGCCGAGATCGGCGGCGAGTTCGGGGAGGGTGACCTGGCCGACCGAGCCCTGGTAGCGCAGCTCGCTGGCCTGGGTGCCGTCGGCTGCCGCGTCACCGGCGCAGCCGGCGGTGGCGGTGGCGGTGAGCACGGCCAGCGCGGCAACGGCGGCGAGCTCACGCAGAATGGCACGACGGGGTGGGGACATGGGGAGTCTCCTGATCTGTCCACGATGGGAAGCGGGAACGCCCGGAAGAGGGCGTGCGGGCACGCCGCGGCGCGGTGCGCGGTGCGCGGGCGTGCGGTGGGAGTGCGGCGCGGAGCCGGATGGACCGGTGCGGCGCTGGAGCCGAGCCGTATGGACCGGTCAGCTCAACAGAGCGCGCTCGCGTGTCGGACCAGGTCGACGTGCACACGAGCGGTGAGGAGAAGCTCATCCCGCTGCGACATGACCCCATGCTGCCCGGGATCGGAACGAGCGGTCAACGGCCTTCCAGAAGGTGAGACTTCTATCGCTGCCGATGTTACGAAGCGCCCCGAACAGGGTTTACCGTGCCGAAACACCTATCTGATGGGTAGAGATTGCGGCATCCGGTGGGCGACCGTCCAGGACGGACAGCGAGAGGGTTTCAAAAGTTGTCGGTTCGGGCATGTTCGATCTCGACACGGCAGGGAACGGTGACGAGGGGAGACCTCCGATGGGCCTCATGTTTCGCAAGCGCAAGAAGTACGGTCCGATCATCCTGAACTTCACCGAGAACGGCTTCTCCTCGTGGAGCATCAAGATCGGTCGCTGGTCCTGGAACTCCAAGGCCCGCGCGCACCGGGTCGACCTGCCGGGTCCACTGAGCTGGAAGCAGGACAAGTCCCGGTCGTAAGTATCCCGGGAGTCGAGCGGGGTGCCGGTGATTCACCGGCACCCCGCTCGGCGTCCACCCCACCCCAGCCCGGCCCGCCCCCGGCCCGGCCCAGCCCGCCCGGGCCGGCCCGGCGATCTTGCAGTTTCTGTCGCTGTTTTGCGTGGAATAGCCCTTATGCCGGGGCAGGAAGTGCAAGATCGCGTGGGTGCGGGCGGGTTGCGGGCAGGGTGCGGGTGGGGTGGGGGTGGGGGTGGTCAGCGCGCCAGGGTGATGATCTCGTCGCCGGCCAGCCGCCCGGACTCGCGATCGCGTTGCAGGGCACCGGCGTCGAGAAGGTCGACGAGCGCCTGATTCGCGTCAGCGGCACGGTAGACGGTCGCGGTGAGGGTGTGCCGACGCAGCTCGGTGACCGGCCGTGGCCCACCCGCCCGCAACTCGGCCAGCAACTCGTGGGCCAGCGGTTCGAGGTCGGGATCGCCGACGACGTCGACAGTCGTGCCGGTCGGGTCGAGTGGGTCGCGGTAGCGCACGTCGAGGTCCGCGCCGATGGCCCAGAGGGCGTCACGGACCGCCTCGAGACTCCGGTCGGAGCGACTGCCGAAGGCGATCACCCCGGCGGCCTCGCCGCCGGGCAGCACCGGTGCCACCTCGGCGACCAGGGGGAAGCCGGCGGAGACGAGCATGTCTCGGGCGCTGTCGCCGGTGTGCAGCAGCAGTTCTCCGGTCCGGCCGTTGGTTGCGGCGGTGAGCAGCTTCGACGTCACCGCGCCGGGCAGGTCCACGAAGGAGAACAGCGGCGCGCCGGCCGCCCCGGCGGCCTTGACCGCGACCGGCAGCCGGTACGGCTCGCCGGGCAGCAGGTGCACGGTGACCTCGGCGGGCAGTTCCGCCTCGATCGGGCCGAGTCGGGCCGGCAGGTCGGCTGCGGCGTCGGCCAGCACCAGCACCGACACCTGCCGGCCGCGTACCTGGTCGCCGTGGGTGGCGACCAGGCGCAGCGCGGCCTCCGCGCTGCCCGCGTCGGCGCCCGCGAGGGCAATGGTGGCCCGCCGGGAGCGGTGCAGGGCCGCGGGCAGCCAGGTCGTCAACTGGCGGACCAGCAGCTCGCGGAGGAATTCAGTGGTCCGGTCGGTCGGCATCGGTCCGTTCTACCGTACGGGCGGTCAGGCCGGGACGGAGATCCCCACCCCGCCCCGGGTCTGCCCGCCGTAACGCTGCCGTTCGGCGTCCAGGTCGAGCCGACCGATCTGCTTGCGGGCAGCTAGCGCGGTGTCGTCGAGCAGGTCGGCCGGGATCAGCCAGACCACCTCGAACTCCAGACCGTCCGGGTCCTTGCCGTAGAGGCTCTTGGTCGTGCCGTGGTCGGAGGTGCCGGCCAGCGCTCCGGCCGCGGCGAGCCGCTCGGCGGTAGCGGCCAGCTCGTCGAGCGTGTCCACCTCCCAGGCGAGGTGGTAGAGGCCGACGGTGGACCGGCCGGCGGCCGACCGCCCGGCGCCCGCGCCGATCTCGAAGAGGCCGAGGTCGTGGTCGTTTGTGGAGTCGGGGGCCTGGAGGAAGGTGGCGCCCCGGAAGCCGTCCGGGGTCATCGCCACCGGGCGGAAGCCCAGCACGTCGCTGTAGAACGCGACGCTGCGGGCGAGGTCACTGACGTAGAGGACCGCGTGGTTGAGCCGATGAATACCCATGACCCGAGACTAGCGCGGTTTAGTTGAACATTCAACCATCGGGAGTATGATGGCGGTCATGACCCGCTGGTTGGACCCCGACGAGCAGCGCACGTGGCGCGCGTACCTCACCGCCTCCCGGGTGCTGATGGACACTCTCGACCGTGAGCTGCAACGCGACGCGGGCATGCCGCACGCGTACTACGAGATTTTGGTTCAGCTCTCCGAGGCCCCCGGCCGGCAACTGCGCATGAGCCAGTTGGCGCAGGCCGCGGGGTCATCCCGCAGCCGGCTCTCGCACGCCGTGGCCCGACTGGAGGCCGCCGGCTGGGTGCGCCGCGAGGACTGCCCCACCGACCGGCGCGGGCAGATCGCGGTCCTCACCGACGAGGGTTTCGCCACCCTCGCGGCCGCCGCACCCGGCCACGTCGAGGGGGTACGCCAACATCTGTTCGACGCGTTGAGCCCCGCCCAGGTCGACCAGTTGCGCCGGATCAGCGAGACCCTGGCCGAGCACCTGACCGGATCCTGACCAATCGACACCGGCGCGGGTCTTGTACTTACCGTCGTCGGATGAGCACGATGGGGCGTGTCTTCCGGCTTCGGTGAACTGACTGATCAGGCGCACCACCTCGTGTCCTCCGGCGATCTGGCCGGCGCACAGCAACTGCTGTCCGACGCGCTCACCGACGCCGACCCCCGCCCGGCCAACGCCACCCCCGAGCTGGCCGAGGCTGCCAGCCTCCAGGCGCGGGTGCTGATCGCCCTCGGCGAGCCGCACTCGGCCCGAGGGTGGGCCGCCTTCGCGTACGCGGCCACCACCCGCCTGCACGGCCGCGCCGACCCGCGCACGGTGGCCGCGGCGGCGACCCTGGCCGCGGTGCTGCACCGGGTCGGCAGCCACTCCCGGGCGGCGCGGCTCTACCAGGAAGTCATCATCGAGCTGACCGCGCAGGACGGCCCGGAGTCGCTGCGGGTGCTCGCCGCGCACGCCGACCTGGCCACCGTCGAGTACGCGCGCGGCCAGTGCACCGTGGCCCGCGACCGCCTCCAGGACGCCTGGGAGCTGCACCGCGAGGTGTACGGCGACGGGCACCCCAGCGGCATCAAGATGCTGGCGCGGCTCGGGGCGATGCAGCGCGACTGCGGGCAGTTCGCCGAGGCACATGACAACCTGGCGCTCGCCCGCGAGTTGTGTCGCCAGCACCTGCCCGGCGACGACCCGCTGGCCACCCAGGTGGCGGCCCTGGCCCGGGCGGCGGCCAGTCCCGACCACGCCTGCGCGGACAACCAGCCCACGGCTCGGGACACGCCGGTCGTGCCGGCCGCCCGCGTCCCACCGCACAGTGACGGGCCGGCCGAATCCGGCTACCACCCGCCGGCAGCCGCAACCCACCACGCCGGTGCGGTGCCGAACCCCCGGCTGCCCTCCGATGAGTCGGTCGGGTCGTCGGGCGGCAGGTGGTCGCCCGAAGCGGCGGACGAGCCGTCGCCCCACCACAGCGACCCTCCGGTGCCCCCGTCGGTGGTCGGGCTGGCCGGCGGCACGGAGGAGCAGCCCGGGGTGTACCGACTGCACCGACCCGCCGAACCGTACGGGTCGCCCGACCCGAACCCGCCGTCCGACCAGCACCAACCGTCCGACCCGTACGCCCAGCCCGACCCGTACGCCCAGCCCGAGCCGTACGCGCGGCCTGATCCGTACGGGCAGGTCGAGCCGTACACGCCGTCACGGCTGCTGCCGGTGCCCGTGCACCGCGCGCCGCCGGAGCAGCGCAACCGGCTGGTCCCGGTGCTGGTGGCCGGGGTGGTCGTGGTGCTCCTCGGCGCGGCGGCGGTGATCGCCGGGGTGGCCCGGGTCGACGGCGACGACGAACCGAACCCGCCGCCGGCCAGCGCCTCCCCCTCCGCCGGCGCGCCGGCCAGCTCCGCGCCCGCCCCGGGCGGCACGGCACCGACGTCGGCTGCCGCCGCGGCCCCACCCGGCACCCCACCCAGCGCGGTGACCCTGCGCGACACCCGGGACAGCATCGCGCTGAACTGGACCTACCCGGCCGGCGGCGAGGGCCCGGTGGTCATCGCGGGTGGGCGCACCGGCCAGACCCACAACATCTTCGCGACGCTGCCCGCCGGCACCACCAGCTTCGTCATCTACGCGCTCAACCGCACCAACGACTTCTGCTTCACCGTGGCCGTCGCCTGGTCCACCGACACCGTGGCGCGTTCCAAGCAGGTCTGCACCCGCCGCCGCTGACCCGTCCTCCACTGCCCTGGCCGCCACGCCCCGCCGGCTATGCCCCGCCCGCCACTGTCCTGCCCGGCTACGCCCCGCAGACCTCACTCAGCGTGGGCTACGCGCTGACGAACCCACCGTGACACGCCGTCACACCCGACGCCCCCGCCCATACTCCGGCTCAGGCTTTGCTCTGCTTACCTATACGCACCACTCCCGATGAGCAGCTGGAACGTCGTAACCGGCCGCCTCGACACGCGTTACGTGACGTAACTGTCGCCTCCGCTGATGCAGAGCAAAGGGTCATCGGTGGGCGGTTGGGGGGAGGTCGCCGTCACTGGCCGTCCACCTCTGCCCGTCCTCGGCCGGCAACGCTGGCAGCAGCAGGCAGACCCGTAGTCCTCGCTGCTCCGGCGCGTCGGTCAGGGTGATGCTGCCGCCCGCGCGTCGGACCAACTCCCGGACGATGGCCAGCCCCAGACCCGCGCCCCCGTCGTCGCGGGCCCGTCCGTCATCCAGCCGGGTGAACCGGTCGAAGACCCGCTCCCGGTCCGCCAACGCGATCCCCGGGCCGTCGTCGGTCACCGTCACCAGGTGGTACGCCCCGACGCCGGGCCCGACCGTGGCGACCGCCGCCGACGTCGCCTCGGCAGCGAGCACGACACTGCCGGACGCGTGGCGTACCGCGTTGTCGACCAGGTTGGCCAGCACGCGACGCAACTCCTCGACGGTGCCGATCGTCCAGAGCGGGCCGGCCGGCGGCGTCACCCGCACCGGCGGTGACGGGTAGCGGGCGGCGACCTCGGTCAGCAACGCGCCCAACTCCACCGGACCGGTCCCCCGGGCCGGCGGAGTCTCGTCCAGGCGGGCCAGCAGCAGGAGATCGTCGACCAGGCGGCTCAACCGGTCGGTGTCGGCGAGCAGGTTGGCGGTCACAGCAGTCCAGTCGGTCCGGTCGGCGAGGCGCTGGGCCACCTCCAGCTCGGTCCGGATGTTGGTCAACGGGCTGCGCAGCTCGTGCGCGGCGTCGGAGACGAAGGCCCGCTGCCGGACGCGGGCGGACTCCAGCCGGCCCAGCATGCCGTTGAGGGTGACCGCCAGGCGGTGGATCTCGTCGGCCGACGCCGGCACCGGCAGCCGGCCGGCGGCGGCCCTCCCGGTGATCTCCTCGGCGCCTCGACGTAACGCCTCGACCGGCCGCAGGGTGGCGCCCACCACCCGCCACGCCACCCCGGCCAACACCGCGACCAGCAGCGGGAACGCCACCAGCAGGATGGTCCGGACCACATGGGTGCTGTGCCGCACGTCGGCCATCGAGCGGGCGACCAGCACGGTGAGCGGGTCGGCCGCGGTGCCGGCGGGCACGGCGACCACCCGCACCGGGCCGACGAGCCCGACCCGCTCGGCCGGCACCTCCAGCCGCTGCCGACCGTCGCGGTTCAGTCGCTCCGGACGGACCATCGGCACCAGGCGATCGGCGTCGATCGAGGCCGCCCGGATCCGTCCCTGCCCGTCGATCACCTGCACGCGGACCTGTCCCCCGGCCACCGGCAGCGGGTCGGGCAGCGCGTCCTCGGCGGCGAGCAGGGCGACCGCGTCGGCGGTGCGGAACGCCTCGGTGTCGACAGTGCGCTGGAGCACGAAGCTGAGCGCGCCGAGCAGCACCACCCCGCCCAGGGCCAGCCCGATGGTGAGACCGACCACACCGATCGCCATGAGCCGCCCGCGCAGCCCGAGGACCGGTATCTGGCCGGGCCTGGCCCGACGGGTGGGTGCCGGGCCGTCGGCGGTCACGTCGCCAGCCGGTAGCCGGCGCCACGGACCGTCTCCAGCCGGTCCCGGCCGAGCTTGCGGCGCAGGTAGCCGACGTACACCTCGACGGCGTTCGGCGCGGTCTCCAGGCTGGCGTCCCAGACGTGGTCCAACAACTCGATCTTGGAGATGACCTGGCCCGGCCGGCGCATCAGGTAGTCCAGCAACGCGAACTCCCGCGCGGTCAACGCCACCTCGGCGTCCGCCCTGGTCACCCGCCGTCGGGCCGGGTCCAGCCGCAGGTCACCGACCGCCAGCACGGTCGGGCGCTCCGGCGCGCCCCGACGCAGCAGCGCCCGCAACCGGGCCAGCAGCACCACGTACGAGAAGGGTTTGGTCAGGTAGTCGTCGGCGCCGCAGTCGAGGCCGTCGGCCTGGTCGTACTCGCCGTCCTTGGCGGAGAGCATCAACACCGGCAACCAGTGCTGCTCCGCGCGCAGCCGCCGGACCAACTCGTACCCGGAGAGGCCGGGCAGCATCACGTCGAGGATCATGGCGTCGTACCCGCCGTGCCGGGCCGCGTCCAGGCCCGCCGGGCCGGTTGCCGCCACGTCCACCGCGAACCCCTCCGCCTGGAGACCGCGTTGCAGGGCAGCCGCCAACCGGGCCTCGTCCTCCACCACCAGCACCCGCACAGCTCAAGGGTGCCACCCGGGTCAATCGGCACGGTTCGGTGTCCTCAGCGCGTTCACAGCACGGACGAGGCAAGATGGCCGCAGGAGGTGCCACCATGTCCGTCCTGAGAAGCCGTCCCGTCCTTCGTTGGCTGGTTCCGGCCACCGCGGCCGTCGCCGTCATCGGCGGCGGCGCGGCGATCGGCACGTTCGCCGCCGAGGCCGAGCCGAGCCTGCCGCCCCGAACCGCCGCTCAGCTCCTGGTCGACCTGCAGACATCCCGGCTGGAGGGGTTGTCCGGGACCGTCGTGCAACGCGCCGACCTCGGCCTGCCGCCCCTCGTCGGGCTGATTCCCGGCAACGAGCTGACCACCCTGCTGACCGGCACCCACACCCTGCGGGTCTGGTATTCCGGGCCGGACCAGCAGCGGGTCGCGCTGATGGACACTCTGGGCGAGCAGGACATCATCCGCAACGGCCGGGACCTGTGGACGTGGCAGAGCCGCAGCAACACCGCCACCCACCGCACGCTGGGCGGCGACGCCGGGGCCTGGAAGCCCGCTCCCGAGCCGGCAGCGAGCCTGCCGGCCACCCCGCAGCAGGCCGCCGACCTGGCTTTGGACGCTATCGACCCGAGCACCGAGGTCAGCGTGGGCCGGTCGGCCACCGTCGCCGGCCGGGACGCGTACGAGTTGGTGCTCCAGCCGCGCGACCAGGACTCCCTGGTGCACCAGCTGCGGATCGCCATCGACGCCAAGCAGCACGTGCCGCTGCGCTTCGAGGTGCTCGCGAAGGGCAGCGACCGGCCGGCGTTCGAGGTGGCGTTCACCCAGGTCGACTACCGCCGCCCGGACGCCGACCAGTTCCGCTTCAACCCGCCGCCCGGCGTGACCGTCGACGAGGAGAAGGCCGAGCGCCCGACGGGAAAGCCGACTGGCAAGCCCGGTCACGTCGAGCCGGCGGGTGACAGGCAGGTCCGCGCGGTGGGCGACGGCTGGACGACAGTGCTGGTTGGCCGCCTCGACGGCACCGATGTCGCCGGGAAGCCCGCCCCGAAGCCGGCAGCTCCCCCGGCCGGCGCCGGGCCGGACCTGGACATGTCGAAGCTGCTCGGAGGGCTGCCGGCGGTCAGCGGCGACTGGGGCAGCGGTCGGCTCTTCAGCAGCAAACTGTTCAGCGTGCTGCTCACCGACGACGGCCGGGTGCTCGCCGGAGCGGTGACGCCGGAGCGGCTCTACCAGGCCGCGCGCGGCTGATCTCCGCAGTGTTCGCGCCGGGTCGACCTGACGGTCGGCCCGGCGTTTCGCTGTGGGTCAGGCCGAGGTCAGGAGACGCCGAGGGCGTTGAGGTACGCGTCGGCGAGGACCGCGTGGCCGGGCAGGTGCGGGTGGACCCGGTCGTCGGCCCACCGCGTCGCCGGACTCACCGCCAGCACCCTGTCGAACGCCGCCTGGTTGGGCACGTGCACCGCGTCGAAATCGGTCGCCAGCCCCGCGACGACCGCCGCGTACCGGTCGGTGTCGGCGCGTTGCGGGACGCTCCGGTCGGCCTCGATGAAGAACGGGTCACCGAGGATCAGGCGGCAGCCGGTGGCGTCGACCGCCCGACGGAGCAGGTCGCGCAGGGTGCGCTCGTACTCCTCGATGCCGACCGCCTCATCCGGCCGGTCACCGTAGTGCCGCCAGATGTCGTTGATGCCGATCAGCACCGCGAGCCAGTCGGGGCGCTCGGCGATGGCGTCGTCCTCCCAGCGGGCGGCCAGGTCCCGCACCGTGTCGCCGCCCACACCCCGGTTGACCCACTCCAGCTCCAACTCCGGGTGCCGGGCGTCGACCAGGGCACGCACGAGACTCACATATCCGCTGCCGTAGGGCGCCGCGACGTCGCGTCGACCACAATCGGTGATGCTGTCCCCGATGAAGACCACCCGTTGGCCGGTCCGCAGGATCATCCGCCGTCACCTCGCGATCACCGGCGCGCCGGACCGCCCGGCTTGGTGAGAACCGGCGGAACGCGCTATCTTCAACAGTTCGAAGGCACAAAAAAGAACGGCTTAAAGCCGTTCCTGCAAAGGATTCTAATCTTTAGGGAGACGGCTTGTCAAGGCACTCCGGCGGTTCCGGCGAATTGCCGCTCGACGACGAGATCGGTCGCGAGCAGGAGTACGTCTCGATGCTCTACAACCGGCTGGACGAGCTGCGTGAGCAGGCCGCCCACCGGCTCACCGCCGAGCTGCACAACACCGGCGGCACCCTCCAGGATCGCTCGCAGCGCGACAGCTCGGTAGCGATGTACGCCGATCAGGTCGAACAGTTCTCCGCAGTGGAGAACGGGCTCTGCTTCGGCCGTCTCGACGGCGACGACGACTCCCGCCGCTACATCGGCCGGATCGGCATCTTCGACACCAGTGGTGACTACGACCCGCTGCTGATGGACTGGCGGGCACCCGCCGCCCGCCCGTTCTACCTCGCCACCGCCGCCAACCCGCAGGGCGTACGCCGTCGCCGGCACCTGCGTACCCGGCAGCGCAAGGTGACCGGGCTCAACGACGAGGTGCTCGACATCGACACCGCCTCCCCCGGCGCCCACGAGGAGCTGACCGGTGAGGCGTCGCTGCTCGCCGCGCTGAACGCGGGCCGTACCGGCCGGATGCGCGACATCGTCGAGACCATCCAGGCCGAACAGGACGAGGTCATCCGCGCGGAGCTGCCGGGCGTGATGGTGGTCCAGGGCGGCCCCGGCACCGGCAAGACCGCTGTCGCGCTGCACCGGGCGGCGTACCTGCTCTACACGCACCGCCGGGAACTCTCCAGCCGTGGCGTGCTGCTGGTCGGCCCGAACGCGACCTTCCTGCGCTACATCTCCCAGGTGCTGCCGACGCTGGCCGAGACCGGCGTGCTGCTGCGTACCCAGGGTGATCTCTTTCCCGGGGTGAGGGCCCAACGGACCGAGCCGGCCGAGACCGCGGCGCTCAAGGGCCGGGAGGTGCTGGCCGAGGTGTTGGCGCTGGCCGTACGGGACCGGCAGTGGGTGCCGGACGAGCCGCTGGAGATCGAGGTCGAGCGGGAGACGCTGACCCTCGACCCGGAGATCGTGCGCGCGGCCCGGGATCGGGTCCGTCGCGCCGACCGACCGCACAACCTGGCCCGCGCGCTGTTCGACGTGGAGATCGTGCACGCACTCGCCGACCAGGTGGCCGAACGGATCGGCGCCGACCCGCTCGGCGGGGACAACCTCCTCGACGAGGCGGACCGCGCCGAGATCCGCCGCGAGCTGCGCGAGGAGACGGAGATCCAGGCCGCCCTGGACCGGCTGTGGCCGGTGCTCACCCCGCAGCGGCTGCTCGCCGACCTGTACGCCGACAGGGACCGGATCGCCGCCGCCGCGCCGATGCTCAGCGAGGACGAGCGGGCGCTGCTGCACCGTGAGCGCGGCGGTTGGACGCCGGCCGACGTCCCGCTGCTGGACGAGGCCGCCGAACTGCTCGGCGAGGACGAACGCGCCGCCGCCGCCCGGCGGGACCGCATCCGGATGATGGAACGGGAGTACGCCGAGGGCGTGCTGGAGATCGCCAGGGGTTCCCGCTCGATCGACGTCGAGGACGAGGCCGAGGGCGGTGAGATCCTGGGCGTGACCGACCTGATCGACGCGGATCGACTGTTGGAGCGGCAGGAGGAGGCCGACCGGCTGACCACCGCGCAGCGGGCCGCCGCCGACCGCACCTGGGCGTTCGGCCACGTGATCGTGGACGAGGCGCAGGAGCTCTCGCCGATGGCCTGGCGACTGCTGATGCGCCGCTGCCCGAGCCGGTCGATGACGATCGTCGGAGATGTGGCACAGACCGGCGCGCTGAGCGGTACGCCGTCGTGGGCGGACGCCCTCGCCCCGTACGTCGAGCAGCGGTGGCGGCTCACCGAACTGACGGTCAGCTACCGCACTCCCGCCGAGATCATGGCGGTCGCCGCCGACGTACTGGCCGAGATCGACCCGGCACTGCGGCCGCCGCGCTCGGTGCGGGAGAGCGGCGTACCGCCGTGGGACCGGACGGTCCCCGCCGGCCGGTTGGCGGCGGAGTTGGTCGCCGAGGCCACCCGGGAGGCGTCCGGGCTGACCGAGGGGCGGCTCGGGGTCCTCGTGCCGGCCGGCCGGGTGGGTGAGTTGGGCGCGGCGGTGACCGCCGCCCTGCCGGAGGCCGCCGTCGGCGAGCATCCGGAGTTGGAGAGCCGGGTGGTGGTCTTGACAGTCGCGCAGGCCAAGGGGTTGGAGTTCGACTCGGTGCTGGTGGTCGATCCGGACCGGATGGTGGCCGAGTCTCCCCGTGGGCGCAGCGACCTGTACGTGGCCCTGACCCGCGCCACCCAACGCCTGGGCGTCCTCCGCCCGGCGAGCTGACCACGAGGCTCACCGCCCCGACCGAGCTGTCACGCGGTCGGGGCGGCGGGTGGGTTAGTCGTTTGATTTGTCCCTGATGGACTTTGCTGGGCCGGTCGCCGACGTGGACTGGTCGCTGGTGCCACCGCCCATCGGGGTGCTCAGGCCGCCGGTGGTGGCATCACCGGTGGTGGTCGGCGCTACCTTGCCCGGGTGTCGCTCCGGCTGTCGGGCCACCCGGCGTACGTTCGCCGGCCCGGCGGTGCCACCGGTGGTCGTCACCGCGCCCTGCCCGCCGACAGGGCCACCGTCGCGCAGCACCTGTGGGTCGATCCGCTCCTTGGCCGGATCGAAGGGGTCGTCGCGCTGGATCTGACTCTCCACATCGGTGCGTGGCACAGTCACCTCGTCGAGGGCGCCCTTGCCGTACACGCCACCGGCGATCCGGTCCTCGGCCTCGCGGGCGGCGTCCTGCCGCATGTCGTCCTCACGCACGTCCATCACCTCGCAGAAGCTGTGGAACTGACTGGGTGCCCGACCACCGGCCGACCAAACCCGGCGTGACCGGGAGGTCGTCCACGGCGGTTCACCGTCACGCCGCCCGCTGGCCGCCTGCCCGCAGCCCGAGATGTCCATGCTGTCCCGCGACCGGTGGGAGATGCCCGCCGGCAGGAGGGGATGACAGCGTGCGCACAGTACGCCGTACCGCCGTCGCGGCCCTGGTGGCCGCGACGGTGACGACCGGGCTCGCGGTGCCCGCTCAGGCGAAGCCACGACCGGACCGGACATTCGACGTGCAGGCCCACCGGGGCGGCCTCGGGCTGCGGGTGGAGAACACCCTCGCCTCCTTCGGTAACGCCCTCCAACTCGGGGTGAGCACCCTCGAACTGGACGTGCAGATCACCGAGGACGGTCAGGCCGTCGTCACCCACGACCGGAAGGTCACCGGCACCAAGTGCGTCGATACCGCTGCGGTGACGCCCGGCGACCCGGAGTTTCCGTACGTCGGGAAGTACATCAACACGCTCAGCCTGGCCCAGGTGCGCTCGCTGGACTGCGGTTCGAAGACACTGTCGGACAAGCCCGGCCAACTCGCCGTCCCCGGTGCCCGGATGCCGCTGCTGCGTGAGGTCTTCGCGCTGGTCAACCGCTACCAGGCCAAGGACGTGAAGCTCAACGTCGAAACCAAGGTCGAGGCTGGCGCACCGACCGAGACCGCTCCCCGCGAGCACTTCGTCAAGGTGACCGCCGCCGAGATCCGCGCCGCCGGGCTGCTCAAGCAGGTCACCATCCAGAGCTTCGACTGGGGCGCGCTGATGCGCATGCGTCAGGTCGAGCCGAAGCTGCCGCTGGTCGCCCTGACCAACTACGACTTCCTCCAGACCGGTCAGCCGGGTGCGTCGCCGTGGCTGGGCGGGCTCGACATCGACGACTTCGGCGGCGACCCGATCAAGGCGATCCGTAGCTTCGGCGCCAGCGCCTTCTCGCCGGTGCACGGGTCCCCGCAGAACGGGACTGTCACCGACCCGGGTTACAAGCCGTACGTCACGAAGGAGATGGTCGCCCAGGCGCACCGCTACGGGATCAAGGTGATCCCGTGGACGGTCGACGACGTGCCGACCATGAGCAAGCTGATCGACGACGGCGTGGACGGCATGATCACCGACTACCCGGACCGGTTGCGCGGCGTGCTGGCGCAGCGTGGTTACCGGCTGCCGAAGGCGTACGCCGCGCCGTTCGACATCCAGGCACACCGGGGCGGTCGGGCCACCCGACCGGAGAACACACTGCCGGCGTTCGCGAACGCGCTGTCCAACCGGGCCATCTCCACCCTTGAGCTGGACACCAACGTGACGGCCGACGGCAAGCTCGTGGTGCTGCACGACCGGACCGTCAACGGGTCGCACTGCGTCGACACCGCCCCGGTGCGCAAGGGGGACCGGAAGTTCCCGTACGTGGGCAAGCCGGTGCACGAGTTGACCCTGGCGCAGCTCAAGACCGTCGACTGCGGCACGAAGACGCTGCCCGAACTGCCCGCCCAGGTGCCCGCGCCCGGTGCCCGGATCCCGACCCTGGACGAGGTCTTCGCCCTGGTGAAGGCGAGTGGCCGCACCGACATCGGAATGAACATCGAAACGAAGATCAGTCCGGTGGTGAACGACACCGAGCCGTACCGCAGCTTCACCCGCAAGCTCGTCGACGCGATCCAGCGGGCCGGCTTCACCAGCACTGCCACCATCCAGTCGTTCGACTGGCGCACCATCACGTACGCCAAGCAGCTCGACCGCCGCATCGGCACTGTCGGCCTGGTCTGGCAGTACGGTCCCGCCGAGTGCGTCACCCTCGCGGACGAGTGCTCGCTGGAGGCGGTCTACGGCAACCCGTCGGTGAAGAGCCCCTGGACCGGTGGGCTGGACTGGTGGAAGTACCAGGACCTCGGCAAGCTGACCCGGGCCGCGGGGGCTGGCACGGTTTCCGCCAACTGGCAGGTGCACGACCCGAAGCAGGGCACTGTCGCCTCGACCGACTGGTACCTGCGGGAGAACCCGGCATACTTTCACGGACCGGACGTTCGGACCCTGCAGACGCGCGACAACCTGAAGGTGATCCCGTACACCGTGGATGACGCGACGGTCATGCAGCGGGTCATCGACCTGGGCGTCGACGGCATCATCACCGACGACCCGGACCTTCTGGTGAGCGTGGCCAGGCGCAACGGCCTGCGCTGACCTGTCGACATCCGATCGCCGGCCGGATTTTCCCGGCCGGCGATCGGTGTTACCTGCTCCGGGGTCTCGGGTAGTCGGGGGTTGTCCCCGCCACGAAAGCGAACCGTGCCGTGGCCGAAACGCGGTAGCGGGGCGAGGGAATGCAGGTACGACTCATCGCATCCTGAGGAGGACCAGATGAGCACGCAGGCTGCTTCCACCCGGCCGATGAACCGGCCCATGAACGACCCGCAGAATCCCGCGTCGATGCGGGACATGCAGACCCAGCAGATGCCGTCCATGCGGGACGGGCACCGAGACCCGATGCCGTCGCCGGGCACGGAGACCAAGCAGGCGTTCCTGACGACGGAATTCTGGGTCTACGCCGCTGCGGTCGCGCTCGTGGTGATCGCCGCGTTCTGGAAGGGCACCACCGCCAACGGGCTGAACATCAACAACCCGAACCAGGCGTGGCTGTTCCTGACCATTCTGACCGGTGGTTACCTGGTCAGCCGTGGTCTGTCGAAGGCCGGCTCCGCGCGCCGGTCCGGCAAGGAACGCAACAAGCACTGACGCGTCACGCGTAGGACAGTGGCCTCCGGGAGGACTCCCGGAGGCCACTGTCGTCGCTTGTGGATCAGTTACTCGTCGCCACCGAAGTCGCCGAAGTCGCCCTCGAACGCGTCCTCGATCACCTCGCCGGCGATCATGCCGCCGGCGACGCCGAGCGCCGCTCCGGCCACCATGCCGCCCATGCCGTGCCCGCGGCTGTGCCCGTGACCGTGGCTGGGGCCGTACTGGGAGCGCAGGCTGCCGTAACGGGACGTGGTCTCGCGCAGCCAGCCGTCGACGACCTGCGCCCAGTCGACGCGGTCAGCGTCGGTGTGCGCCACCTGGTAGCGACCGAACGCGTCGTGCCCGGCGCTGAGGAACCCGCCGCGCTTGTCGCACTCCAGGATGACCTCCACACCGCGCTGGCTGGTCACGAAGGTCAGCTCGACCTCCCGGATCGTGCTCGCGTACTGCGGGGAGGCGAAGAACTCGATCTCCTGGTAGAACGGCAGCGTCTGCTGCACGCCCCGGATGTGACCACGCTCCAGGTCGGCGTGCTTGAACCGGAAGCCGAGCCGCTGGAACGCCTCCAGGATCCGCTCGTGCACCGGCAGCGGGTGCACCGCCACCTGGTCCAGGTCGCTCTTGTCGACCGCGCGGGCGATCGCCAACTCGGTGCGCAGACCCATCGTCATGCCGTGCAGGCGCTGGCCGTACACGTCGGTGATCGGGGTCTCCCACGGCACCGGCAGCTGGAATGGGATCGAGAGCTGCTGCTTCGGGGCGAGCACGAGCGACCCGCTGACCGCCATGCGGTGGAACTCCATCGTGCCCGCGTACTCGGTGTCGTGTCCCTCGACCTCGACCCGGGTGACAAGGCCGATCACCACCTGCTCGATGGCTGCCTCAGCGTCGCCACCAACGAGGTTGACCTGCCCGTCGAGGGTCAGACCGGGCCGGGTGTTGGGGTTGGTCAGCACGGTGTCCACGCTGGGACCGCCCACACCGAACGCGCTCAACATCTTCTTGAAGACCATCGGAACTCCTGTGCGACGCCGACCGCTCCAGGCTGGAGTCGGACGTTGACTCGAACGGCACCCTATCCAGCAGCCCTGTGAGGTGGCTGTGAAGCGCCACGTCGGCCGCCCGATGTCGGCCTCCACGTTCACAGTCAGCGGCGAGCCAATGTCTGTCGGCGAGCCTTTGGAGCTGATGTCGCAAACGAATCAGGCGTCCGGGCCTCCGCTGCGCAGCACCCTTGGACCGGCGACCGATCAGATCGTCGACGGCGACGCGGGCCGCCGGGCGCAGTTCGGCCGAGCTTCCGCGCCGCAGCGTGCGGGAAGGTGACACCAGCAGCGGTGATCAACTCGCATCCATTGAAGTCGGGGTATCCGGATCGCGGCAACACCCCGACTTCCAGGAACCCGAGTCGATCACGCATCAGGGCGCGAACTCGCCGCCCTTCACCCCGTCGACGAACGCCATCCAGCCGCCTGCCGGGTAGACGAGGGTCGCCGCCGCGCGATCCTTGCTGTCGCGCACCGCCACCCGGCCGGAACCGTCCAGGACGGGCCCCGCCTCCACGCAGCTACCGCCGTTGCTGTTGCTCCGGGTGCTGACATGCCAGGCCACCGCAGGCAAGGCTTCACTCATGGCAGTTCCTCCTTGATCTCCGCGATCAGCTCGGCCGCCTCGCGCCGATCCAACGCGACATCACGAAGCCGATCGTACGCAAGCGCGTAGCGCTTCGACGTTGGAGATTCCATGAAACGTCGCCCGCCCAGTGTCTCGGCATAGGCGACCTCCGGGTACGGCTTGGGCATCCCGAAGAGTACGAACGAGCCATCGAGACCGGCGTGCAGCCCCACCCTTGATGGCAGCACTCGGACATCGATGTTCGGCTGCCCGATCAGGTCAGCCAGGTGGTGGAGTTGGCCGCGCATCACGGCAGGGCCACCGACAGGCCGGCGCAGCACGCTCTCGTCGATAATCGCCGCCACCCGGACGGTCGGGTCCCGTGCCAGCACACGTTGACGGTCAATCCTGAGTTGTAGCCACTTGCCGACGGAAAAATCTGTCGCACCCTCCCCCTCCGCGTTACGGATCACCGCCTCCGCGTAAGCCGGCGTCTGCATGAGCCCCGGCATGAGGAAGGCATCCCACGAGTAGATGCGTTCGGCCCTGCTCTCCAGCCAGGGGAAATCGATGAATGAGGCGTCAACCAACTCGTCATAGTCGTCGTCTCACCGATCCGTTCGCCAAGCATCCTCGGCGAGCTGGATGAAACGGTTCCGCTCGCGCCCGTCGTGCTCGCCGTAGAGATCGAGCAGCGACACGACAACCCCGCGCCGGAATGGCCACTCCGCGCGCTCCCAGCGGGCGATGGACGAAAAGTCGCGCTCCAGGAACTCGGCGGCCTGCTTCAGAGTGATGCCGCGTTGCTCCCGTAGCTGCCGCATCTGCTGACCGAGCCACTGGGCACGCAACGTCTGCACGAACGATTCACGCCTGGCGGGCATGGTGCCCCTCTCCTCGCGGACCCTCACGACGAATTTTGTTGGTGTCGTTGCACCAATACCGAGGCCACTGGAAACGTGGCCTTCGGGTGAGGTGATCGCCGGCCCCCGGGGACGCCCGGTGCAAACACGGCAACCGCGGCTGTGCCAACAGCCGAGAAGGTGACGAGAGATGGCCTCGCGAGTGGCAGGCGCATACCGGCTCTCGTCGGGTCTCAACTAGAGCGTCGGGATGTGCGAATCCCGGCTCCGAACCGACTTGAACGAATAACTACCACGGCAAAGGGCGCCTTCGCGACCCTGACCCGCCCATCGATCGACGACGCGTGAGGTGATGAATGACCCGAGGCACTCTCTACGACGGCACGCTCCACGGCGGCGCTCGGCTGGCGCGGCTGCACCCGAGCCAGGTCCGCGACCGGCAGTTCACCGTCGTCGGTTTCGGCCGGCGAGGCCTGGATCCCCGGGAGGTACGGCGGTTCCTGCACCGCGTCGCGTTCGACCTGGCGACGCTGCACCACGATGTGGCTCGGCTCAGCGAGGAGAACGCCCGGGTGAAGCGTGCGCTGCGCGATTGGCAGAGCGCCTGGTCCGAGCGGCGTCAGCCGTGAGCCCGGGATGGGAGCACCAGTACAGCGGGCTTTTCACGCCGTTGCCGCGGTTCGCCGTCGAGGCGTACACGGAGAGACCTCGATATGTGATCCACCTGCCGGTGGCGGTCACCAACCTGGCCGAGGCGCTGGACCTGGCGCGGACGCTCGCCCGTTCCCTGGCCTCCACGCCGCAGGTCGACCTCGGCGCCACCACCGTCTCGGCCGAGGACGCGCAGCACGTACGACATTGGGTTTTCTGCGACCGGATCATGCCCGATCGCCGCCGATGTGCGCGGGAGGCCGACCACGCCGGTGCCTGCCTACCCAACGACGGTCCATAGATCGATCTACAGTCTGGCGATGAAGACGGGGAGACGGGCACGTCCAGCCGGGCTCGCTGCGGTGGCGGGGCTGCTACTGGTGGTGCTCGGATGCGACACGGCTGTTGCGGACGAGACGCGTGGCTGCCAGGAGCAACGGCAGGCCGACGAGGCAAAGGTCCGGGTCAGCCGCTGGGAGTCGCCGGAAGAGCTTCCGTTCGTCGGTGAGTATTCGGAGATCCATTGGCAGGCGCGCGCGTTGGGCAATCCGTGCTCACGGGCGCCGGGCCCGACGGACTGGGAGTACCAGGGCGTCATCGTCCTGCGTCCGGAGGATGCGCACAGGTTGGCCGAGCAGTTCGCATTCGTTCCGTTCGCCTCCATCGACCCGGCTGAGCTGCTCCACTCGCATACGCCGACGGACGTGCGACCGGACCTCGTGCCGTTCCTCCCGACCAAGCCCCGTTGGCTGCACAGTGAGATCTACAACGAGGCAGCGCCGTCGACACGTTGGCGAGTGGTGTTCCTGGACCTGGAGCATCGAACGCTCCTGTTCATGCTGAACGACCACTAGCGGCTGGACTCGGCCGGCACGCTCCGCGCCGACCTCGGTGCCCGACCGTCGTGGTGATCAGCCAGGCGAGCGCGGCCAGCAGCGCCACGAGGCCGGCGGGGACCAGACCCCACGGCAGGGCACGCGGCGACAACGTCCATGCCTGCCGGGTGTCGGCGAGTACGCGTGGCTGTCGAGCCGAGGCCGGGACCGCCACCTCCCACTCGTACGCACTGTTGGGCTCGTCGTCGATGACCTTCCAGGACTCCTTGACGTCGACGCCGTGGATCGGCCCCTGCCGCCCGCGTCCGCCACGGGTCCAGTTGCCGACGCACCGGCTGTGCATGGCCTCCAGCCGATCGTGGGTCACATAGCAGTGATCGACCGTCGCCCGGGTCTGGTCGGCGGGCCACGAGCCGGCCGACCACGTCAGCATCCCGAGGAGGCCCAGGCCCACGACGACGATCGCAGCCCATCGCACCTTGACCGCGGTCATGGCCGTGTTCCTCTCACTCAGGCGCATGGACCGCGCCGCTAATCGGGTTCCACGATCACCAGTTCGCCTACCTGTTCCCCGATCGTGGTGCGTGCCTCCGTCGGCAGCCCACGGTCGGTGATCAGCACGTCGGCGGCCTCCAGCGGGGCGATGGTGGCGATGCCGATCGTCTCCCACTTGGTGTGGTCGGCGAGCACCACGAGCCGGCGGGCCGCGCCGATGAGGCAGCGGTTGACGCCGGCCTCCAGCAGGTTGGGTGTGGTGAAACCGGTGCGTGGGCTGAGGCCGTGCACACCGAGGAACAGCAGGTCGACGTTGAGCGCGCTGATCGCCGCCTCGGCCACCGGCCCGGTCAACGCGTCCGACGGGGTGCGGATGCCACCGGTCAACACGACTGTCTGGTCGGCGCGCGGGTTCTGGTAGAGCGCGTCGGCCACCGGGATCGAGTTGGTCACCACTGTCAGCCCGCGTACGTCGGAGAGCAGCGTGGCCAGCGCGGCGGTGGTGGTGCCGGCGGACAGCGCGATGGCCATCCCCGGCTCCACCATCGTCGCCGCCCGCTCGGCGATGGCCCGCTTCTCCGCCTGTTGCCGGATCGACTTGGCGGCGAAGCCGGGTTCCTCGGCCGAGCCGGGCCCGGCGAGGGTAGCGCCGCCGTGCACCTTGTCGACCAGTCCGCGTTCGGCCAACACCTCCAGGTCACGCCGGATCGTCATGTCTGACACGCCGAACCGACTGACCAGGTGACTCACCCGCACCCCGCCGCGTTGGCGGATCAGATCGAGGATGGCGGTCTGCCGCTGCTGGGCGAGCATGTGGGGAACCTCCTTCGCGCAGTGACTGTCGTCAGAATCAGGTCCGATCCTCACGGACCACCGCCACCTCACCAGCCGGCAGTGACAGCTCACCGGCGCAGAGTCCGCCGGTCAACAGCTCGACGCCGTGCACCGGCAGGCGTACCTCGGTGTCGGTGTGGTTGATCGCGAACAGCCAGGTCCGGTCGCCGTCGCGGCGGCGGACCACCTCCACCCCGGACGGCGCCGACACCGCCGGGCGGACGCCGGCCTCGGCGAGCAGCCGGGCCACCAGCCGGTCGGTGGCCGGCTCGTCCAGCCGGGTGCCGACATACCAGGCCGCGCCGTCGCCCACCCGGTGCCGGGTCAGCGCCGGCACGCCCGGCAGGGGCCCATCGGTGTACGAGGCGAGCACCTCGGCGCCGTCGGGGTGCACCCACTCGGTCCACACGTCGGCGGTACCGCCGTCGTCGAGGTGGACCTGCTCGCCCTCGCGCAGCGGGAAGAACTCCTCGGTCCGGACGCCGAGCAACTCCCGGAACGCGCCCGGGTAGCCGCCCAACCGGATGTGGTCGTTGGCGTCGACAATGCCGCTGAAGTAGGTGACGGCCACCGTGCCGCCGGACTCGACGTACCTCTGCAGCGCGTCGACGTCGGCGTCCCGGACCAGGTAGAGGGTCGGCACCAGCACCAGCCGGTAGCCGCTGAGGTCGGTAGACGGGTGGACGATGTCGGCGGTCACGCCGGCCCGCCAGAGCGAGCCGTACAGCGCGTTCAGCCGGTCGGCGTAGGTGACGTCGACGCTGGGGTGCGAGTCCAGCTCGACGCCCCACCACGCCTCCCAGTCGAACAGGATCGCCACGTCGGCGTCCACCCGGCTACCGCGCACCTCCGCGAGGGCCTTGAGGTCCGCGCCGAGCTGGCAGACCTCGCGGAACACCTTGGTGTCCGGCCCGGCGTGCGGCACCAGCGCGGAGTGGAACTTCTCCGCACCGGACCGGGACGCACGCCACTGGAAGAACAGCACTCCGTCGGCGCCCCGGGCGACGTGCGCCAGACTGTTGCGGCGCAGTTGCCCAGGCAGTTTGGCCACGTTGCGCGGCTGCCATTGGACGGCGCTGGTGGAGTGCTCCATCAGCAGCCACGGATCGCCGCCGGCGACGCCCCGGGTGTGATCGGCGGCGAGCGACAGACCGAGGTGCGCCTGCGGGTCGGCCGCGGTCAGGTAGTGGTCGTTGGACACCAGGTCCACATCGTCGGCCCAGGACTGGTAGTCCATGTGCTTGACGCCCATGCCGATCATGAAGTTGGTGGTGATCGGCTGGCGGACCAGCGTCTTCAGGACCTCGCGTTCGGCGCGCAGTTGGGCGCGCAGCTCGTCTGAGGAGAAGCGCAGGAAGTCGAGCTGCTGCGTGGGGTTGGCGAAGGTCAGCGCGGTACGGGGTGGGTTGATCTCGGCCCAGTCGCCGTAGCGCTGACTCCAGAACGCGGTGCCCCAGGCGTCGTTGAGCCGGTCCAGGTCGCCGTAGCGCTCCCGCAGCCAACCGCGGAACGCCTCGGCGCTGACGTCGCAGTAGCAATGCGCGTTGTGGCAGCCCAGCTCGTTGGAGACGTGCCACATGACCACGGCAGGGTGCTCGGCGTACCGGCCGGCGACCGCGCGTACCAGCTCCAGCGATCGCTCGCGAAACATCGGTGAGCTGGGGCAGTACGCCTGCCGTCCCCCGGGCCAGAGGATCGCGCCGTCGGCCCGGCGGGGCAGCGTCTCCGGGTGCGCGTGGGCCAACCACGGCGGTGGACTGGCCGTGGCGGTGGCCAGGTCAACCTGGATGCCGGAGTCGTGCAGCAGGTCCAGCACCCGGTCCAGCCAGCCGAACTCGAACCGCCCCCGGGTGGGCTCCAGCAGCGCCCAGGAGAAGACGCCGACGGAGACCAGGTTGACCCCGGCCTGGCGCATCAGGTCGACGTCCTCGGACCAGGTTTCCTCGGGCCACTGCTCGGGGTTGTAGTCGCCGCCGAAATGGATGCTGTCACCCTGCCATCGCCGCATGACAGCTGAGGGTGCACCCGCTGACCTACGGAAGTCAACAGGTTCCAACATCGAGCTTCTTTCCAACGTTTACCAGGTAACGGCCGTGTCACGACTGGGTTATCAGAGGCGAACAGCCCTCTTGACAGCGCCCGACTGCAGGGTAGCTTGAGGCCCCAATGGCCGTTCGTGTTCGCCAATGTGGATTCTCGGTGGATCTCAATGTGCGATCACGACGCCGGACCTGCCTTCACCACACTGACGGCCCTTGGGCGTAGCTCCTTCTCATCCGCAGGAGGCACAGATGTCCCGTCCCCAATCCCAAGCCGAGTACCTGGCTCGGCTCGTACCGCCCTCAGTCGCCGGCATCAACCGACGATCGCTGCTGGCCGGCGCGGCCGGCACCGGCGCGCTGCTCGGCACCGGCCTGCTCGCCGGCTGCGGCGACGACTCCGGCTCCGGCGGGTCCAGCACTGACGTGTCGCTCGGCTCGAACCAGTCCGACCCGAAGCCGAAAGACGTCCTGGTCAAGATCACCGACGGCTTCAAGACCTCATCCGGGGTGCAGGTAGCTGTCAATACGGTCGACCACAACACGTTCCAGGAGAACATCAACAATTACCTACAGGGCAAGCCGGACGACGTGTTCACCTGGTTCGCCGGCTACCGGATGCGCTTCTTCGCGCAGAAGGGCCTGGCCAGTGACATCAGCGACGTGTGGGGCAAGCTCTCCGGCTACTCCGACGCCTTCAAGAAGGCATCCACCGGCGACGACGGCAAACAGTACTTCGTACCGGGGACGTACTACCCGTGGGCGGTCTTCTACCGCAAGTCGGTGTGGCAGCAACGCGGCTACCAGGTGCCCACCACCCTGGACCAGTTCACCGCGCTCGGCGCGCAGATGAAGAGGGACGGCCTCATCCCCATCGCCTTCGCCGACAAGGACGGCTGGCCGGCGATGGGCACCTTCGACATCCTCAACCTGCGCATCAACGGCTACCAGTTCCACATCGACCTGATGGCCGGCAAGGAAGCCTGGACCTCCGACAAGGTCAAGAAGGTCTTCGACACCTGGGCCGGCCTGCTCCCCCTGCACCAGCCGGACAGCCTCGGCCGCACCTGGCAGGAGGCCGCGCAGTCGTTGCAGCAGAAGAAGAGCGGCATGTACCTGCTCGGCCTCTTCGTCGGTCAGCAGTTCAGCAACGACGAGCAGGACGATCTCGACTTCTTCACCTTCCCCGAGATCGACCCGGCCATCGGCGCGAAAGCGCTGGACGCCCCGATCGACGGCTACATGATGGCCCGCAAGCCCAAGAACGAGGACAACGCGCGCAAGCTGCTGGAGTACTTCGGTGGCAAGGCCGCCGCGGACATCAACCTGAAGAACGACCCGGCCGTCCTCGTCGCCAACAGCGGCGCGGACGTCGGCGGCTACACCGCGCTGCAGAAGAAGGCAGCCGAACTGGTCGGGTCGGCCACCGAGATCGCCCAGTTCCTCGACCGGGACACCCGGCCGGACTTCGCCTCGACAGTGATCATCCCGGCGCTCCAGCAGTTCATCAAGAACCCCAAGGACATCGGCGGGCTCACCTCGTCCATCGAGAACCAGAAAAAGTCGATCTTCACTGACTGACGGCGGAAGGGGGAGGACATCGTGTCCGACCTGCCCCTGATCCAAGCGGATCGCGCCGTGCCGCCGCCGGCCGCGACCACCTCCACTGGTGGTCGTCGCCGGCGGCTACGGCTCCTGTCCCGCACCGACCGCGTGGTCATCACGCTGATGGTGCTCGTCCCGCTGCTGCTCGTCACCGGGTTCGTCTGGTTGCCGGCGGCAGCAACAGTGCTGCTCTCCGGCACCAACTGGGACGGCATCGGCCCCCTCAACGAAATTGAGTTCGTCGGCGCACGCAACTACAGCGACGTGGTGAACATCTACCCGCCGTTCGTACCGGCGATCCAACACAACCTGCTCTGGCTGGCAGCGCTCTTCGTGGTCGCCACCCCGTTCGGCATGTTCCTGGCCGTGCTGTTGGACAAGGAACTGCGCGGCAGCCGCTTCTACCAGACAGCGCTCTACCTGCCGGTGGTGCTCTCGCTGGCGCTGATCGGCTTCGTCTGGCAACTGCTCTACTCCCGGGACCAGGGGCTGATCAACGCCGTCTTCGGCAGCACCATCGACTGGTACGGCGACTCGAACGTCAACATCTGGGCGGTCATGGTCGCCTCCGGGTGGCGGCACGTCGGGTACATCATGCTGCTCTACCTCGCCGGCCTGAAGGGCGTCGATCCGTCCCTGCGTGAGGCAGCGGCGGTCGACGGCGCGTCGGAGAGCCGGACGTTCTTCCGGGTCGTGTTCCCGGTCATGCGGCCCATCAACATCATCGTGCTGGTGGTGACAGTGATCGAGTCGCTGCGCGCGTTCGACCTGGTCTGGGTGGTCAACAAGGGCCGCAACGGGCTGGAGCTGATCTCCGCGCTGGTCACCCAGAACGTGGTCGGTGAGGCCAGCCGGATCGGCTTCGGCTCGGCACTGGCAACGATCATGCTGGTCGTCTCGCTGGTCTTCATCACCATCTACCTGGCGACCGTGATGAGGGAGAACCGGGAATGAGCACCGCGACAATCACCCGGCGTACGGAGGACGGGCCCGACGCGCCGCCGCGCCGCCGCAAACTGACCCCGCTGCGGATGCTGCTGCACGGCTTCCTCATCGTCGTCTCGCTGGCCTGGCTCTTCCCGATCGCCTGGGCGGTGCTGACCTCGCTGCGCTCGTACGACTACACCGCCGCGAACGGCTACGTCTCCTTCGGCGGCTGGACCTTCGACAACTACGTCACCGCCTGGCGGACGGCGGAGTTCGGGCAGCACTTCCTCAACTCGGTGTACATCACAGTGCCGGCGGTGCTGCTCACCCTCTTCCTCGCCTCCTGCGTGGCGTTCGTCATCGCCCGGTTCAGTTGGAAGCTCAACCTCGTCCTGCTCGGGATCTTCACCGCGGCCAACCTGCTGCCCCAGCAGGCGCTGCTCATCCCGCTGTTCCGGCTGTTCACCGAGGTGCCGCTGCCGGAGTTCATGAGCGACTCGGAGCTGCTCTACGACAGCTACTGGGGCCTGATCCTGATCAACGTGGCCTTCCAGTGCGGCTTCTGCGTCTTCGTACTCAGCAACTACATGAAGGCGCTGCCCCGTGACCTGTACGAGGCGGCGATGGTCGACGGGGCGAGCATCTGGCGACAGTACTGGCAGGTCACCATGCCGCTGTGCCGGCCGGCCCTGGCCGCGCTGGCGACGCTGGAGGTGACCTGGATCTACAACGAGTTCTTCTGGGCCACGGTCCTCATGCGTACCGGCGACAAGTTCCCGGTGACCAGCTCACTCAACAACCTGCGCGGTGAGTTCTTCACCGACAACAACCTGGTCTCGGCGGGCAGCGTGCTCGTCGCGATCCCCACCCTGGTGATCTTCTTTATGCTCCAGCGGCACTTCGTTCGGGGCCTGACCTTGGGAGCCTCCAAAGGATGACGATCCTGCACCTGCGCCGCGCGCGGACCAGCCTGGTGCTCGACGCGCGCGGCCCGGGGCTGCCCCGGATCGTGCACTGGGGCGGCGACGTCGGCGACCTCGACGACGACGGCCTGCGTCAGCTCAGCGACGCGACAGTACCGCCGGTGGTGCCGAGCAGCTTCGACGAGCCGACAATGCTGTCAGTGCTGCCCGAGGCGAGCGCCGGCTGGAGCGGCCGACCCGGTCTGGCCGGGCACCGCGACGGACGAGACTGGTCCACCTCCTTCCGCCTCGACGGGGTGGACGTGCGCGACGGCGTGCCCGGTGCCGCGCTGGTGACAGTGCGGGCGTCGGACCCGGCCGCCGGGCTGACTCTGACCATCGAGATCACGCTCGACCCGCACGGCCTGCTGACCGCGCGGCACCGGCTGCGCAACGACGGCGACAGCGCGTACGAGCTGCGGGAACTGACACCGCTGTTGCCGGTGCCGGCGGTCGCCACCGAACTGCTCGACCTGACCGGCCGGTGGTGCCGGGAACGGTCCCCGCAGCGGCACCCGTGGCAGCACGGCACCTGGGTCCGCGAGGGCCGACACGGCCGTACCGGGCACGACGCCACCCTGCTGCTGGTGGCCGGCACCACCGGGTTCGGCTTCGGCCACGGCGAGGTCTGGGCGGTGCACACCGCCTGGAGTGGCAACCACGTCACGTTCGCCGAACGTCTACCGACCGGCGAGTCCACACTCGGCGGCGGCGAACTGCTGGCCCCCGGCGAGGTCCGGCTCGTCCCCGGCGAGTCGTACGACACTCCACTGCTCTACGCGGTCTGGTCCGACGCCGGGTTGGACGGGCTCAGCGACGTGCTGCACACCCACCTCCGGGCCCGCCCCGGGCACCCGCGCTCCCCCCGCCCGGTCACCCTCAACGTCTGGGAGGCGGTCTACTTCGACCACGACCTGGACCGGCTGCGGGCGCTCGCCGACCGGGCCGCGCAGATCGGCGTGGAGCGGTTCGTGCTCGACGACGGCTGGTTCCGCGGCCGGCGCGACGACACCGCCGGGCTCGGCGACTGGTACGTCGACGAGGGCGTCTGGCCGGACGGCCTGCAACCGCTGATCGAGCACGTCACCGGCCAGGGCCTCCAGTTCGGCCTCTGGGTCGAGCCGGAGATGGTCAACCCCGACTCGGACCTGTTCCGCGCGCACCCCGACTGGGTGCTCGCAGTGCCGGGGCGGCTACCGCCGGCCTGGCGTCACCAGCAGGTGCTCGACCTGGGCCGCCCCGAGGCGTACGACCATGTGCTGGAACGTCTCGACACGCTGCTCACCGACCACCCCGGAATCCGGTACCTCAAGTGGGACCAGAACCGGGACCTCACCGAGGCCGGGCATCATGGCCGCCCTGGGGTGCACGGGCAGACCCTGGCGGTCTACCGGCTCTTCGACGAGTTGCGCAGTCGGCACCCGGATGTGGAGATCGAGAGCTGCTCGTCCGGCGGAGCCCGGGTGGACCTGGCCATCCTGGCGCGTACCGACCGGGTCTGGGCCAGCGACTGCAACGACGCCCTGGAACGGCTCAGCATCCAACGCTGGACGGGGCTGCTGCTGCCACCGGAGCTGATCGGCACCCACGTCGGCCCGGAACGCTCGCACACCACGAACCGCGTACACGACCTGGGTTTCCGGGCGGCGACAGCGCTCTTCGGCCACCACGGCATCGAGTGGGACATCACCTCGATCAGCGCCGCCGAGCAGACCGAGCTGGCCGCCTGGGTGGCGCTGCACAAGCGGCTGCGCCCGCTGCTGCACGCTGGTCGGGTGGTCCGGGTCGATCACCCGGACCCGGCCGTCTGGGCGCACGGCGTTGTCGATCACGACAACACCCGGGCGGTGTACGCGGTGGCCCGGCTGACCACCTCTGTGACGCGGGTGCCCGGCGCGGTGCGGCTGCCCGGCCTCGACCCGGGCCGGCGGTACCGGGTGCGACAGGTGTCGGGCGTAGCGGCCCCGGCGAACATCGACCTGTCCCCGCCCACTTGGCTGGCGGGTGGTCTCACCCTCAGCGGGGCGGCGCTGGCCCGGGTGGGTGTGCAGCTACCCGCCCTGCACCCGGAGCAGAGCCTGGTGCTGGAGGTCGACGCCGTCGACTGACAAAATTCTGGAGAATCTTCGGCCGGGGTGTCGAGAACGACGGGGCCTGCTTCTACCTCACTGTGAGAGCACCGACGAGGGTGCGCAGGCGTGAGGAGCACACAATGAAGTACATGCTGCTGATGCAGTTCAGCGCCGCCGGGACCGACTTCCCGAGCATCGACACCTGGACCCAGGACGAGGTCCGGGCGCACATCGCCTTCATGGGCGAGGTCAACGCCAAGCTCACCGCCGCCGGCGAATGGGTCGACGCGCAGGGCCTCGGCGGCCCGCAGCAGGCCCGGATCGTCCGCGCCGGTGAGGGCGGGGCGCCGGTGGTCACCGAGGGGCCGTTCGCCGAGACGAAGGAGTTCCTGGCGGGCTTCTGGATCGTCGACTGTGAGAACCCGCAGCGGGCCGTGGAGCTGGCCGCGCACATCTCCACGGCGCCCGGCCCCGGTGGCCGGCCGCTGAACATGCCGATCGAGGTGCACCCGGTGATGTCCGCCCCTTCGCAGGAGCTGTGAGCGGCTGAACACCGATCCCCGCATCGAGGACCTGCTGCGCGAGTTGGCGCCGCAGGTCCTCGGCGTGCTCAGCCGCCGCTTCGGTGACTTCGCCACGGCGGAGGACGCGGTGCAGGAGGCACTGCTGGCCGCCGCCACCCAGTGGCCGACCGAGGGGCTACCGGCGAACCCCCGTGGCTGGCTGATCCAGGTCAGTTACCGGCGGATGATCGAGCTGGTCCGCGGTGAGCAGGCCAGACGCCGCCGGGAGGACCTGGTCGCCCGCCGGGATCCGGACGACCAGCGGTACGCGCCAGCCGCAGACGAGGAGTTGACCGCCGAGCGGGACGACACGCTGGTCCTGCTCTTCCTCTGCTGCCACCCGGCGCTCGCGCCGACGTCGGCGGTGGCGCTGACCCTGCGCGCCGTCGGTGGGTTGAGCACCGCCGAGATCGCCCGCGCGTTCCTGGTGCCCGAGGCGACGATGGCGCAGCGGATCAGCCGGGCCAAGCAGCGCATCCGGGCATCCGGGCTGCCGTTCCGGATGCCCGAGCTGGCGGAGCGGGCCGACCGGTTGATCGCCGTCCGACAGGTGCTCTACCTGGTCTTCACCGAGGGACACGTCAGCACCACCGGCCCGGACCTACGCCGCATCGACCTCGCGGCGGAGGCGATCCGGCTGACCCGCGCGCTGCACACGCTGCTGCCGAACGACAGCGAATCGGCCGGCCTGCTGGCGTTGATGCTGCTCACCGAGGCACGCGGCCCGGCGCGGACCGGGCCCTCCGGCGAGCTGATCTCACTGGCCGACCAGGACCGCAGCCGCTGGGACGCGACGGCGATCGCCGAGGGCGTCGCACTTGTCACCCGGGCCCTGCCGCGCGGGCCGGTCGGCCCGTACCAGGTACAGGCCGCCATCGCCGCAGTGCACGACGAGGCACCAAGCACCGAGCAGACCGACTGGCCGCAGATCCTGGCGCTGTACGAGGTGCTGGAACGCTTGGCCGCCAGCCCGGTGGTGGCCCTCAACCGGGCCGTGGCGACGGCAATGGTGCACGGACCGGCCGCTGGCCTGGCCGCCCTCGACGCGCTGACCGACGACCCGCAGTTGACCGGACACCACCGGCTGGCCGCCGCCCGCGCCCACCTGCACGAGATGGCCGGTGACCAGGCCCAGGCGATCGCCTGCTACCGGATCGCCGCCGCCCGCACGAGCAGCCGCCCCGAACAGCTCTACCTGACCATGCGGGCAGCCCGACTGGCCACCCAGCCCATTGATCACGAATGACGACAGGGACCAACTGGTCCCGCCCGGTGCGACCCCGGCCGCTTCACCGCCACAGCTGGCAATCTTGGACACTTTCCGTTCGGTCTGAACGGAAAGTGTCCAAGATCTACCCTGCCAGCCCTCTCCCACGCCCTACAGACGCGGCGGCGAGCGGCGACGGGCGGGCGGCAGCGGGCGGGCGGCAGCGGGCGGGCGGCAGCGGGCGGGCGGCAGCGGGCGGGCGGGCGGTGGCGGGCGGGCGGGCGGTGGCGGGCCGCGGGCGGCGGCGAGCGGTGGGTGGGTGGGCTTCCTTTGGAGCTGATGCCGTAAACGATTCACCAAACGGGACGGGTGCCGGGCCCGCGCGGCCGACTCGGATGTGACGGTGCAACGCCCGGTCCTCTGCGACGCCCGATTCGTTTGCGACATCAGCTCCAAAGGCGTTCGGTGACAGATGCTGGGCCCGCACCGACGGCACGCCGACGGGTCGGAAGGGTGAGGACATCGCCGGCACTAGCCTGGGGCGGCGACGCACTCATCGACCACGAAGGACCAAGGGGACGCATGGCGTACGTGCTGCTGGGGATCGCCATCCTCGCCGAGGTGGTGGCGACCAGCCTGATCAAGAGCACCGCCGGATTCAGTCGGCTCTGGCCGACGGTGGCGTGCCTCGGCGGTTACGCGCTGGCGTTCCTCCTGCTGGCCCAGGCCGTCAAGGAGATCCCTATTGGTGTGGCGTACGCCCTCTGGTCGGGTCTGGGCACCGCGGCCATCGTGGCGATCGGGGCGGTGTTCCTGGGTGAGTCGGTGGGGCTCGCCAAGCTCACCGGCATCGCGCTGATCATCGCCGGGGTGGTCATCGTGAACCTGGCCGGGGAGCACTGACCACCGCGGTCTCCGGTGGCCGGGTCCGACGGGGACCCGGCCACCGGTCCGACGGTCAGCTCGCCGTGCAGCTCACCACCGGCGGGCTGTTGGTGCCGGTCCAACTGCCGAGGAAGCCGAAGCTGGCACTGGACCCGGCGGCCAGCCGTCCGTTGTAGTCGGTGTTACGGGCGGTCACCGTGGTTCCGCTGCTGGTGAGGGCCACATTCCAGGACTGGCTGACGCTCTGGCCGTTGGCGAAGGTCCACTTGGCGCTCCAACCGGTGATCGCCCTCGCGCCAGCGGTCACCCGTACCTCACCCTGGAAGCCGCCCTGCCACTGGTTGGTCACCGTGTACGTCGCCGTGCAAGCACCGGCGGGCGGGGGCGTCGTCGGCGGGGGCGTCGTGGGCGGCGGCGTGGTAGGCGGGGGCGTGGTGGGCGGCGGCGTCGTCGGCGGTGGGGTGCCACCGAAGACGCTTGCCTCGCGGGCAGTCTGCCGGATGCCGTTGACGCCGTTGAAGAGGCGCTGACCCCAGTCGGTCAGGCTCGTCGGATTGAAGTTGGTGGCCAGGTCGAGATACTCGACGCCGCCGCCGTTGCCGCTCCACGACCAGCCCAGCCAGCCGATCCTGTTGGCCTGGCTGTACGCGAGGATGGCGTCCTCGTCCGGGTTGCCGTCGGAGTGGTTGAAGCCGAACTCACCGACCACGATGGGCAGCCCGGCGGTGCGGAACCGGCCCAGGTAGTCGCTGATCTCCGCGGCAGTGTCGAACACCCCGTACATGTGGATGGAGAACACGATGTTGCGGGCCGGGTCGGCGGCGAAGACCGAGGCGGCGTTGTCGCGCATGGTGAACGACCAGTCCTGCCCCCAGTTCGGCGCGTCCACCATGATCGTGTGGGTCAACCCGCCGGCCCGCAGGCGCTTGATCGCATTGGCGTTGTCGGTGGCCCACGAGGCGTAGTTCTGGTTGCCGTACGGCTCGTTGCCGATGTTGACGATGACGTACCTCTCCTGGCCGGCGAGGACGTCGGCGAGGCTGAGCCAGTAGTCGACGGCGCGGTCGAGGGTGATCGCGCCGCTCTGCTCGCCGTACCCGGTGGTGTCGTGCACCTCCAGCACGCAGATCAACCGGTTGGCCTTGCAGAGCGAGATGACGTTGGCGACGTCGGCGTTGGTGTTGCGGGTCCACCGGTCGCCGCTGGAGAGCACCACCCGCACGGTGTTCGCGCCGAGGGCCTTGACGTCGGCGAACGAGCTGGTCTGCTGCGGGTACCAGGTGTGCGCGTGGTTGACGCCGCGCATGACGAATTCGGCGCCGTTGGCGTCGTACAACTTGCCGCCAGCGACGGAGAAACCAGCCGCGGCGTGTGCCGGCTGGCCGAACGCCAGCACTGTGGCGAGCAACGCGAGCACTGTCGCGCCAGCGGCGGAGAGTCGAATCTTCATGGCCTTCCTCAGGGAGGACCCCCGGTGCCCGACAGGGGTGGGGACGTGACAGGGGAAGGCGGCTGCAGCCCGGCAGCCGCGCCCGGCTCCCGGCGCAGGCATCAGCGTAGGACGATGGATTGGTCTTCGCAACCGGTTCAGTTGACGGGCCCGCAGCCCGGACAGCCGCAACGGCCCACGCGGACGCAGGCCGTCACGGGGCGGTCATCCCCACCACAGGATGTGCGCCACACCCGGCTCTTAACCGGTTAAGAGCGACGGTAGGCAGGCGGCCGGGATCCGTCAAGCACTGCGGCAGCCGAACCGGACGGGAGGGTTGACCGCCGTGCACCGGGGTATCCCGGGAACGATCCGTCAGCGAGAGGGGATACCAGGATGGTCAGCGTCGGCTACACCTTGATGAGCGAGCAGGCCGGGCCCAAGCAGCTGGTGGACCATGCGGTACGGGCCGAGGCGGCTGGATTCGACCAACTGGTGATGTCCGACCACTACTACCCCTGGCTGGACTCCCAGGGTCACTCCCCGTACGCCTGGTCGGTGCTCGGCGCTGTCGCTCACGCCACCTCCCGCGCGGAGCTGATGTCCTTCGTGACCTGCCCGATCCGCCGCTACCACCCGGCCGTGGTCGCGCAGAAGGCCAGCACCATCGGGGCGCTCTCGGACGGCCGGTTCACCCTCGGCCTGGGCGCCGGGGAGAACCTGAACGAGCACGTGGTCGGCGGCTGGCCGCACGTCCAGCAGCGGCACGAAATGTTCGAGGAGGCGTTGCAGATCATCCGGCCGTTGCTCAACGGGGAGACGCTGACCTTCTCCGGCAATCACTTCGACGTGCCCGACGCCTACGTCTGGGACCGCCCTGAACGGCCGGTGCCGATGGCCGTCGCCGCGTCCGGTCGACAGTCCGCGACGCTGGCCGCCGAGTACGGCAACGGCCTGATCTCCACCGAACCCGATCGGCACATCATCGAGATGTACGACGACGCCGGGGGCGCCGGCCAGCCCCGCTACGGCCAGGTGGCCATCTGCTACGGGCCCGACGAGGCCGAGTGCCGCAAGATCGTGCACGACCAGTTCCGCTGGTTCGGTATGGGGTGGAAGGTCAACGCCGACCTGCCCGGCCCGGAGTCCTTCGCCGCCGCCACCCAGTTCGTCCGCGAGGAGGACGTCGCCGAGGGCATTCCCTGCGGTCCGGACGTGGACGCGCACGTCGAGGCGTTCCGCAAGTTCGTCGACGCCGGCTTCACCCACGTGGCGATCATCCAGGTCGGTGGGGAGACCCAGCCGATGTTCCTGGACTGGGCGCAGGAGCAACTGCTGCCCCGGTTGCGCGAGCTGTGAACCGAGGCGCGGCACCCCGGCCGCCCGGGTCAACCAGCCGCAGCGCCGTCGGCCGGTTCGGGCCGGCCGAACTGCGGCTCGCCATGGCCGCGCCCCGGCCAGCCGGCAGGCTGACCAGCGAGTGGCGGGTCGTCGACGGACTGCGCACCCACACCCGCCGCAGCGCCGACCCGGGAACCGGGGCGCCACCCGTGGTGCTCGTGCACGGTTTGGCGGTCTCGCACCGGTATCTCACCCCGCTGGCCGTCGCCCTCGCCACCACCCATCAGGTGTACGTGCCGGACCTGCCCGGCTTCGGGCTGTCCGAACACCCCCGGGGCGCGTACGACGTCCGCCGGCACGCCGACCACCTGGCTGCCTGGCTGGCCACGTACCAACTGCCGCCGGTCTGCCTGTTGGGGCACTCGTTCGGCGCGGAGGTGGCCGCCGCGGTCGCCGCGACCCACCCCGACGCGGTACGCGCGCTGGTGCTGGCCGGACCGACAAGTGACCCGGCGGCCCGGTCCCGACGGGGCCAGTTCGGTCGTTGGCTGGTGGACAGCCTGCGCGAGGCGCCGCTACAGGCCCCGATCCTGGTACGGGACGTCTGGAACGCCCGGCCCTGGCGGGTCCTCGCCACGCTGTCGCACTCGGTGCGGAATGCGATCGAGGCGGACCTCGTCCAGGTCAGCGCGCCGACCGCCGTCGTGACCGGCGAACGCGACCCGGTCGTGCCGCAACGGTGGCGGGACGAGGCGACGCGGCTGGTGCCGGAGGCGGCCCTGGTAGTCGTTCCCGGTGCCGCGCACAACGTGGTCACGACCGCCCCAACTGCCGTCGCGGACGCGATCCGGCACCTGCTCGCCCCTCAGCCCGCACTCACGGACAGGTGACCATCATGCGCTTCGGCAACACGGAGATCCGCCCGCTCGGCGGGGGCCTCGGCTGCCTCCTGATGATCCTCTTCTCGATCGTGGCCTCGGTGGTGCTGACCGTCCTGTTGAATCTGGTGCTCTGATGGCCCGACGGCTTCAGCCCGGCGACAACTCGAGCGTGGCGAGCAGCGGATAGTGGTCGGAGGCGGTGGCTGCCACGCCGTCGCGGAGCACCCGACAGTCGTGCGTGCGCTGCGCCACCGCAGGGCTGCCGAGCAGGTAATCCAACCGCATCCCGGCGAACTCGGCCCCGCCCAACCCAGTGGGCACTGTGTGGCCGGCGGCCTCCGGGGCATCGGCGTTGCCTGACGGCCAGAGGTCGACAAGGCCGGCCGCGAGCAGCCGGGCGATCGCGCGGGTGTCCACCGTGTCACCGGAGCGACGCAGGTGCCGCCGCCGGTAGAGGGTGGGCATACCGGCCAGCCGGGCGGTGTGGTCGACGGTCGGGTCGAGTGAGTTGAGGTCACCGGCGACCAGCGTCAGCGGACCGTGGTTGCGACGCATCGCGGCGACCAACCAGTCGACCTCCATCCGCCGCCGGCCCCCGGAGTACGGGTAGAGGTGGGTGCCGAGCACAGTGAGCGGGCCGGCGGACGTGGCCACCACGACGCGGGCGGCGGCGTGGTGGAACGGACGACGCACCGACCCGGCCTCGACGACCCGGTACGGCGACCGGACCAGCACTGCCACCGGCTGCCCGAAGCAGGACCGGGCCAGGTGGGCTGTCATCCCCAACCGGTCCGCCACGGTGGTCATCAGCCCGTCCCGGTCGAAGCCGCGCAACTCCTGCAGGGCCAGCACGTCCGGTGCCTGCTCGTCGACGACCTGGACCACCTGATCCAACCGGTCGGGGCCGCCGCGATCCCGGCCGCCGGTGCGGATGTTCCAGGTCATCACCCGCAGCACGACGGCGGCGCCTAGTCGGCTCGGCCGGCCCGCGCCAGCTCGTCGTCGAGGGTGTCCACGTCCTCCGACTCGATGGCCGGTTGGTTGCCTTCCTTCAGGTCCTCGTTGGGGCGGATCACCAGGTAGAGCAGGCCGATCCAGAGCGCGGAGAGCAGGATCGCGCCCATGAAGTCGGTCGGGTGGTGCATCCCCCGGTACATCCGGGAGGTGGCCACCCCGACCGGCATGAGCACTGCCAACCCCACGAAGATCCAACGCCACCACCGGTCGGTACGCGGGAAGACGATGAGGGTGATCGCCAGCCAGACGCAGATCGTGGCCGCGATGTGCCCGGACGGGAACGACGAGGTGGGCATCTGCCCGTCAAGGTTCTCCACCGGCGGACGCGGCCGGTCGATCGCGCGGGCCGACGCGAGGAAGAGCGTCAACTCCCCCACCATCGCCAGCGCCACGAAGAGCACCGGACGCCAGCGCCGCCACACCGCCAGCACCAGCGGGCAGAACACCAGCGAGATCAGCAGGATGGCATGGGTGTCTCCGAACTTGCTCCACCACCAGCTGACGTCGGTCAGCACCTCGGTGTGCCGCTCGGCGAACCACTGCGGCACCTTGGTGTCGAGGGTGTCGAAGAAGGTGCCCTTGGCGTGGTAGCTGACGTACGTGCCGAAGCCGTACAGCGCCCCGAACACGATCACCCAGCCGACCAGCAGCTCGGCCACCGCCGAGCGGGGATGGGCCAGCACGTGTTCCTCGGCCGGGGCGGGGGCGATGTCGTGCCCCGCCTCCGGCTCCAGGCCCTCGGTCAGCGGCGGCACCGGCCGCCCCCGCTCCCGCCGCCACAGCCGGAAGGCGTACGCGGTGACGCCCAACCAGGCGGCCCCGAGCAGCCAGGCGGCCAGTACGTCGGAGACGAAGTGCACGCCCAGCGCGATCCGGGTCAGCCCGACCAGGAGCACCAGCAAACCGGCGCCGACGATGGCCGGCTTACGCCAGCGGGGCGCCATGGCCGGCAGGAACACCAGCAGCAGCGCTCCGTACGCGACGAACGAGCCGAGCGCGTGCCCGCTCGGGAAGCTGTTGCCGGGCGCACTGGCGATCGGCACGTCCACGACCGGGCGGAGCCGGCCGACGAGCGTCTTCAGTGACGGGTCGAGGATCAGACCACCGACCCCCGTGATGATCAGGTAGACGGCGAGCCGGGGCTGGCGCCGGATCAGCAACCCGACGACGGCGATGGTGACCAGCCAGATGAGGATCGGTCGGCCGCCCAGGTCCGTCACCGCCTGGAGCACTGTGACCAGCGCGTGGTGCGGGGCGACGAGGCCGTTGAACCACTCGGCGAGACCGTGGTCGACGTCCTGCAACGGGCTCCACTGCACCCGGACGAGCAGCAGCAGCAACCCGAAGGCCACCCCGGCGCCGGTGACGGCCACCAGACCGGCAATGCTCCGCTCGGCGAAATGACCGAGCGGACGACGCGCCACCTCTTTGACCGCGGTCACCCCGCACCTCCCTTATCTGTCTGGCGAGGCGCTTTACCCGATCTGCGTCCGTCGTACACGCCGGTGCCGTCAGAGCGCCGACATGTCCCCGGTGTCGTACAGCTCGGCGCGGTCCGGGTCGGGCTCCCACAGATCCGGTTGGGCGGGCTCCCGTGCGCCGATGCGCAGCGCCTCCAGTTGGGCGGCGAAGGCCAGCCCACCGAAGAGCGCCATCCCGGTCAGGTTGGCCCAGAGCAGCAGCGCCATCATGCCGGTCAGGGCACCGTAGGTCTGCCCGAAACCGTCACTGAACCGCACGTACGCGGCGAGCAGCAGGCTGGCCAGCCACCACAGCGCCGTGGCGATGCCGGCGCCGAAGAACAGCCAGGACAGGCCGGGCTGGTTGCGGCGCGGAGCGTGTCGGAACAGCACGGCGACGGCGACGATGGTCAGTCCGAGGCTCAGCGGGAAGCGGATCACGTCCCAGATGCCGTTGGCGAGTTCGCCCCACTCGTAGTGTTCGCGGACCGAGTCGCCCATCGCACCGCCGCCGACCAGGATCAGGAAGCCGGCGAGGGCGGGCAGGCCGGCGGTGACGGCCAGCACGGCGGCCCGCAGGTATTTGCGCAGTGCCGGGCGGTCCCGCTCGACGCCGTAGATGCGGTTGGCGCCCCGTTCGATCTGGGCCATCGTGGTGGTGAGCGCGAACAGGCCGGTGAGCAGACCGAGGGTGAGCGCCAACTCCCCGGCGTCCTCGACGCGTTCGCCCTCGCCGAGCAACTCGCCGACCATCTGCGCGCTCTGCCCGGGGGTGAGCGCCAGCACGGTGTCGGCGACCACCTGGCCGCCCTCCTCGACGCCCAGCTCGCTGATCAGGCCGGTGAGGGCGATCAGGAACGGCACCACGGCGAGGCAGAGTTGCAGCGCGAAGGCCCGGGAGTGGCTGAACCCGTCGCCGTAGCGGAACCTGATGAACGCGTCCCGCAGCAGGTGCCAGCCGCCCTGCCCGCGCAGTGTGTGCCAGGCGTCGTCGGCGGACAGCTCCTCGTCGGCCATCAGCCGGGTCTCCGGCACGATCCGGGTACTACTCACGGCGGGCTTCCTCGATCAGCTGCTCGCCCCGCTCCCCGGCACCTTGCGCGTCGACGGCCAGGTCGGGGGCACCCTCGGGCTGGGGGACGCAGAGCCAGAGCGCCTGCGGTCGGACCTCCGCCCGCAGTTGGCGACCCGGGGAGATCAGGTCGCCGTCCAACTCCCGAGGTTGCGCCCGGTTGCTGGTGACCACCACCCGTCGGCCCCGGAACACCTCCAGCTGCGGCACCTGGCCGCTGCGGCGGATCACCGCCCAGCCGAGCGCGAGCCAGTGCCGCAGGTTGCGCGGGGTGAGCACGGCGACGTCGAGCCAGCCGTCGTCCGGCTCGGCCTCGGTCAGCAGGGTCACGCCGCCCTGCAGGCGACCGACGTTGGCGATCAGGACCGAGCGGGCCCGGCGGCGCACCGGCGGGCGGTCGTCGATGCGGATCTGCACCCGCATCGGCCGGTCCCGTAGGTGCCGGGCGGCACCCACCACGTACGCCGGCCAGCCGATGCGGGCCTTCGTGGTCTCGTTCGTGGCTTCGAGCATCTGGGCGTCGAAGCCCATGCCGGCCATCACTGTGAAGTATCGGTCCTCGACAGCGCCGACGTCGAGCAGCCGTCGGCCGCGTTCGACTGCGATCTCCAGCCCGGCGGCCAGGTCGGTGGAGAGGCCCAGGTTGGCGGCGAGCAGGTTGCCGGTGCCCTGCGGCAGCACGGCGAGGGCCACGTCGGTGCCGACCAACCCGCTGACGCAGGACATCACGGTGCCGTCGCCCCCGCAGGCGAAGACCAGGTCGACGCCGTCCTTGACGGCCTGCTCGGTCTGGCCGCGACCGGGGTCGTCGACCGTCGTCTCGTACCACTGCGGCGCGGGCCAGCCGGCCGCGGTCAGGGCGTCGTCGACGGTGCGGCGCAACTCGTCGAGATCGTCGACCTTGACCGGGTTGACCACCACGGCGGAGCGCAACCCGCCGTCGCCGCCCGAGGGCCGCCTGTCCTGTCCAGCATCCACGGCGCCAGTGTGCAGCACCCGGACGGCTTCAGCGACCCGGCGAGCGGCGCGCGTCGGAAGTGCCACAGACAGGTTTCAACCCGGCCCCACCCGTCAGGCCGCCGCCCGCAGTGCCAGCTCCACCCGCCGGCGCAGATCGTCGAGGTCGACCCCGGACTCGGTGAGCACCAAAGCCCCCAGCCCGTGCCCCTCCCGGAGCACCCCGAGCAGGATGTGTTCGGTGCCGATGTGCTTGTGACGCAGGCGCAGGGCTTCCCGCAGGGACAGCTCGAGCACCTTCTTGGAGCGGGCCGAGAACGGGCCGCCGAGGTACCGCTTACGTCCCCAGCGGCGGCGCGGCGCCGGCACCGCCTCACGTAGCGCGTCCGGGCCGAAGGACTCCTCGATGCGGGCCACGATCGCGGCCAGGTCGATGCCGATCTCCCGCAGCGCCGCCGCGTCCGCGTCGCCGAGGCCGGCGCCGCCGCTGGCGGTGTGCCGGTGGATGCGTTCGCGCAGGTCGTCGGCGCGTACTCCGGCGTCGGCGAGCACCCGGCTGGCCAGCCCGGCGTCGTCGGCGAGCAGGGCGAGCAGCAGGTGCTCGGTGCCGACCGGGCGCTGGCCCTCGACCCGCGCCTCCTCCAGCGCCCGTCGCACCACGTCGCGCGCCCGGTCGGTGAATCGTTCGAACATCACGCCTCCCAGGATGAGTTGACCGCCGGTCGCCCGGCATGCTTCTTGTGCACTGCCTGCCGGCTGACCTCGAGCGCGTCGGCGATCTCCTGCCAGGACCAGCCCTGTCGTCGGGCGTTGTCGACCTGGACCACCTCAAGCCGCTCGAGTAGCCGGCGTAGCGCGCGGACGGCGCGCAGCCCGACCCGGGGGTCGGTGCTGCCGGCTGCCGCCGCGAGTTCTGTCGCCTGACTCATGCCGTCAACATACGTTGACAGTGCGCCTGTGTCAACGCTGGTTGACGAACGCTTGCCCGATTCCGCCCGCCGCACCCACACCCGACTTGACAGTGCTATAGCTAGCCGTTATCTATTAACGATCTAGATGAAGGACGTGCTCGGTGCAGGACGTGGTGCTGGCCATGCTGGCCAAGGAGCCGGCGCACGGATACGAGCTGCGCAGCCGGCTGCGTGCCGCGCTCGGCCCGCTGGGCGAGGCGATGAACGCCGGGCAGATCTACGTGACGCTGACCCGCCTGGGCAAGGCAGGGCTGGTGACCTCGCAGCGGGCCGAGGGCCTGCCGGATCGGCCCGAACGCCGGGTGTACGTGCTGACCCCGGAGGGGCAGCAGCGGGTCGCCACCTGGCTGGCAGAAGTGAACTGGCCGAAGCCGGACCTCGCGGAGTTTCACCTCAAGTTGGTGGCTGCCGCTACCGCCCGGCTGGCCGATCCGGTGACCCTTGTCGACGCGCAACGGCGTGAGGTGCTGCGCCGGCTGCGCGACGCCCAACGGGCCGCGTTGGACCGGTCGATGGATCCGGTCGCCGGGCTGCTGCTGGAGGGTGTCGTACTGCGGCTGCGGGCCGACCTGGAATGGCTGGAGGCGTGTGAACGCCTGTGGGCCCAACATGATCCAACCGGGCGGAAGGCGGGGGCGTGACCGGGTCGACGGTGTTGCAGGCGCGTGGGCTGAGCATGTTGTACGGCGGCGAGCGCGCGCTGGTCCGAGCGGTCGACGAGGTCGACCTGAACGTGCCGGCCGGACAGTCGCTGGCGGTGATGGGGCCCAGCGGCTGCGGCAAGTCCACCCTGCTGTACCTGCTCGGCGGGCTGCAGCGCCCGACCGACGGAGAGGTGTGGCTGGCCGACCGCCGGATCGACACGATGAGCGAACGGGCCCTGGCCCGGCTGCGGCGTGACAGCCTCGGGTTCGTCTTCCAGTCGTTCCACCTCATGGACGAACTCACCGCGGTGGAGAATGTGGAGCTGGCCGCGCTGCTGGCCGGTCAGTCACCGGGGCGGGCCCGCAAGCGGGCGATGTACCTGCTGGACCGGGTGGGGCTTGCCGACCGCGCCCGGCACCTGCCCTCGGCGCTGTCCGGTGGGCAGCGCCAGCGGGTCGCCATCGCCCGCGCACTGAGCAACGAGCCGCTGGTCGTGCTGGCCGACGAACCCACCGGCAACCTGGACAGCGCCGCCACCCTGGACGTGCTGCGGCTGTTCGAGGAGCTGCGCACCGCAGGACAGACCCTCGTGGTGGTCACCCATGACCCCCGCATCGCCGCGGTCGCCGACCGGGTGATCGCCATGCGTGACGGCGCGTTCGTCGACGACGTTGCCAGCGCCGCCACCGGCACCCTCTACGACGGGCGGCGCTGACATGGCCGGCCGCCTCCTGCTCGTCTGCCGACTGCTGATGCGGGACCTGCGCCGCCGCCGAACCGAAACCATCCTGCTCCTGACCGCGATCACCGCCGCCACCGCGACACTGACAATCGGCCTCACCCTCAACGAAATCGCCGACCGGCCGTACCAGCAGACCCGGAGGGCCACCGCCGGCCCAGACGTGATCGTCACACCCCGGGCCACCGGCCAGGCCGCATTGGACGAGCTCGCATCGCTGACCACCAAGGCCGGCGTCACCGACCACAGCGGCCCCTTCCCGATCGCCTACCTGACGATGACGGCCCGCGGCAGGTCCGCGCACACCGTCGTAGCGGGCCGGGACACCACACCCGCATCGATCGACCGACCCGCCGTGACCGACGGCACCTGGGTGCGCCCCGGCGGCGTGGTCGTCGAGCGCGCCTTCGCCGACGCCCTCGGTATCCGCACCGGCGACACTGTCAACATCGGCGGCCATCCGCTGCGCCTGATCGGGACCGCGGTCACCGCCGCGAGAGCGACGTACCCCTACGCCGGGTGGCACTACCCCGGCGGCATCCTGGTCGAGCGCGGCGGCCTGGTCTGGGTCGACCGCAGCGACATCGCCACGCTCGCGGGCAGCCAGCCACTGTCGTACACCCTCAACCTCAAACTCGCCGACCCGGCGGCCAGCAGCACGTACCCCATCGGCGACCAACTGACCACCTGGCAGGCGATCAGCCAGCTCAACGGTCGGCTGTACAGCGACGCGCAGATCGCCCTGCTCGTCGGCAGCTGGCTACTCAACGGCCTTGCGCTGGCCGGCGTCGCCGGCATCGTCGCGGGCCGGATCATCGGCCAGCGCCGCCGGGTGGGACTACTCAAAGCCGTCGGCGCCGGACCGGCCATGATCGCCGCCGTCCACCTCGCCGAGTACCTCGCGATCGGGCTTGCCGCCGCCGCGACGGGCCTGGTCGCGGGCTGGCTCGCCGCACCCGCGCTGATCCGCCCCAGCGCCGGACTCATCGGTTCCGTCAACGCCCAGCCACCCGCGCCGCGCATGGTAGTCACCGTCACGGTCCTTGCCCTCGCGATCGCTGTGGCGGCGACTCTGGTGCCGGTGTTGCGCGCCGCCACCACCAGCACCGTTCACTCGCTGGCCGACGCCGCAACGCCACCGCGGCGCCGGCGGTGGCGCATCTGGTTGTCGCGGCGGCTGCCCACCGCCCTACTGATCGGGGTGCGCATCAACGCGCGCCGACCGCGCCGCGCCCGGCTGGTCACCGTGAACACCCTGATCACCACGACCACGCTCGTCGGCATTCTCATGGTCAACACCCAGGCGGTGCACTTCGACCTCGGCTACACCGAATTCGCCAATCCCCGGGTGGAACGGGGCGAGCAGGCCACGCTCGTGCTCACCGTCGTGCTGTGCGTCCTTGCGCTCATCAACGCCGTCGTGAGCGCCTGGAGCGCAGTCCTCGACGCCCGGCAGCCACTGGCCGTCGCGCGGACGCTCGGTGCGACCCCCGCGCAGGCCGGCCTGGGCCTGGCGGCAGCGCAACTGCTTCCCGCCATACCCGGCGTCGCCGTGGGGATCCCGGCCGGCGTCGGGCTTGTTACGTTCGTCAGCACCGGGGAGGTCCAGTACCCACCCCATTCCTCGCTGCTCGCCACCGCGCTCGGAGTCCTGCTCGCCATCGCCGCGCTCACCGCCATCCCCGCGATGATTGCCACCCGGCGCCCGGTCGTGGACACACTCCGGTCCGCACCGACCTGACCGCCGAGCCATCCGATCCCGCCCGCCGCCGTGCCCATCCGACTACCCTCGGTCAGGGACAGCTTGGTCGTGCCGGGCGCGACGCCCGGGAGGTGATATCGGATGGCCGCACCCGCCGACGCAGCGGTGCTGGTCGGCCTCGGCTCGGAACTCGACCTCCCGGTGGTCGAAGAGGCCGCGCAGGAGGCCGCCGGACACGGCCGGCCGCTACACCTGCTGCACACCTTCGACTGGAGCGCGGCCTTCGCCGCGGACACCGTCGCCGCACCCCGCGACCAGGCCGAAAAACTGATCACCCGCGCCGCCCAGCTCGCCCATCAGACCGAGCCGGGGCTGACCGTACGCGGGGAGATCGTCGAGAGCTCCGTGCTGCCCACCCTCATCCGCCGCTCGGAGGGCACCTTCCTGCTGGCCGTCGGCGACAGCGGCATGGCGGGCAGCGGCCAGTGCGTTCCCGCCGAGACGACTGCCGTGCAGTTGGCCGCACGCGCCGGCTGCCCCCTGCTGGTGGTCCGACGTGAGCCGCCGCCGCAGGGCCCGGTGCTGGTGGGCGTCGACGGCTCCCCCAGCTCACACCTCGCCCTCCAGTGGGCCGTGCAGTGCGCGGCGCGCCGGGGCGCCCGACTGCTGGCGCTGCGGGTGGTCGAGTACGACGAGGACACCGACGCGGTAGCCGAGCAGCTCACCGAGGCACTGGCCCGGCACACCGGCCGCGACAACACAGTGCCGACCGAGTGTCGCGTGGTACGCGGCGACCCCGCCGAGGTGCTGATCGACAGCTCCCGCAACGCGCAGGTGGCGCTGGTCGCCGCCCGCGGCGACGAACCGGGCCGGGCCATGCTGGGCGCTGTCGCCCAGTCCCTGCTCTACCACTCCCCGGCCCCGGTGGTCGTCGTCCGCGGCCTGGCCGAGGCGCCGTTGACCGGGTCCGAGGCCCGACCGGCGCGGGACCAACGGCCCTGACCCGGGGCGTCCGCAGCGGCCAGGCTGGACGCCGGACGCCCCACTCCTACCCGCGAGAGGCAGCATGATGGAGACCGCTCTCGACGTGCACCCCACCCTCACCGACGACGAGCTGCGCCGGCTGGACGCCTACTGGCGCGCCGCGAACTACCTCACCGTCGGGCAGATCTACCTGCTGGACAATCCGCTGCTACGCGAGCCGCTGGCCCCCGACGACATCAAACCCCGGCTGCTCGGACACTGGGGCACCAGCCCCGGCCTCAACCTGATCTACGCCCACCTCAACCGGGTGATCGTGGCGCGCGACCTCAACGCCATGCTGGTCACCGGCCCCGGCCACGGCGGTCCGGCCATCGTGGCCAACACCTGGCTGGAGGGCACCTGGTCGGAGCGCTACCACGACGTGGCCCGCGACGAGGCCGGGATGTCCCGGCTCTTCCGCCAGTTCTCCTTCCCGGGCGGCATCCCCAGCCATGTCGCTGCGGACGTGCCGGGTTCGATCCACGAGGGCGGCGAGCTCGGGTACGCGTTGAGCCACGCCTACGGCGCCGCGTTCGACCATCCGGACCTGCTGGTGGCCTGCGTGATCGGCGACGGCGAGGCGGAGACCGGGCCGCTGGCCGGCAGTTGGCTCTCCGACGTGTTCCTCAACCCGGCGCGCGACGGCGCGGTGCTGCCCATCCTGCACCTCAACGGCTACAAGATCGCCAACCCGACAGTGCTGTCCCGGATCCCCGAGGCCGACCTGCTCGACCTCATGCGCGGATCCGGCTACCAGCCGTACGTGGTGGCCGGTGACGAGCCCGCCCGGGTGCACCGGACCCTCGCCGCGACGCTGGACCGTGTGCTGAGCGAGATCGCCGAGATCCAGCGGCGGGCCCGCTCCGGAAGCGTCGTCGAACGTCCCCGCTGGCCGATGATCATTCTGCGGACGCCGAAGGGCTGGACCGGCCCGCGTGAGGTCGACGGCACCCAGGTGGAGGGCACCTACCGCGCCCACCAGGTGCCGCTGTCGGGCGTCCGCGACAACCCGGCACACCGGGCCGAGCTGGAGCACTGGCTGCGCAGCTACCGGCCGGAGGAGCTGTTCGACGCGACAGGCGCGCCGGTGGCGGAGCTGCTGACGCTGCCGCCGCGCGGTGACCGGCGGATGAGCGCCAACCCGGTCACCAACGGCGGTGTGGTGCTGCGCGACCTGACCCTGCCGGACTTCCGCGACTACGGCGTGGAGGTACCCGAACCGGGTACGCCGGTCGCCGGCGCGACGGGGGTGCTCGGCCCCTGGATCCGCGACGTCATCAGCGCCAACCCGGAGACGTTCCGGCTGTTCGGCCCGGACGAGGTCGCGTCCAACCGGCTGGGTGCGGCGTTCGAGGTGACCGACCGGGCCTGGGTGGCCGCCACGGTGCCCGGCGACGACCACCTCTCCCCCGACGGGCGGGTCATGGAGGTGCTCTCCGAGCACCTGTGCCAGGGCTGGCTGGAGGGCTACCTGCTGACCGGCCGGCACGGCGTGTTCACCAGCTACGAGGCGTTCATCCACATCGTCGACTCGATGCTCAACCAGCACGCCAAGTGGCTGAAGGTGACCCGGGCCATCCCCTGGCGACAGCCGATCGCCTCGCTGAACTACCTGCTCTCCAGCCATGTCTGGCGGCAGGACCACAACGGCTTCTCCCACCAGGACCCGGGCTTCATCGACCACGTGGTCAACAAGAAGGCCGAGGTGGTGCGGGTCTATCTGCCGCCGGACGCCAACACGCTGCTCGCCACCATGGACCACTGCCTGCGCAGCCGGCACTACATCAACGTGGTGGTGGCCGGTAAGCAGGCCGCCCCGAACTGGCTGACGATGACCGAGGCGATCCAGCACACCCGGCGTGGCCTGGGCATCTGGGAGTGGGCCAGCAACGACGGCGGCACCGAGCCGGACGTGGTGCTCGCCTGCTGCGGAGACGTGCCCACCCTGGAGACGTTGGCCGCCGTCGAGCTGCTGCGTCAGAACCTGCCGACGTTGAAGGTGCGCCTGGTCAACGTGGTCGACCTGATGCGACTCCAGCCGGACACCGAGCACCCACACGGCCTGACCGACAACGAGTTCGACACCATCTTCACCGAGGACCGGCCGATCATCTTCGCGTACCACGGTTATCCGTGGCTGATCCACCGTCTCACCTACCGCCGCACCAACCACGAGAACCTGCACGTGCGCGGTTACAAGGAGGAGGGCACCACCACCACCCCGTTCGACATGGTGATGCTCAACGACCTGGACCGCTTCCACCTGGTCATCGACGTCATCGACCGGGTGCCCGGGCTGGCCGCCAGCGCCGCGCACCTGCGCCAACGGATGGTCGACGCCCGACAGGCGGCCCGCGACTACACCCGCCAGTACGGCGAGGACGACCCCCAGGTCGCCGAATGGCGCTGGGTCCGCGAAACCGACCCGACCACCCCCTGAAGGAGGACGACGTGCGCGACGCGGAGATCCTGGTCGGCTACGACGGCTCCACCGACGCCTCGGTGGCCCTGAACTGGGCCGTGGAGGAGGCGCGGCACAGCGGCCAGCCGGTGCGGCTGGCGTACGTCTTCGAGTGGCTGACAGTGGCCAGTTGGGTCGGCCCGGGCGTGGCCCCCGGCGTGTGGCCGGACGACACCGCCCGCCGCCAGGTCGAGGACCTGGTCCGCAGGGCCGCGGCGGACGCCACCGCGGCAAACCCCGGGCTGCGGATCACCGGCGAGGTGTACGACGGGCCGCCCGCGCTGGTGTTGCAGGAATGCTCGGCGGAGGCCGGGATGCTGGTGCTGGGCAGCCGGGGTCACGGCGGCTTCGGCGGCCTGCTCGCCGGGTCGACGGCGGTCTCGGTGGCCGCGCACGCCCACTGCCCGGTCGTGGTGGTCCGCGACGGGCCCTCGGTCGCCGCGCCGGCCGGCCCGGTGGCGGTCGGTGTGGACGGTTCGGAACCCTCGCTGGTGGCGCTCGGCTTCGCGGTCGAACGGGCGGCGCAACGGCGGACGCCGCTGCGCGTCCTGCACGCCTGGACCCCGGGCCCCGGCGGGGCGGCCGGGGTGCCCGACGAACGGGCCGCCGTGGAACAGGCGCTGGAGCCGTGGCGGCGGACGTTCCCCGAGCTGGCGGTGACCGTCGACCTGGTGCCGACGAGCCCGGCGGCGATGCTGATCGAGGCGAGTCGGGACGCGCGGCTGATCGTGGTCGGCAGCCGAGGCCGGGGCGGGCTGGCCGGCATGCTGCTCGGCTCGGTCAGTCAACAGCTCATCCAACACGCCAACTGCCCGGTCGCCGTGGTTCGCGAACGCTGACCGCGGCGGGCGCCCGGGTGGCGGTTCACCGCCGCGCAGGCGTCGGGTCCGACGGGTCGAGGGAGAAGAACTCCTCCTCTTCCTGGGCCAGGTGCAGGCGCAGCAGCGCGTCCAACCCGTAGAGGGTGGCCAGCAGGTCGGGAACCTGATCGGGACGCAGCCGGCCGTCGGCGATCTGGGCGAGTTGGGCGCCGAGCAGATCCACCTGGCGGCGAATCTCCACGTGCGCCCGGCTCATCGTCGAAGTCGCCTCCCCGCTGCCCAGCGGGGAGGCCAGCGCGGGGTAGAGCTGTCGCTCCTCGGCAGCCTCGTGCGGCAGCACCCGCTCGGTCAGCCGGCGGTGCGTCTCGCGTACCGCCGGCACGCACCTCGGCGAGGCCGGGTCGGTGGCGACCAGGTCGGCGCTGTCCCGCAACCCGGCCCGTACGTCGCGGACCGCCTGGTGTTCCGCCGCGTAATGGGCGAGCAACTCCCGGGTACGCGCCGGGACGTCCCGCCGGCGCAGCCCTCCCCGCAGTGCCCGCAGCGCGTTGAGGATCACCAGCACGTCGATGCCCTCCTGGAGGAACGCGCCAGCGACCGGGGGCAGCCGACCGGCCGCCGCCACGAGCATCGCCAGCACGGCCAACCCCATCCCAACGGTGGCGCTCTGCACGGCGATCCGCCGGGCGTACCGGGCGATCTCCACCACGTCGGCGAGCCGGTCCAGCCGGTCCACGGTGAGCACCGCGTCCGCCACGTCCGCCGAGGCGTTCGCGCCTGTCGCACCCATCGCCACGCCCACGTGCGCCTCGGCAAGCGCAGGAGCGTCGTTGACCCCGTCGCCGACCATCACGGTGACCGCCCGGTCGGCCTCCGCCCGGACCCGGGCCACCTTCTCCTGCGGCGTGCAGCGGGCCAGCACGTCGTCCACCCCGACCATCGCCGCGACCTGCGCGGCGGTGGTCGGTTGGTCGCCCGTGACCAGCACGATCCGCCGCAGCCCCGCCGCACGCAACCGACGCACGGTCCGGCGGGCGTCGGGGCGCACCGGATCCTCCAGCAGGATCGCGCCGAGCGGTCCGCCCTCGTCGCTGACCCACACCGCTGACCAACCGGCCAGCTCGGTGCGGGCCCGCGCCCGGTCCGCCCACTCGGGCAGCTCCCCGGTGAACTGACCAACCCGGACCAGGCGCCCGTCGACCCGGCCGCTGACTCCCCGTCCCGGCTCCTCGGTGACGCCAGTCGGCTCGGTCAGTGTCAGCCCACGATCGCGGGCCTGCCGAACCAGCGCAGTGGCCAGCACGTGCGGCGACAACTGTTCGACCGAGGCCGCGAGGCGCAACACCTCGTCACGATCACCACCTGGGGCGACGACGGTCTCGGCGGCGCGCGGACGGCCGGCGGTCAGAGTGCCGGTCTTGTCCACCAACAGCGTCCGCGCCCGGCCGAGCAGTTCCAGCGCGCCACCGTCGCGGACCAGCACCCCGCGCCTGGCCACCCGGGACAGGCCGGACACGATCGCGATCGGCGTGGCCAGCAACAGCGGACAGGGGGTGGCCACCACCAGCACCGCCACCGCCCGCACCACGTCGCCGGAGAGCAGCCAACCCAGCCCGGCCAGGACCAGCGTGAACGGCACGAACGCGGCGGCGTACCGGTCGGCCAGCCGCACCATCGGGGCCTGGCGGGCGGTCGCCTCCTGGGCCAGCCGGACGATCCCGGCGTACGTGCTCTGCGCCGCGTTCTTCGTCGCGCGCATGCCGAACCCCGCGCCGGCGTTGACCACACCGCTGGCCACCACCTCCCCGGCCGCCCGCTGGACCAACCGCGACTCCCCGGTCACCACCGACTCGTCCAGCGTGGCGGCCTCGTCGACGGTTCCGTCGACCGGCACCACGTCCCCCGGGCCCACCAGCAACCGGTCCGCCACCGCCACCTGGTCCAGCGGCACGACCTCGATCGCGCCGCCGGGCCCACGCCGACGGGCGGTACGCGGAGCGCGCGCCAGCAACGCCCGCAGGTCGCGGGTGGCCCGGCGCTGCGCATACGACTCCAACGACCGCCCGGTCGCCAGCATCACGGCGATGACCGCCCCGGCCAGGTACTCCCCGACGCCGAGCGCACCGGCCAGGGCCAGCACGGCGATCACGTCCACCCCGAAGCGCCGGTGCCACAACGCGCGCAGCATCGACCACGCAGCCGGCAGCAGCGCGGCCACCGTGACGGCCGCCCAGATCAGGTTGGCCGCGCCCGGCCGGCCGGCGATACGTAACGCCGCGCCGGCCAGCACCCCGATGCCGAGTCCGACGAGTGGAGTCCAGGCCCACCACCGCCGAACACGGCCGCGGACCGGCTGCTCCGGTACGCACCTGGTCGGCTCGGCCCCCACCTGCGCATCGTCGCAGCCGGAGGGCTCCGAGCGGCCCTCCCCCGGATGTTTCGTCCGGTGGACGTACGTCGTGGCGGTGCTTCGAACCTCGCTCGGCGGGCGTAACGGCCCGGCGAGGTCGGGACCTGTGGCCCTGCGGGGGCACCGCCGAAGGCCACAGGATGAGGCGGCAACCCCGGGCGCGGTGACGCGCCATACGGCACGATGAGCAGAGACGGAAAGGTCGTGACCATGAGTCAGGAAAGTCAGCTGACCACCGCGCTGGCGGAGGCCGCCGCCACCGCAGGCCACGCTCCCTCGGTGCACAACACCCAGCCGTGGCGTTGGCGGGTGCTGCCCGACGCGTTGGAACTGCGCTCGGTCGCCGACCGGCAGCTCGCCGCCAGCGACCCCGAGGGGCGGCTGCTCGCGATCAGTTGCGGCATCGCTCTGCACCACGCCCGACTGGCGCTGGCCGCCGAGGGCTGGCGTGCCGTGGTGGAGCGGCTGCCCGACCCGGACGACAACGAGCTGCTGGCCCGGCTGACCGACCTCAGCCACACCGGGGCCGACCCGGACGCCATGCGCATGGTGCAGTGCATGCAGGTGCGGCACACCGATCGGCGGCCGGTCAGCGACGAGCCGGTTCCGCCCACGGCGATCGAGGAGATCACCCGGGCGGTCAGCGCGGAAGGCTGCCGGTTGCAGATCCTCGACCGTGACCAGGTGCTGGAGCTGGCCGCCACCGCCGGGCACGCCGACCGGGTCGAGGCCGAGGACCCGGAGGTACGTAGCGAGCTGGCGTACTGGACCAGCCGGGCTGGTTCGGGCACCGGCCTGCCGGCCGAGGTGCTGCCCGAGCAGCCCGCGCAGACGACAGTGCCGGGTCGGGACTTCGGGCGTCCCGGCAGCCTGCCGGTGGGTCCGGGCCACGACCGGATGGCGGTGTACGCGATGCTGCACGGCGACGAGGACGAACGGGACAACTGGTTGCGTGCCGGCGAGGCGCTCTCCGCCGGTTGGCTGACCGCCACCCGACTCGGCGTGTCGGTGGTGCCGCTCAGCGCGGTGGTGGAGGTGCCGGGCACCCGGCAGACCCTGCGGCAGCTGCTCTCCGGGATCGGCTTCCCGTACCTCGTGCTGCGGTTGGGCATCGCGGACCCGGCACACTCCGGCCCGCCGCACACGCCGCGGTTGACCACCGCGCAGGTGGTCGACACCTCCGCCGTCAGTTGACGGGTCTGGCGACGAGCGGCACCGGCGCTACCATCCCCCGGTGACCAGCAGCGCGCCGTCGCCCCGTCAGGAACCGTCCCCGACACCGTCGCTCGGGCTGAGCCCGCTGTCCCGGGTCCGTCTCGACGAGCTGTTGCAGGAGATGCTGGTCCGGGTCGGCGAGGTGGTGACCAGCCGGGAGCGCCTGCGGGCCCTGCTCGACGCGGTGGTCGGCATCGGCACCAACCTGGATCTGCGCACCACACTGCAACGCATCGTGCAGGCGGCCTGCGAGTTGGTCGGCGCCCGGTACGGCGCGCTCGGCGTGGTCGGCCCGGACCGGCTGCTGCACGACTTCATCGTCCACGGCGTCACGCCCGAGCAGCATGAGCAGATCGGCGACCTGCCGCACGGGCGCGGCGTGCTCGGCCTGCTCATCGACGATCCCCGGCCGCTGCGGATGCCCGACATCACCCAGCACCCCCGCTCCTTCGGGTTCCCGGCCAACCACCCGCCCATGCACAGCTTCCTGGGCGTGCCGGTCCTCATCCGCGACCAGATCTTCGGCAACCTCTACCTGGCGGAGAAGCAGGGCGGCGCGGAGTTCACAGAGGACGACGAGGAGATCGTCGTCGCGCTCGCCGCCGCCGCCGGTGTGGCCATCGAGAACGCCCGCCTGTACGCCCTGGCGCACCGGCGGGAACGCTGGCTCGCCGCCACCGCCGAGATCACCACGGTGCTGCTGGGCGAGGTACGCCGTACCGACGCGTTGGCGTTGGTCGCCCGCCGCGCCCGCGAGGTCGCCGAGGCCGAGCTGGCGCTGGTGCTGCTCTACGACAGCGACACCGAGCAGTTCTCCGTGGAGGTTGTCGACGGCAACGACGGGCAGGCCCTCGCGCTCGTCGGCGCGGTCCTTCCCGCCGTCGACACCAGCTTCGGCGCGGCGGTCGCCCAGGGCCGGCACGACCAGGTGGACGACCTGGCGCACGCCGCGCCGTGGCCGGCGCTGCTGCACACCGGCCAGGCGATGATCTCACCACTCGCCACCGCGGAGACCCTGCACGGTGTGCTGATCGTGGCGCACCGGCCGGAGCGCGGCGGTGGCGCCAGCGAGGAGGATCTGACGCTGCTGGGCAGCTTCGCCGGGCAGGCCGCGCTGGCGATGGAACGGGCGCGCGGCCAGGAGGAACGGGAACTGCTGGTGGTCCTTGAGGACCGCGAGCGGATTGCCCGCGACCTGCACGACGTGGTGATCCAACGGCTCTTCGCCACCGGTCTGCAACTCCAGAGCGCCGCACCGATGGCCCGCCCCGAGCTGGCCAAGCGGATCAACGCGGCCGTCGACGACCTGGACGCCACCATCCGGGACATCCGCCGGACGATCTTCGAGCTGCGTACGCCGATGACTTCGGAGCTGCGCACCGAGATCCGTGCGGAGATCGAGGTGGCCGCCGAAGCGCTGGGCTTCAAGCCGCACCTGGACCTGACCGGGCCGGTGGACAGCGCTGTGCCGGACGCCGTCCGCCCGGACCTCACCGCCGTGCTGCGCGAGGCGCTGTCGAACGTGGTCCGCCACGCGCGGTGCACCCGCGTCGACGTCGTCGTACGCGTCGACGCCGGCCAGGTCACCGTGGCAGTCACCGACAACGGGGTGGGCTGCGACCCGGCCGCCGCCCGGGGTGGCCTTGTCAACCTGCGCGAACGCGCCAGCCGCCTCGACGGCACCTTCACGATCGCCCCGGCCGAGCCGCAGGGCACCGAGGTGCGCTGGGCCGTGCCGCTGCGCGACTGACCCCCGCGACCCTGGGTCAGGGCGTCTTGCCGAGCAGACGCGTGGCCAGAACGGCGGCCTGCGTGCGGCGCTCCAGGCCGAGTTTGGCCAGCACGCTGGAGACGTAGTTCTTCACCGTCTTCTCGGCCAGGAACATCCGCCCGGCGATCTCCCGGTTGGTCAGCCCCTCGGCCACGTACTCCAGGATCCGCCGTTCCTGCTCGGTGAGTGACCTCAGCTCGCGCGGCTGCTCGACGCCGTTGCGGACGCGCTCCAGCACCCGGGCGGTGATCGCCGGGTCGAGCAGCGACTGCCCGGCCGCGACGCGGCGCACCGCGTCGACCAGGTCGGTGCCGCGGATCTGCTTGAGCACGTACCCGGCGGCACCCGCCATGATCGCTGCGAACAGCGCCTCGTCGTCCTCGTAGGAGGTGAGGATCAGTCCCTTGATGGACGAGTCGACGGCGCGGACGTCACGGCACACGTCGATGCCGTTGCCGTCGGGCAGCCGTGCGTCGAGGATCGCCACGTCGGGCCGCAACGCCGGGATGCGGCGGGCCGCCTCCTGCGCCGAGCCGGACTCGCCGACCACCTCGATGTCGCCGCTGCTCTGCAACAGGTCGGCCAGGCCACGGCGGACGACCTCATGGTCGTCGAGGAGGAACACACGGATCATCTCTCGTTTCTACCCGCTGACCCTGGCCCACCGCACGGGCCGAAGGTCCCGATCGGCACGCGGCGAGCGGGCGCTCGGACCCGACCGGTCGGGACGTCCGGCCCTGCTCGGCGACGACGCAACGATGGACCGTGAAGGTATGCCAGCCAGCGCGGCACCACCCGCCGCCGGCCCAGCGGGAGAGGAGCACCGACATGGACATCGGCTACACCGCAGCCCAGTTGCGGACCGCCGCCGTGGACGCGGTCCGGGCACCGTCGTTGCACAACACCCAGCCGTGGCGGCTCCGGCTGCGCGACGGCGGCATCGAGGTGCTGGCCGACCCCACCCGCCGGCTGCCGGCGACCGACCCGAGCGGGTGGGGTCTGCGGATCGCCTGCGGGGCCGCGTTGTTCAACCTGCGGATCGCCCTGGCCGTGGCCGGTGTCCCGGCCCGGGTGCGGCTGCGCCCCGACCCGGCCGAGCCGGACCTGCTGGCCCGGCTGGTGCCGGACCTTCCACGCCGGCCCGCCCCCGCCGAGCAGAGCCTGTACGCGGCCATCCCACGCCGGTTCAGCAACCGCCTGCCGTTCTGGCCGGACCCGGTGCCGGCCGACGCCCGGTGGCGCCTCGGCGAGGCCGCCCGTGCCGAGCAGTGCTGGTTGGAGCTGTTGATCGGGGTGAGCGCGGTCTCCGCGTTCGGGGAGATCGCGCGCAGCGCGCACCGGGTGCTGGAGCGCGACCCCGCGTACCGGGCCGAACGGGAACGGTGGCTGCGCCGGGGGTCCACCCCGGACGGCGTGCCCGCCTCGGCCGGAGGTCCGCGGGGCGAACCGCAGGACGTCCTCCCGGCGCGCGGCTACGGTGGGCGCGACCGCGCCCCCGGGCGGGACTTCGAACCGGAACCCCTGGTGGGGGTGCTGGGCTCGGCGGGCAACACCGCAGTGGACCAGGTGATCGCCGGGCAGGCCCTGCAACGCCTGCTGCTCACCGCCACCGACGCCGGACTCAGCGTGTCGATGCTCTCCCAGCCGATCGAGGTACCCACGGCGCGGGAGCAACTGCGGCTGTCCCTGGGCCGGTTCGGCACGCCGCAGATGGTGCTGCGGATCGGGTACGGTCAGCCGGGTCGACCGACCCCCCGACGTGGCGTCGACGAGGTGCTGGACCTGCCGGTGGTGCCCGCCTGACCCGCCGGGGCACTGTCAGGCGGCGAGCACGGCGGCCTCCACTGCCGGGTCCAGCCCGATCGAGCTGCGTCGCTGCCGCCCGGCGCGCGGCGGAACCGCACCAACCTCCCGCAGCCAGCGCCAGGTGTCGCCGACTGTCTCGGCCACCGGCCGGCAGGTCAACCCGGCCGCGAGGGCCCGGGTCACGTCCTGCTCCAGCAACCCCCGGTACGGGTGCCCGCGCGGCAGCCAGATCGGCAGGTCGCTCCACGGCTGCACCCCGGCGGCGAGGATCGACGCCGGATCGGTCCAGCGCAGCCTGGCGTCCGCGCCGACGGCGGCCACGCACGCGTGGAGCAGCTCGCCCATCGTGGTCTGTGCCGGAGGACCGACCGCGTTGAACGTGCCGCCCACCTTCCGGGCGCCCGCGTCCAGCATCCACCCCGCCAGGTCGCGGACGTCGACGTACTGCACGGGCAGGTCGGCCGGCGCGGGGGCGAGCACGTCCCCACCCCGCTCGATGCGCCGTAGCCACCAGGGCAGCCGGCCGATGTCCTCGCCCGGACCCAGGATCAGGCCGGCCCGGGCGACCAACGCACGCTGACCGAAGACCTCCCGCAGGGCGCGCTCGGCACCTGCCTTGAGCTGCGGGTAGTCGCCGTCGACGGAACCCGCGTCGGCGGCCACCACCGGGGAGTCCTCCTGCAACCCCGCCACGGCATGGTCGGTGTAGACCGAGCCGCTGGACACGTACACGTAGTGACCGACCGCGTCGACCAGGGCGCGGGCGGCGTCCCCGGCGGCCCGCGGCGCGCCGTCCCAGGTGTCCACCGCGACGTCCCACTCACCGCCGGCCAGCGCGCCCAGGCCCTCCGGCGTGGTGCGGTCACCCCGCAACCGGTGTACGCCGGGCGGCACGCTGCCGTGCAGCCCTCGGTTGAACACCGTCACCGACCAGCCGCGGCGCACCGCCTCGGTGACAGTGGCCCCGCCCACGAAGCCCGTACCGCCCAGCACCAGCAGTCTCATGCGCTCCACTGTGCCGGCACCGACCGGCGGAGGGCGCCGGTGTTCACCGGCAGCGGATCTGCCCGTGGCAGAACCGGACGGTGGGCAGGAGGGTGCTTGCGTTCACGCTCGCCAGCGACGCCCGTCCAGAATGCAGGAAAGCCGCCCGGGGCATGGTCAACGACGCCGCCGATTGCGAAACTGCTTCAATCTGCGTCAGCACGGGCAATCGAGGCGCTTGACACATTTGGTGACCACGCGTGCCGATCAGGTGACAACACGTGCCCGATCGACAGGCCCGACGCTACCCGAGGCTGGCGCGACGTCGGCACGACCCGAACGGAGAAGGGCATGTCCGGCACACCGCTGTCCCTGCCGCAGCCATCCGCGCGGGCACCCGAGTTCGGCCGGGACGCGCTCATCGTCTGCGAGAACCTGGTGCGGATCTACCAGACCGGTTCGATCGAGGTGCAGGCACTTCAGGGCCTGGACCTGGCCGTGGAAAGCGGTGAGCTGGTCGCCGTCGTCGGTGCCTCCGGGTCGGGCAAGTCGACACTGCTCTCCATCCTGGCCGGCATCGACGCCCCCACCGCCGGGCGGGTCCGGGTCGACAGGTGGAATCTGCTGACGATGTCCCGCGCGGACCGGGTGGCCTACCGGCGGCACACCGTCGGGTTCGTACGGCAGCAGACCGCGAGCAACCTGATCCCCTACCTGACCGCGCGGGAGATGGTGGACCTGCCGATGACGGCTGCCCGTACCGCGAAGCAGGAACGCCGGGAGCGCGCCGCCGAACTGCTGGACAGCCTCGGTGTCGCCGACTGCGCCGACCGCCGCCCCGGGCAACTCTCCGGCGGGCAGCAGATGCGGGTCGCGATCGCTGTGGCGCTGGCCAACCAGCCGCAGGTCCTGCTCGCCGACGAGCCGACCGGCGAGCTGGACGCCGCCACGTCCGCCGAGGTCTTCGGCGTGCTGCGGGACGTCAACCGGCGCTACGGCGTGACGGTGGTGGTGGTGACCCACGATCCGGAGGTCAGCGGCCAGGTCGAACGGACCATCGCGATCCGGGATGGGCGTACCAGCAGCGAGGTGCTGCGCCGCAGCACCACCGACGCGGAGGGCGACACGCACATGATCGCCGAGGAGTACGCGGTGATGGACCGGGCCGGGCGGGTCCAGGTGCCCCGCGAGTTCCGCCAGGCGCTGGCGCTGACCCGGCGGGTCCGGCTGGCCCTGGAACCCGACCACATCACGATCCACCCCGACTCGGGAAGCGGCGAATGAGCAGCGAGCCGATGCTGAGCGTGCGCGGCGTACACCGGCGCTTCCGCACCGGGCCGACAGTCGTGCACGCGCTGAACGGCGTGTCGTTCGACGTGGCCGCCGGATCGATGGTGGCGCTCGTCGGCCGGTCCGGCTCGGGCAAGACCACCCTGCTCAACGTCATCGGCGGCCTGGACCGCCCGGACGCCGGCACCGTGCACGTCGACGGCACCGACGTCACCGCCCTCGACGAGGACGGCCTGTCCCGGCTGCGACGCGAGAAGGTGTCGTACGTCTTCCAGAGCTTCGGGTTGATCCCGGTGCTGTCGGCTGCGGAGAACGTCGCCGCCCCGCTGCGGATGGCCCGCGTCGCCCCGACCGAGCGCGAGCGGCGGGTCGAGTTGCTGCTGGAGCTGATCGGTCTGGCCGACCACGCCCGGCAGCGCCCGGCCGAGTTGTCCGGCGGCCAGCAGCAGCGGGTGGCGATCGCCCGCGCGCTGGCCGCCTCGCCCCAGCTTCTGCTCGCCGACGAGCCCACCGGGCAACTGGACGCCGAGACCGGCCTGTCGGTGATGGCCCTGCTGCGCGGCATAGTGGAATCCGAGGGCGTCACCGTACTGGTGTCGACGCACGACGCGGTGATGATGGCCCTGGCCGACCGGGTGATCCGCATCCACGACGGACACCTCGACGAACAGGCTGCCGGGCAACCGTACGCGCCCGCGCCGGACGCCCGGTGACGCGACGATGAGGCTGGTCAGCCGGCGCGCCCGCGCGCAGTGGCCGTTGCTGGCGGCCCTCCTCGGGGTCGTCACGATCGGCGCGACAGTGCTGGGTACCTGCACCCTGTTGGTCACCCGCACCGCCGAGCGCGCGCTGGAGGTCGCCGTGGCCCGCGCCGCCCCGTCCGCCGTCGACGTGACCGTCTACACCGGCACCGTCGAGGGCCGGGACACGCCGTCCGTCGCCGCCGACACCCGCACGGTGGTGGCCTCCACCCTCGCACCGTTCCCGGTGACAACAACCGCGCGGGCGTCGACGGTGCTGCGGGCGCTGCCGCCCGGGCTCGCCACCGGCACCACAGTCCCGGCCCAGGCGTACCTGTCGGGGCTGGACGACCTGCCGGCCCGCAGCGAGCTGGTCACCGGACGGTGGCCACAGCACCCCGGCGACGCGGTGCTGCTGGAGTCCACGGCACAACTGCTCGGCCTCACCCCCGGTCGCCGGGTGCGCCTCGGCGCCGAACTGGCTCACGCGCCCGTCCCACCCATCGACGTGCTCGTCGTCGGTGTCGTACGCCCGCTGCCGGCGCGTGGCTGGGACCGCGACCCGCTGGCCACGGCCGGCTCCGCCGCCGGCTACCGGGACGGCCGCTTCATGCAGCCGGTCAACGCCTACGGCCCGTTCCTCGTCGACCTGGCCGACCTGGTCACCACCGGTGCCACCGTCGACCGGATGGAGGTCACCGCCCATCCGGACCTGTCCCACAGCAACCGCCACGACCTGGAGACAGTGGTTGAGGCCGTCGACGGTGTCGACCGCCGGCTGGCCGGCACCCTCGGCGACCGCGTTCAACTCGCCCGTGTCGCCTCCGAACTGCCGGCGACCCTGCGGTCCGCCGACGACCAACGGCACGTCACCGCCGCCGCTGTGCTCGCCATCGCCGTCCTCGGCGGTGTCCTGGCCGCGACGGCACTCGTCCTCGCCGGCCGGCTGACCACTGGCATACGCGCCGACGAGACCGCCCTGCGGTCGGCCCTGGGCACCAGCCGTCGCCAACTCGCCGCCACCGCGACGGTCGAGGCCGGGTTCGTCGCCGCCGTCGCCGCCGCGCTCGCGATACCGGCCTCGTCGGCCCTGCACGCCGGCCTGACCCACCTGCCGCCGCTGGACGGCGCCGGCCTGACCGTCCGGCCGGCCGTCGTCGGCGCCCAGGTCCTCGCTGTGGTCGGCGGTGCGCTGGTGCTCGCCGCTGTCCTCATCGTCCTGGCGATCCGGCCCGTCCCGGCAGCCAGCGACCAGCGCACCCGCCGCGAACTGCTGGCCCGATCCGGTGCCGACCTGATGCTCGCGGTCTTCGCCGCCGCCGGATGGTGGCAGCTGTACGCGCAGCCCACCGACGCCAGCCCACGCGCCGACGCGGTCCGGATGCTCGCGCCGGCGCTGCTGCTCACCGCGGGTGCCGCCCTGGCACTCCGGGTGGTACTACCGGCCCTGCGCGGCGCCGACCGGTTGGCGTACCGCGCCCGCGGGCTGGCGTTTCCGCTGGCGGTCGCCGAGGCCGCCCGCCGGCCACAGGCGGTCGCCGCCGGGCTGCTCGTCGGGCTGGCCTGCGCGGCCGGGACCTTCGGCCTCGCCTTCGACGACACGTGGCACCAGTCGCAGCGCGACCAGGCCGCGCTCGCCGTCGGCACCGACCTGGCACTCACCCTCAGCACGGCGCCGGTGGCCGGCGACGGCGCGATCCTCAGCGCGGCCACCGCGGGTGCGGTGAGTCCGGCCCTCGACCGTGGCACCGCCGTCGGTCAGTGGCTCGGCAGCGCCGGCGACGCGCCGCGCCTGGTCGCCGTCGACACCACCCGCGCCGACGCGCTGCTGCGGGGGCGGCTGGACAACGACCGCGGATGGGCTGACGTGGGTGCCACGCTGGCACCACCCACCCGGGTCAACGGCCTCGCCGTTCCGGCTGGCGCCCCGCTCGTACTGAGCGGGACCGCCGCCGGTGACACCCCGCCCGTCGTGACGCCCCGGCTGATGCTGCAGGACGCCACCGGCCTACGCACGGCCTGCACCGGTCCCGCCGTACCGCTCGACGGCAGGGAGTTTCGGCTGCCCGCCTGCGCGACGGCTGACGGGCTGCGTCTCGTCGCTGTCGCCCTGCCGGTCACCGCCGACGCGGGCGGCGGACCTGTCGCCGTAGCCGTCACACTCACAGTGCCCCCCGCCGGGCCGGCGGAGGATCCCACCGACGGATCGGATTGGACAGCCACCTCCGCGCCGCCGATCCCGAGCAGGCTGAGGGACCCGACCGTCATGGTGTCCGCCACCCCGACGGGAACCACGTTGCGGATGGCCGCGACCGTCGACCTCGGCGGCGTCGAGGACGCCGCCCGGACCCTCGTCGCCACCGCCTTCCCGGACCCCGGCCCGGTGCCCGTCGCCGTGTCCGCCCGCTTCGCCAGCGAGGTCGGTGTCGAGAGCGGCAGCCAGCTCAGCGTCACTGTCGGCATCACGCCCGTCCCGGTCGTCGTCACCGAGGTCGTGCCGGCCGTCCCGTCCGCCCCCGGCGCCGTCGCCGTCCTGGCCGACCTGGACACGCTGTCCCGCGCACGTGCCGTCACCGGCGACCTGACGTTCCCGGTCGACGCCTGGTGGGTCGGCCACCCGGCCGGCCCCGGTGCCGCCGAGCGGGCCACCGCCCTGCACCTGGGCGCCGTCGCGACCCGCGAGGCGGAGACCGCCCGCCTCATCGGCGGCCCGTTGCTCGCCGGGCTGCCGGCCGCGCTGCGCCTCATCGTCCCGGCCGCAGCCCTGCTGCTGCTGGCCGGCGTCGTCCTGCACGTCACCTGTGATCTCCAGGCCCGCGCCGTCGAGGTGACGCGGCTGCGCGGCCTGGGGATGTCCCGACGCGGCATCCGGGCCGTGCTGCTCGGCCAGCACGCCGGGGTCCTGCTGCCGGTGCTCGCGGCGGGCGCGGCCGTCGGCGCGCTCGCCACCCGCGTCGTCGCTCCCCTGCTCGTGCGCTCCGAAACCGGCGCCGCGCCCGTCCCGGCCACCCAGGCACACTGGCCGTGGCCAGCCGAGGCCGCACTGCTCGCCGTACTGCTGGCCGGATGCATGCTGGCGGTCGCCGTCGTGGTCACCGTCCAGGTCCGTCGGGCCGACGCCACGCACCTGCGGGTGGCGCCGTGAAGCGGTGGCTGACCCGTCGGTGGCCGACACCGCACTGGCCCAGTATCCGCGGCCGTGGCCGTGCCGACGTCGGACCGCTGCTGCTCACCGCCGCCGTCATCGCGGCCGTCGCGCTGCTCGCCGGAGCAGCGCCGGCGCTGCTCCGCGCCGCCGCCGACGACGCCGTGCGGGACACGGTCCGCCGCGCCGGCCAGGACTCGAACGTCCTCGTCCACGCCAACTGGGAACGCGACGACGGACCGACCGGCGGGCGGGTCCGCATGCCCCACCTCGCCGATGACCTCGGCGACTTCCGCGACCGGGCGACATCGGCCCTCGGGCCCGACCTGGACGCCGCGCTGCTCCCGCCAGTCACCGCTGTCAACGGCCCGATCCTCACCATCACCGACGGCAACGCGCCGCGTACCTTCCAGTTCACCTACCTGGCCGGTGACCTCGACGGCCCGGACGTGACCTGGATCGCCGGCAGCCCGCCCGGTCCCACCGTCTCCGACGAGTACGTCGAGGTCCCCTACGGCGGACCGCCCTGGCCGGTGCAGGTCGGCCTCTCCGAGGCGGACGCCGCCGCACTCGACCTCGGCCCCGGCGATCGAATCCCGGTGAAGGACGGCCAGAGTCGCGACAAGGACGTCCGGATCAGCGGGATCTACCGGCCCACTGACAGCGCCGACCCTGCCTGGCGGCTCGCCGCGGCGCTCCTGCGCCCCGTGCCGGGCGCCGACGGCCCGGGGACCACCCGGTTCGCCGGCCTGCTGTCGCGCGAGTCGTTACCGGACGCCCGGCTCGCCGTCGACGAGGACCAACTGCGACGCACCGTCCACTTCGCACCCGTTCCCGACGCGCTCACCTGGGACGCCGCAGCGGCGCTCGCCGCCCAGGTGGTCAAGCTCAAGGCGACCTCGGGCTCATCGAGCGACCGCGACCAGTCCCTGAAGTGGGAATCGCAGCTCGACACCGCCCTGCGCGACGCCCGTGCCCGGAACAGCGCCGCTTCCACACAGGCCGCCGTCCTGCTCGCCGGGGTCCTGACCGCCACGGTGCTGGTCCTGCTGCTCGCCGCCAACCTGCTGGCCCGCCGCCGTACCCCGGTGCTGAGTGTCGCTCGGCAGCGTGGGGCGGCGCTACCCGACCTCGGCGCGGAACTGATCATCGAGTCCACTGTGGTGTCGGTGTCGGCCGCCGCCGTCGGGCTCGCGCTCGCGCGCGCGGCCGCTCCGGGCGTCTCCTGGACCTGGGCGGTTCCCGTGGTCCTGGCCGGGGCCCTCGCCGGCCCGGCGTTCGGCACCCTCGCCGCCGCCCGCTCCAGCCGTGACCGACGCCAACCCGCCAACCGGGCCGCTCGGCGCTGGATCCGGGCCACCGGTCAGTTGCGCCGCACCGCAGTGGAGGCGGCTGTCCTGATCGCCGCGGTGGCCGCCTTCGTCACACTGCACCAGCGCGGGCTCCTGCCCGTCGACTCCGACGGTGACAGCGGTGAGCTGACCGGCGACCTCATCCTGCCGATCAGCGCCCTCGCTCTGGGCGCGCTCGTCGGCGCGCTCGTCCTGCTCCGGCTACTGCCCCTCGGGGCGCGGTTCGCGCTCCGAGAGGCCCTGCGCTCGCGCCGCCCGCTGGCCGTGTTCAGTGCCGCCCAGGCGGCCACAACGGCCGGGCGTGCGCTGCCGCTGCTGGTTCTGGTCAGCACCACGGCGCTCGCGTCGTTCGCGCTCATCCTCGGCGCCACCGTCACCCGGGGCCTGACCGACGGCGCGTGGAGCACCGTCGGCGCCGACGCCCGCCTCGACGTCGGCGCCGACGCCGAGGCCGCCACGCCCGCACTCGCCGAGCGCATCGCCGCCGCACCGGGGGTGGGGCAGGTCGTCGTCGCGCAGGTGACCAACTCGGCACGCGTCTTCAGCGAATCGACGCTGCTCACCCCACGCCTGGTCGTCGTGGACACTGCGGCGTTCCAGCGCCTGCTGGCCACCACTCCGCTGCCCGACGCGCCGGCGTTGGCCCGGCTCAGGGCACCCGGTCCTGGCCCCGGGGAGGTCCCAGCGCTGGTCCGTTCGAGTGACGGCGATCTGCGGACCGGCACGCGGCTGCAGCTACCCCGGGACGGGGCCCCGGCGATCCGGCTCGCCGCCGTCGGTGCCGCTCCCTCGGTCGGCGGCGCCACCGACGTCGTCATCGTGGACGCCGCGGCCCTCGCCGACGCCGGGCTGCCCGCCGTTCCGAACACCGTCTGGGTGACCGGCCCCGGCGCGGGCCGGGCCGTGTCGAACACCGGAGTCCCCTCCGACGTCGTGCTGCGGGCGGACGTCCTGCGGGCGCAGCGGGTGGCTCCGCTGACGGCAGGGCTGGTACGGCTGGCGTGGACGGCCGCCGCGGTGCTGCTGGCGCTGGGGTTGCTCGGCCTCATGCTCGCCGCCGCCGCCGGCGCCTCGCAGCGGTGGCAGACCCTGACCCGACTGCGGACCCTGGGCCTGCGGCCACGCGACGCCCGCTGGGTCGCCGCCGGAGAGCTGCTGCCGCCGGTGGTCGTCACCGCGGTGTGCGGCCCGCTACTCGGGGCCCTGCTCGCGCGCCTGACGCTCGGCCCGCTCGACCTGTGGCTGCTCACCGGTCAGGCCGCCGATCCGACGGCGGTCCTGCCGTGGTGGCTGCTGGGCCTGGTGAGCGTGGCGCTGCTGGCGACGGCCGCCGCTGTCGTACCTGTGGAGTCGGCGCTGCGGCGACGCGACCGGCTGAGCGAGGTACTCCGCGCCGGCGAGTGACCGACTACAAAACCGAGGGCTGCCCACAGATCCCGGAGCATTCGCCCGAGCGGCTGGCTCGTCGGTGGTCACCGGCTCGGTGCAGTGAGGGGCAGCGGTGGGCTTCCACTTTTATGGCAGGCTGCGGTGGTGATCATCAGCTCGCGCAAGGTTGTCCGCATCACCGCAGCAGTGCTCGTCGCGACGCTATGTGGTGCCTGCGGAACAGGTCGCCGAGACGCCGTAGCGGAACCTCCACAAGAGGCGACACCGTCCGCGTCGGCGGCACCACAGCATGAGAATCGAGCCTCGACGCCGGATGGATCCGTCGTGCTGCCATGGGTCGCAGCGGTCGTCGCTCGCGACGACACCTCGATCACCGTGGCCACCGGCATAGACAGTGCAAACTGCGGAGAGCCCACGCGTTCCCCCGAGGCGACGATCACCCATCAGGACGAAACCCAGGTGGTCATTTCGGTGACCACGAGCACTGTGCGAGCAGAGGAAGAAGCCTGCGCCACCACCGGTGACGCTGCGCCCGCTTTCGTGTCGCTGCAGAAACCCCTCGGTGACAGAGTTCTGCGCGACGCCACCACCACCCGGCCGCATCCGACCTACTTTCAGCGGGATGTGCCGGACGTCCTTGCAGACAAGCGGTGGGATCCTTCCGGAGGACACCTGCGGCCCGACGAACGCTGGTTTCAGAGCTTTCGCGACCCTGGCGGCACAACGCTGCTCCTCGACGCGCAGCCCACAACCAGGGTGCACCGGCCCGCCACTGTCGCCACGGTCCCAATCCGCTCACAGCAAGGCATCATCACTACCTACGGCGCACCAGGCTCTTGGACGGTCTGGTGGGAGCTCGGGCAGGTCACCTACTCCCTGTCGCTTGTACCGCCCGACAGCCACGGCTTCACCCTGAAACAGTTCAAGCAACAACTCGCCGGGCTTAGCTGGAGTTGAGCCCCGTTTCTGGGCCCACCTCAGCGAGCTCGCTCGCCTGAGGTGGGTTGGTCACCCAGCAATAGCAAGAGGCCACATCCATCGATCGGATGTGGCCGCTGAGCTGGTGGGCGATACTGGGTTTGAACCAGTGACCTCTTCCGTGTCAGGGAAGCGCGCTCCCACTGCGCCAATCGCCCGTGGCGGCCGCCGAACCCGGCAGCCAAGCCCCAATGGGGCGGATCGCGAGCGGACGACGGGATTCGAACCCGCGACCCTCACCTTGGCAAGGTGATGCGCTACCAGCTGCGCTACGTCCGCACGTCCCCGGCAAGCGCCGGCGACAGGTGAACTCTACCCGATGCCAAGATCGCTTGGCACGGCACCCTGGCCGGTCACGGTTGCGCTGGTCCCGGCCGGGGTACTGAAGGGCTCGACAGCGCACCACACCCCCTTAAGGAGGCTGTCGTGGGTATCGGCACCAGCATCTTCCTGATCGCGCTCGGCGCGATCCTCACCTTCGCACTGGACGCGAGCGTCGGCGGCATCAACCTCGACGTGGTCGGTTGGATCCTGATGGGCGCCGGCGTGCTCGGCCTGATCATGACCACGCTGATCTGGGGTCGCCGCCGCCAGGTCGTCACCACCACCGAGCAGCCGGTGGAGTATCGCCAGGTCGAGGAGCGGCGGGACATCGCACCGCCGCTGTGAACCAGCCAGCTCCACCGCTGGCGGAGCCGCCAGACCACAGTGATTGCGGGCCGGCCACCTTCGGCGAAGGTGGCCGGCCCGTCGCACCGGCGACCCCGCGCCGCAGCGGACGCCGGGATCAGAACTCGATGACCAACCGGCCGCGCACCCCTCCCGCTTCCAGGAGCTGATGCGCGCGGGCCGCCTCCTGCGGCGGGAACCGGCCGGCGACCCGCAGGGTCAGCGCCCCCTCCTCGGCGAGTCGCCGAAGCAGGTCGAGCTTGTCGGGGCGCCCGTCGTACTCGTGCACGTACGCGGACACCATGTCGATCCTGCGCTGGTCGGCCTGCGCCCGAAGCACCGGATCGGGCCCGCCGCGCAGCAGCGCCACGACGCCCCCGTCGCGTACCGCGGGCAGCAACGCGCCGCCGAGCAACGCGGCGTCGACAGCGGCGTCCACCCCGTCCGGGGCATGCTCCTGGAAACGGTCGGCGACATCTGGACCTCGGGTGACCGTCACGTCGGCCCCGAGCGCGGCGACCAGTTCGGTGTCACTCGGCGACGCGTCGGCCAACACCCGGTGACCGGCGGCCTTGGCGAGCTGGACCGCGTACCCGCCGACGGCACCGGCCGCGCCGGTCACCGCGAGGGTGCTGCCGGGTGGCAGCCGCAACTGGTCCAGGGCGTGCAGTGCCGTCAACCCGTTCAACGGCAGAGTGGCCGCCTCGGCGGGTGACACGCCCGCCGGAGCGGGCACCACCCAGGCCTCCGGGAGCACCACCCACTCGGCGTACCCGCCGCCGGCCGCCCGGGTCGGGTTGATCATGGCCATCACCGGGTCACCCGGGGCGAGCGCGCCACTGGTGTCGGAGCCCACCTCATCGATGGTGCCGGCGATGTCCTGGCCGGGCAGCAGCGGATCGCTGCCGCGCAGTCGCACCGGCGTCATACCGGCCCGGATCAGGGTGTCCGCGGGGTTGACCGCCGCGGCGCGTACGCGGATGCGAACCTCGCCCGGGCCGGCGTGCGGCGTCGGAAGCTCGACCACCCGCAGCACCTCGGGCCCGCCGTAGCGCAGCAGTCCGACCGCTCTCATGCTCGACTCCTCATTTCGGGCGCCCCGGCCGCCGACCGTGTCCGGTGTTCAGTTCAGGCAGGTGAGCGCGACCTCTGCGTAACGCGTCAGCGCCGCCCGATCCGGGTTGATGGCACCCATCACCCGCAGGCCCTGAAGGCTGGTGACCAGGAAGCCGGCCAGGTCGGTGGCGCTGCGGTCGGTGGTGATCTGACCCCGCAACTGCGCCTCGGCGAGCAGGTCGTAGAGCGCCAACTCCAGGGACTGGGTGGTCGAGCGAAGCCGCTCGGCGACCCGCACATCCTGGTGCGCCCGTTCCATCGACGCCCCGACGATCAGGCAGGAGAGGTACCGGCCGTCGCCGGTGATGTCGTCCACGGCGCCGATGAACACCTCACGGATGACCGCCCGCGGATCGTTGCCCGAGCGCAGCAGATCGACCATCGGTGTGGCGTAGCGCTGCCGGTACAGGTCGAGCACCGCCAGGTAGAGGCCGTCCTTGCTGCCGAACGCCGCGTAGATCGAGCCGCTGCCCAGGCCGGTCGCCTCGGAGAGGTCCCGCATGGAGGTGCCCTCGTAGCCCTTTCTCCGGAACACGTCCATGGCAGCGTCGACAGCGGCGTCGAGGTCGAACTCACGGGTGCGGGCCATGGCTGAACGCTACCCGCTATCTGGAACGATCGACAAAGTACCGCCGGTCACAGCGGCCGATCCGAGCCGTTTCCGCTGGCCGAGAGCGTGCGACCCCCGCGTTACGATCCAGATCATGAAGCCTCTCGACGCGGTGCTGGCCGCGCACCGGGCGTATCTGCTCGGTTGGAACATCGGTGTCGCCGGGGGGCCGGACCTCCCGACCTACCGCAGTAACGTGCCGCACGCACCCCTCAACGGCGTGCTGCGGGTGGTCGGGCGCACAGCGCAGGACGCGCTCGCCGAGGCCCGCGAGCGCCTGCACGGCGTACCCCGGGTCTGGTGGGTTGGCCCGGACAGCGACGCCGGCACCGCCGACGGTCTGGTCGCCCTCGGAGCGGTGCAGGTCGCCCGCATGCCGATCATGACCGTGGGGATCGGGGCGGTGGCCGAGGTGCCGATTCCGGCCGGTGTGCGGATCGCCGAGACCACCGACCTCGCCACGTTCGTGCCGGCGTATGCCCGGGTGTCCGGAATCCCGGCGGACGGTGTGGCGGCGACGATCGAACGGGAGAAGGCGTTCAGCGGCGACGGCACTGTGCTCCGGCTGGCCGGCCGCCTTGATGACGGCCGGGTGGTCGCGACGGCCGTCGCCTGGATCAGCCGCGGTCTGGTCACCCTCTACTTCGTCGGCACCCAGCCCGAGCAGCGCCGCAGGGGCGTCGGCGCGGCAATGACCAGGGCGGCGCTGGATCTGGCCGCCGAGCGGGGTGCCCGCACCGCCGCCCTCACCTCGTCGGCCGTCGGTGAGTCGGTCTACCGCGGCCTCGGCTTCCGGCCGGTGGGCGAGTTCCGCCTGTTGACCTTCTGAGAGCGGGCGCGCGTCCCGGCGAGCCGCAGTGGATCACGGGTGGCCGCCCCGGCGGAAACCATTGACTACGGGGTTCAGACAGCGTTGTCTTTTACTGGCGCCTGGGGAGGTACGACAGTGATCGACGATGTGTCCCTCGTGTTCTGCGTGACCGCCGACGTGTCGGTGCGCGAGCGGATGGTGCGGCGCCTGGACGGACTCGGCACCCTGGTGATCTGCACCGACCTCGCGGAATTGCAGGCGATGATCGGCGGGCCGGTCATCAGCGGGCCGACGCGGCCGCCCACCGCCACCACCGCGTCCGCCCCCGCTCCAGCCGTTGGCGTGGCCGGCCAGATCAACCTCGGTGAGCTCACCATCGACCCGCTCGACCATCGGGTGACGTGGCGCGGCGAACCTCTGGCCCTGACCCGGCTGGAGCGCAACCTGCTCACCCAACTCGCCACCGCACCGGTCGGAGTCTGGACGTACCAGCGGCTCTTCGAATCGGTCTGGGGCTGCGCGTTCCTCGGCGACACGTCGATCCTGCACTCGGCCGTGAAGCGGTTACGTCGCAAGCTGGACGCCGTCGACGACACCCTGCGCGTGCACACGGTGCGGGGCATCGGCTACCGGCTCAGCGTCGACTGACGACAGTGGCGCCACAAGCGAAACGGCTCGCCACCGGGTCTTCCGGTGACGAGCCGTTCTCGTGGTGGGCGATACTGGGTTTGAACCAGTGACCTCTTCCGTGTCAAGGAAGCGCGCTCCCACTGCGCCAATCGCCCGTGCTTGTTGCCGAGGTGGGGACGGGATTTGAACCCGCGTACACGGCTTTGCAGGCCGTTGCCTCGCCTCTCGGCCACCCCACCGAGGTTGCCCCCGTCATGCGTGGCGGCAGCTCCGAGCGGACGACGGGATTCGAACCCGCGACCCTCACCTTGGCAAGGTGATGCGCTACCAGCTGCGCTACGTCCGCACGCCCCCGGACGTTCCCGGGTGACGGATGAGAACTTTAGCCGAGTAGGTGTTTGACTGCCAACTCGGGGTCGCCTCGGCGCGTCAGGGGTGGCCGGGGCTGGACCGGAGCCACAATCGGTAGGCTTCCTAGGTGGCTGATCTGGTGCCTGATTCGCGCATCGCCCATCACCCTCCGACATCACTACGCAATGATCGTCATCATCGCGTCGCAGGCCCGACCATCGACGTCCGCACGCCCCGACAGCGCGCAGCGGACCTCGACGAACGCCCTCCATGGAACGATCGACGACACCCGGAAGAAGTGTCCGGCTTCCGACTGTCACCGCGCGGATCGGCGCGCGGTGGTAACTGTTCGTGTTCAGTCGGATGGGCTACGGTAACGGTCGTGACGAGACGTGCGGCCGAGATCCGCCTGGATGCCCTGCTGCGCACCGCCTGCGACGTGATCGTGGAGCGCGGTCTGGCCAACACCCGGACGGCGGACGTGGCGAATGCCGCGGGCGTGAGTCAGGCGTTGGTGTTCTACCACTTCGCCACCAAGGAGCGGCTGCTCGCGCAGGCCTTCGCGTACGCGGTCGAGCAGGATCTGGCCCGCCTGGACGCCGTGACCCGCTCCTCGGCCGCACCGCTGACCAAGCTCCGCCGGATCCTCAAGCTCTACACCCCGGCCGGGCGGGCGACCTCCTGGTCCATGTGGATCGACGGCTGGTCCGAGTCGCTGCGTACCCCCGAACTGGAGAAGGTCTCCCGGCGGCTCGACCTGCGCTGGCGACAGGACCTGGCCGCGGTGATCACCGCCGGGGTGGCCGACGGCACCTTCCAGTGCGCCGACGCCGACGGGGCCGCCTGGCGGATCAGCGCGGTGATGGACGGCCTCGCCGTCCAACTCGCCGTGCACGACCGGGTGATCTCCCGCCGCCAGTTCGGCGAGTGGGTCCGGCTGGTCACCTCCCGAGAGCTCGGCCTGGACCCGACCGACCTGGACTGAGCGGGGCCAGCACCGATCCCCCGCACCGGGCCGGGCAAAACGGACACAGCCCGCCCCGTCGACCGGAACAATCGGCAGCATGGACCTCCTGGAGGCGTACCGCCGAAGCCTGGCCGAGTTCATCGACCGGGTGGATCAGATCGAGCCCGGCCAGTGGTCCGACCCGACACCCTGCTCGGACTGGGACGTCCGCACGCTCGTCAACCACGTGGTGAGCGAGGACCGGTGGAGCGTTCCGCTGCTCGCCGGCCGGACCATCGACGAGGTCGGCGACCGGCTCGACGGTGACCAACTCGGCGCCGACCCGATCGCGACGGCCCGGGAGGCCGCCGCGCAGGCCGAGGTCGCCGCCACCCACCCCGGCACCATCGATCGCACAGTGCACCTCTCCAGCGGCGACACCCCGGCCACCGAGTACCTCCAGCAACTCCTCGCCGAGCACCTCGTGCACGGCTGGGACGTGGCGGTGGCGATCGGCGCACAGCCACGGCTCGACCCGGACGCGGTGCACGCCGCCGCCCACTGGTTCGCCGGCCAGATCGACGCCTACCGGCGCAACAATCTGGTCCACACCGGCGTACAGGTGCCCGACGACGCCGACGAGCAGGACCACCTGCTGGCCGCGTTCGGCCGCGACCCCGACTGGGCGCCGGGCGCCTGACCAGATCTCGATCTGTTGGTGCGACAGCGGCTCGGGACCTTGCCGTGACCTCGGGAGACTGATATCCACAGATGCGCATGCGTCACCGCGCATCTGTGGCCGGCGACACGCCGGCCATCCCGCTCCCACGAGGAGGTCCCGTGCCACAACCGGAGTGGTCACCCCCGATGAGCCGGCGTCGACGCCGGCTCATCGCCATCCTGGCGACGACGGCGACGGTCGCCGCGCTGCTCCCCACCGGCGCGAGCACCGCGGCCCCCACCGGCGGCGCGACGTCCGCCGAGCGCCGGTCCGGGCCGTTCGCCGAGGGACACACGCCCGCCGATGCCGACAACCGCACCGGTACGGCGGCACCCGACGCCCGCCAACGCGGCCTCGCCCGCGCCGTCGACCCCGACGTCCGGTGGAACCGGCTCGGCACCCCGCAGGCGCTCGGCCCCGGCCGCAGCCCGCTGGCCAGCGGGCTGCCCGCCGACCCGGAGGCTGCCGCCCGCGCCTACCTGACCGCCAACCACGACCTGTTCGGCATGGACGCCGCCACGGTGGCCAGCATGGAACGGGTGCTGGTCCGACCGATGGGCAGCGGCACAGTGGTCACCCTCCGGCAACGCTTCGGCGACCTCCCCGCCGGGCCGGACGGCCTCGTCACCCTCGCGGTCACCGACGGCGCGGTGCTCTCGGTCAGCTCCTCGCTGGCCCGCAACACCGGCACGCCAGCGCCGGCCACCCGCACCGCCGAGCAGGCGTACGCCGCCGCGCTCGCCGACGCCAAACTGACCGCCGACGCGGTGGCCAGCCACACCATCCGGTCGGTGGCGGTGCCCACCCCGCTGGACGGGCCACGGGCCGCCTACGAGGTGACCATGATCGGCGCGGACACCGAGCACCCTGCCGCGTTCACCAGCTACGTGGACGGCAGCACCGGGCAGGTGCTGGTCCGCGAGGACCTCGTCGATTTCGACTCCGACAACCCGAGCTGGGCGGTCTTCCCGGCCACCCCGCCCCGCGACCTCGGCCCCGGGCAGGACCCCCGGGTGCGCTGGTGCGGCGACCCGGCCCCCGGCTGCCAGGCGGCCTTCCGCGACCCGGCCACCGGCCAACAGTGGGACGTCGACGCGGCCACCGGCACACCAACCTTCACCTCGCGCGGCAACTCGGCCAACACCGTGTTGTCCTGGGGTGCGAACACCCCGGTCGTGCCGGCCCCCACCAGCCCCGAACGCCGCTACGAGTACCCCTTCACCGACCAGTGGCACCAGGCCCGGTGCAACCCGGGGGTGTTCACCTCCGCACAGCGCAACGACGCGGACGCGTCGATCGCCAACCTCTTCGCCATGCACAACCGGATGCACGACTGGTCGTACCAGCTGGGCTTCACCGAGTCGGCGTGGAACCTCCAGGCGGTCAACCTCACCCCGTCCGGCCTGGGCGGTGACGCCGAGCAGGGGCGTGCCCAGCAGGGCGCGTTGTCAGGCAACCGAAACAACGCCAACCAGGGCACCCCGCGCGACGGGTTGCCGCCGACCACCAACATGTACCTCTGGCAGCCGCAGGCCGGCGGGCCGTACCCGCCGTGCGTGGACGGCGACTACGACATGACGGTGATCGGTCACGAGTACACCCACGCGATCACCAACCGGATGATCGCCGGCCCGGACAGCGGGATCAGCGGCCACCAGGGCGGGTCGATGGGTGAGTCCTGGGGCGACCTGCTCGCCGCCGAGTACCTCTTCCAGCACGGGCTGCGCGCGCCCGGCGAGACGCCCTTCATCACCGGCGGCTACGTCACCGGCAACCTGGTCAGCGGCATCCGCAACTACGACCTGAGCCGCAGCCCGCTCAACTACTCCGACATCGGCTACAACACGGCCGGCCCGGCCGTGCACGCCGACGGGGAGATCTGGGGCGCCACCAACTTCCGGGTCCGCTCCGCCCTGGTGAAGCGGTACGGCCTCGGCACCCCGCAACGGCAGCTCGACTGCGCACTGGGCACTGTCGCGGCAGACAAGTGCCCGGGTAACCGGCGGTGGTCGCAGCTCGTCTTCGACTCGTTCCTGTTGCAGGCCGCCAGCCAGGTCAGCATGCTCGACATGCGGGACAACATGCTCACCGCCGACCTGCTCCGCTTCGGCGGCGCGAACCAGGACCTGATCTGGGCCGAGTTCGCCCGCTCCGGGATGGGCCGGGACGCGGCCACCAACGGTGCCGGCGACACCGACCCGACGCCGAGTTTCGCCTCGCCGCGCGGCGGCAACGCGACGCTCACCCTGCGCCCACGGGGAGACAGCGCCGACGCGCCGATCCGGGTGTACGTGGGGGCGTACGAGGCGCGGGCCGTGCCGGTGGCCGACACCGACCCGGCGACGCCGATCCCGGACACCGTGGAGATGGTGGCCGGCACGTACGACCTGCTCGCCGTGGCCCCCGGGTTCGGGCACCAGCGGCTCAGCGTGGTGGCCAGGGCCGGCCAGGACGGGTACGTCGACCTGCGGATGAGCCGCAACCTCGCCTCCGCCGCGTCCGGCGCCACCATCAGCGGTGACGGGGTCAACCTGGACCAGGTCGTCGACGACACCGAGGCGACGAACTGGGCGTCGGTGGACGGGGTCGCCGGCCGGCAGCTCACAGTGGCGCTGCCGGGCGACGCCCCGCAGACGGTCAAGCGGGTGAACGTCAGCGCGATGCTGCGCCCGGCGATCACCGGCGACGCCGACACCGGCGCGCAGAACGCGCTCACCGCGCTGCGTTCGTTCGCGGTGTCCGCCTGCAACGCGACGACCACCGACTGCGCCGATCCGACGCGTTGGCAGCGCATCTACACCAGCGCCGGGGACGCGTTCCCCGGCTGGGCGTACCGGGCGTACAGCCGCGACATCAACCTCCGGACGTTCGCGGTACCCACCACCCTCGCCACCCACCTGCGCCTCGAGGTGCTGGCGAGCCAGTGCACCGGCGGCCCGCACTACGCGGGCGAGCAGGACGACGACCCGGCCACCACCACGGACTGCGCGACCGCCAGCCCGGCCCGGAGCCAGGTCAGGATCGCCGAGTTCCAGGCGTTCTCGAAGTGACGCAGTGGGGCCGGCGGATGTCCGCCGGCCCCACTGCCCTCGATCAGCGGTGCGCTCGACGCCAGGGATCCGCGACGGCCGGGCGTTCCCAACGTCGGTCCACCGGGGGGTCGTCGCCCTCGTCGGCGTCCCCGGCCGTGGCCCGGGTCAGGTGCCGCAGCCGCAGCAGCAGCCCCACCCCGAGGAAGAGCAGCAGCCCGCCGAGCAGGAAGGCGACCTGCACCACGCCGAACGCGCTGGACTGCGACACCGGGCGGTCGGCCGACGGTGGTACGGCGTCGGCCGGGTAGTCGGCGGCCGGCTCCTCCGTTGTCGCACTCTCGTCGTCGGTCGGCTCGCTCGCGGATTCGGTGGGCTCCGGCGGGCTCTTCGTCGGCTTCGGCTTGCTGGTCGGGTCGCCGCCCACCCCCACCACCGAGCGGGTGGCGGTCTGCCGGGCCAGCAGGCGCAGGTTGGCGTCGTACGCCTCGGCCGCGAGGGTGACCCGCCCCTGGGTGACGTCCTCGTCGAAGGCCACCCGGTAGCGGGCCGTGACGGTGCGGCCCGGGCAGAGCGTGCCCGGGTCGAGCTGCCGGTCGGTCAACCGGGCCACGTCACCCTCGGTGCGGATCTCCAGCGGAAAGTCGCCGGTCTCCTCCACCCGGTCCATCTTCACCTGGTCGAGCCGGAGGCCCCCCTGCACGCTGAGCACCATCGACCAGCGCACCTTCGCGCACCTGGCGCGCCGGTCCGTCTGGGAGACCACAGCGGAGATCGTCCGCACCTGCTCACCGGCGGTGAACCGTCCCGGCAGGCCGCTCATCTCGGTGGTGAAGGCCGCCTGTGCCGGGGCGGCCACCGCCAGCTCCACCCCACTCAGACAGGCCAGCACCACCCCTGCCCTCAGCGCATACCGCCACACCGTCACCACCGCCGTCCTCCGTTCGGTCGCCTCCACCCCGCAACGCTAGAAGCGGGGGACCGCACCGACCAGACGGGTGTGTTCGCACCGGACGGCAAGGACGGGGTGGGTTTTCACCGACCGTGGTGAACCGGTCACCACTCCCCCGCGACACGCCGGGAGTCGGGCCGCTGGGAGAATCACGCCGTGTCCGAGCTCTCCAGCACGTTCGTCCGGCTGCACGCCCGGTTGGCCCCGGTCGCCTTCGTTCCCGAGGTGCGGCTGCACCAGGCTGACGAGCCGATCGGCCTGTGGGAGCTGACCGAGGGCGAGTTCTCCACCGACCGGCCGCCGCCGTTCTGGGCGTTCGCCTGGGCCGGCGGGCAGGCCCTCGCCCGCTACGTGACCGACCGCCCGGAGCTGGTCGCCGGCCGGCGGGTGCTCGACCTCGCCTCCGGCTCCGGCCTGGTGGCCATCGCCGCCGCCCGCGCCGGCGCGGCGTCCGTGCGGGCCGTCGAGGTGGACGAGTTGGCGGTGGCGGCGGTCGCGCTCAACGCCGAGGCCAACGGGGTACGCGTCGACGCCGAGTTCGGCGACATCCTCGACGGCGACGCCGGGGATGCCGAGGTGGTGCTCGCCGGAGACGTCTTCTACAGCGAGGCGATGGCCCGCCGCGTCCTGCGGTTCCTGCTGCGCGCCGCCCGGGCGGGCGCGCCGGCGCTGGTCGGTGACCCCGGCCGGGCGTTCCTGCCCCGGGACCGCTTCGACGAGGTGGCCGAATACGACGTGCCGGTGCCGGAGGCGCTGGAGAGTGTGCGGGTGAAGCGCACCACCGTCTGGCGGCTGCGGGCCGGGCTGCCGGGGGCCTCCGGCTAGCGTGTCCGGGTGCTGTTCCGCAGCTGGGCGCAGGTGGCCGACCCCGCATGGCCGGACGTGGCCCGGGTGCCGGACCACGTCGGCGGCACCCACCTGGTCGTGACCCGGCACGCGCTGGTCCGCCAGGTCCTCGCCGACCCGGTCACCTACCGGCCGGACAACGCGCTGGACGCGGTGACGCCGATGCCGGTGACCGCGCTGCGGGTGCTCGCCGGGCACCGGTTCCGGCTGCCGCCGACCCTGGCGAACAACTCGGGCGTCAGCCATCCGCAGATCCGGGCGATAGTCGCGGAGGCGTTGCACCCCGCCCGGGTGGCCGCGCAGCGGCAGTGGCTCACCTCGCTGGTCCGGGAGCGGGTCGCCCGGATCGACGCCGCGCTCGACGCCGGCGAGCCGGTCGACCTGTACGCGGACCTCGCCGCCGACCTGCCGCTGCTGGTGCTGGCCCGGCTGGTCGAGCTGCCGGACGCGCCGGTCGGCGCGGTCAAGGAGTTCGCCCGCGCCGCGCTGGAGCTGTTCTGGGCACCACTGGACTCCGACCGGCAGGTGGCGCTCGCCACCGAGGTAGGCCGGTTCCACCGCGTACTGCGTGACTTCGCGGCCGTCGGGGGCGGTCTGGCCGGGGAGCTACGCGCGGCCGGGCACCCGCCGGACGTGGTGGTCGGCGCGCTCTTCTTCCTGTTGGTGGCCGGGCAGGAGACCACCTCGCAGTTCCTCACACTGCTACTGCACCGGTTGGCCAACGAGCCCGTCGTCCGGGCCGGCCTGCGCAGCGGCGAGGTCGCGGTGGCCGACGTGGTCGAGGAGGGGTTGCGGCTCGAACCACCGATCGTCACCTGGCGGCGGGTGGCGACGACGGAGAGCACGCTGGGCGGCACGCAGGTGCCGGCGGGCAGCAGCCTCGTGCTGTGGCTGGGCCGCGCCGGTCGGGATCCGGCGGTGGTGGAGTCGCCCGACGAGTTCCGTCCGGGCCAGCGTGGATCACGCCGACACCTGGCGTTCGGGGCGGGCGCGCACCGTTGCGTCGGCGACGTGTTGGCCCGGATGGAGGCGGCAGTGGTGGTGGCCGAGGCCGCGCCGCTGCTGGACGGGGTGGCGGTGCTCCGTCCGCCCTGGTGCCCGGACAATCTCACCTTCCGGATGCCGGACGCGTTCGTGGTGCGCCGCCTCCCCGAGGCCACCGGGCTGACCGGATCCTGACATCCGCTCGGTATGTTTCCGGGCGTGTCAGCCATCCCCACCCGTCGGATCCCTGCCGTCGTAACGCTTCTGGCAGTGCTGGCGTTGACTGCCTGCACAGTCGGTCCCAGCCACTCGGCGCACGCGCGGCAGGCCGCAGCGCTCCAGCCGACTCCGTCCGCGCCGGTGCCGACCCCCTCGGTCTCGCCGTCCCCGACCGCGAAACCCGCGTTCAAGAGCCTGGCCTGGTACGTGTCCCAGGTGCCGACGTTTCCCGAGGCGCCGCAGCCGCAACCGGTGGAGCTGCCCACCACCGGTTCGGCCGCGTTCTGGCACCGCCTGCCGACCGACCAGAAGGTCGCCTTCATCACCATCGACGACGGTGGGCTGGCCCGCCCGCCTGGGGTGATCGACTTCATCTGGGAGGCGCGCATCCCGGTGACGATGTTCCTCAACTCTCCGGCGGCGACGGAGCACACCGACTACTTTCGGCAGATCGAGGCGGTGGGTGGGGTCGTGGAGAACCACACCATCAGGCACAACTCGCTGGCCGGCCGGTCGTACGACTATCAGAAGCAGGAGATCTGCGGCGCCGCCGACAAGCTGGAAGGGCTGTTCGGCAAGCGGCCCACCCTGTTCCGGCCACCGTTCGGCGAGCATGACAGCACCACGCTGAAGGCCGCGCACGACTGCGGCGCGAAGGCGGTCTTCCACTGGACCGAGACCGTCCACGAGGGGAAGGTGCGCTACCAGACACCGGAGAAGGTGGTCCAACCCGGCGACGTGCTGCTGATGCACTTCCGACCGGCGCTGATGGACGACCTGCTCGCGGCGTTGAAGGCGATCCACCGGGCCGGGCTCACCCCGGCGCTGCTGGAGCAGTACGTACGGTGATCAGCCCGCCACCGACCTGACGAAAGTCAGGGGTGGGTGGTGCCGTTCGGGCGCGGCGGCGCGGCAGCTCGCTCGCCTAGCGTCAGCGCATGATCACATTACGTGGGTTGACGAAACGGTTCGGGTCGACCGTCGCGGTCGACGCGTTGACAGTCGACATCGCGCCCGGCCGGGTCACCGGCTTTCTCGGCCCCAACGGCGCCGGCAAGTCCACCACCATGCGGATGATCCTCGGGCTGGACCGTCCGACCGCCGGGCAGGCCCTGGTGGGCGGGCGCGCGTACCGGGAGTTGCGCCGGCCGCTGCACGAGGTGGGCGCGCTGCTCGACGCCCGCGCCATCCACCCGGCCCGGTCCGGCCGGGCGCACCTGCGGGCCATGGCGCACAGCAACGGCATCCCGACCCGCCGGGTCGACGAGGTGTTGGACACCGTCGGGCTGGACGGGCGGGCCGCCGCCAAGCCGGGGCGGACGCTCTCGCTCGGCATGGGCCAACGGCTCGGCATCGCCGGCGCGCTGCTCGGCGACCCACCGGTGCTGATGTTCGACGAGCCGGTGAACGGACTCGACCCGGACGGGGTGCGCTGGGTGCGGCAGCTGATGCGCTCACTGGCCGACGAGGGGCGGACGATCTTCGTGTCCAGCCACCTGATGAGCGAGATGCAGCTCACCGCCGACCAGCTCGTGGTGATCGGCCGGGGGCGACTGCTCGCCGACGAGCCGATCGGCGAGGTGATCGCCCGCAGCACCGTCGCGGTCCGGGTCCGCAGCCCACACCCGGACGGACTGGCCGCGCTCGCCGCGCGCCTCACCGCCGCCGGCGCGACAGTGGAGGCGGCGGACCGGAACGAGCTGACCGTCGTCGGCGCCACCGCCGACCAGGTCGGCGACCTGGCCCACGAACTGGGGGTACGACTGCACGAGCTGAGCGCACACGCCGCGTCGCTGGAGCAGGCGTTCATGGAGCTGACCGCCGACAGCGTCGAGTACGCGGGCGGCCCGATCGAAGGTGGGCACCGATGAGCACGCAGACCGACACGGGCACCCGCCCCGCCATCGCGCCGGCCGCCGGTGCGGCGGCCGCCTTCCGGGGTGCGGTGGCCGCCGAGTGGACCAAGCTCGCCTCGGTCCGGAGCACCTGGTGGACGGCGCTGGCCGGCCTGGTGGTGATGGCGGCGAGCGCCGGCCAACTGGCCATCTACGTCGCCAACGGCAACACCAACGACGACCCGGCCGACGACGCCGGCGTCGTCACCGTCGGCAGCGTGCTGATCGACTCGGTCGAGCTGACCCAGTACGTGGTGCTGGCGTTGGGCCTGCTGGCGATCACCGCCGAGTTCACCAGTGGCACCATCCGCACGACGTTGCAGTGCACCCCGTCGCGCGGTCGGGTGCTGCTGGCCAAGGCCGCCGTCACCGGGGCGGTGACCTTCGCGCTCGGGCTGCCGCTCGGCGTCGTCGGTGTCCTGGTCGCCCGGCCGGTGCTCGGCGAGTGGGGCAGCGCTCCGGTCATCGACACGATCGGCGACATCGTGGCGGTGGCGACCTACCTGGCGCTGATCGGCGTGCTCGCGCTGGGCCTCGGTGCCGCGCTCCGCAGCGCGGTGCTCACCATCGTCGTGCTCCTCGCCACCCTGATGATCGTGCCGCTGTCCCTACAGGAGCCGGACATCGAGGTGCTGAACCGGATCGCCGACGTGTTCCCCGGTGTGGCCGGCGGGCACTTCCTGGCCGGCGACACCGAGCCGTACCCGCCATTGGGCGGGCTGCTCCTGCTCGCCGGGTGGGCCGCCGCCGCGCTACTGCTGGGCCGAGTCGCCCTGCGCCGCCGCGACGCGTAGTAGGTGCAGGTTGAGCGGGGGCCACCCGGCCCCCGCTCAGCCGTCGACCAATCCCGCCTCGTACGCCAGGATCGCCGCCTGCACCCGGTTGCGGACGTCCAGCCGGGTGAAGATGCTGGTCAGGTAACTCTTCACGGTGCCCTCCACGAGGTGCAGCCGGCGGGCGATCTCGGCATTGGAGAGGCCCGCCCCGACCAGGGCCAGCACCTCCCGTTCCCGCTCGGTCAGCCCGGCCGCACGGTCCCGGGCGGCGGGTCGACGGGCCAACCGGTCGGCCCCCAGCTCGATCACCCGACGGGCCACCCTCGGCGACAGGTACGCCCCACCGTCGGCGACCGCGTGCACACCGGCGATCAGCTCACGCGGGTCGCCGGCCTTGAGCAGGAACCCGCTGGCACCGTGCCCGAGCGCCCGGGCCACGTGGTCGTCCTCGCCGAACGTTGTCAGCATGATGGTCGCGGTGTCCGGCACGATCCGGCGGATCTCGGCGGCGGCGGCCAACCCGTCCAGCCGCGGCATCCGGATGTCCAGCAGCGCGACCCGGGGTCGGTGGGCCCGGACCAACTCCACCGCCGCGTGCCCGTCGCCGGCCTCGGCGACCACCTCGATGCCCGGGTCGCTGGCGAGGATGGCCCGGACGCCGGCCCGGATCATCGCCTCGTCGTCGGCCAGTACCACCCGGATCGGCGGTGTCCCCGTCGTGTCGGTGTCCACTAGGCGATCCACTCCTTGCTGACCAGCCGGCCGTCGGTGAAACAGAGCCGCCAGGTCGGCGCGGCGAGGGGAAAGTTACCGTCGGTGTAGTACTCGCAGCCGGCCAGGTCGACCGCCGCTGTGCGTTCCAACTGCCGCCGGGGCAGCCCGACCAGCTCCGACCGGGCCGCGCCGACACGCAACTGGTCGAAGGTGGCCCGGTCCAGCACCGTCCCGGCGGTCGCCACCGGGTAGTAGACGAACGAGAGCACCACTGCGAAACCGACCGGGGCGACGAGCGCCACCAGCAGGCTGCGTCGGACCCGCCGCCGGGCGTCGTGCAGCCGCCGCTCGGCGTCCACCGGCCGCTCCGCCGGACCCTGTCGCTCGTCGGACCAGGACGCGAGCCCGGCCTCGGCCGCCGACCCGATCGGCTCCGGCGGTGCCGCGGTGGCCGGCAACACCGCCCGTACCGCGAACCCGCCGTCGGCCCGGTGGCCGGCGTCGAGCGTCCCGCCGGCGAGGCGGACCCGCTCGGCGAGGGCGAGCAGCCCACTGCCCTGCGACGGTGGGGCGGGCAGCGGCCCGGCCGGCGGCGCGTCGTTGACGACTGTCACCTCGACCCGGTCACCGTCGCGGGTGAGGCGCACGTCGACCGGGGCGCCCGGCGCGTACCGGGCCGCGTTGGTCAGCGCCTCCCGGACGATCCGGTGCGCCGCGTGCCCGGTCATCGGCGGTAGGTCCGCGACCACCGGGGCAGTGTCCAGCCGTACCGCCATCCCGGCCTCCCGGGCGCCGTCGACCAGGTCGGCCACGGTCTCCCCGCTCGGACGCAGCGACGCGCCAGCCTCCTCGCGGAGCACCCCGATGATCTCGTGGAGTCGCTCGGTGGCGGCGGAGACGCTGGCCCGCAACTCCCCTGCCGCGGCCCGATGGCGGTCGTCCAGGTCGGCGGCGACCTCCAGGGCGGCGGCGCGCAACGCGATCAGGCTGAGGTCGTGACCGAGCGAGTCGTGCATCTCCCCGGCGATCCGAGCCCGCTCGCGCAATCGGGTCCGCTCGGCGGTGCCCCGCTGCTCGCGGGTCAGCGCGTCGACGTGCCGGCGACCCGCGTCGGTCAACTCCTGCTGCTGGCGGCGGTACCGGCCGACCAACCAGGGGAACACGGCGGCGAAGAGCAGCACCGAGGCGAGCAGGAACCAGGTGGCCGCGCCGGCGCCGAGCAGCCCCAGGTTGAGCGCCGTGCCACCGGCCACGATCAGCACGAAGACCATGATCGCCGGACCCGCGGTGGCGCTACGCCGCCCGGCGAGATAGCTGAAGACCGGAATCGCGAACATAAAGTTGCCATCGACCAACGACCCGAGCACCGCCAGCACCGGGGCGACCAACGGCTGACGTCGACCCGCCACCACCGCCGCGCCGAGCACCAGCAGCTTGCCGACCAGAAGCGGCACCGTGTACCGCGAATAGGGCGGGTTGGCGTCGGCGTAGCCGATCGGGGCGGCCACCACCGCCCAGAGCAGCACGTCCAGCAGCAGGCGACGCCGCCGGTGCAGCCAGCCCGGCGACGGGAAGTCGAGGATCCGCACGGCGGTCAGGCTACCGACGCCCGACCTGCGCGGACACCGACGAAAGTCAGGTGTTCAGCCGCTCTCCTCGGCCCAGACCCGCCAGTCGTCGAGCACACCGTGCAGGGCCGGGGTGAGCCAACCCGGCGCGGACCGCCGGAACACACCCGGGTCCATCGCGCCCGCGCCGTCGGGCAGCGCGCCGAGAAGGTTCGGCACCAGATCGGTGAGGTTCGTCCAGTGCACCAACTCCGGCCGGGCCGGCCAGGCGCCGATCACCACACCGGCCGGCACCGCCCTACGGTCCAGTGCCTCCAGGGTCAACGCGGTGTGGTTGAGCGTGCCCAACCCGGCGCGGGCGACCACCACAGCGGGCGCGCCGAGCGACACCGCCAGGTCGGCCATCGTCCACGGCTCCCCCGACGGCCGCAGCCCCATCGGAACCAGCAACCCGCCCGCGCCCTCGATCAGCACGAGGTCGTGCTTGTCGGCCTCCGCGCGGACGGCGTCCACCGCCGTGTACAACTCCAGCGGCGGCAGGTCGGCCACCCGCGCTGCGGCCAACGGGGCGAGCGGATCCGGGTAGCTGGCAAGGGTCCGACCGGTCAGCGGCGCAGCCAGCCGGTTCACCGCGTCCACGTCGCCGGGCTCACCGCCGGCCGTACCGGTCTGACCCGGTTTGACCACCGCCACCCGCAGCCCGGCGGCCTGCGCGGCGGCCGCGATCGCCGCTGTCACCACCGTCTTGCCGACCTCGGTGTCCGTTCCGGTAACCAGCACCGACCCCGCCCACCCGGTCATGACGCCCCCTGGGTTCGCGACTGCGGGGCTCGCCGAGCCGGCTCGCTCCGCGCGCTCACGGCGCGGTGTCCACGATGACGTCCAGCGCCCGCTCGAACGCCCTCCGGGGCACCCCCGCGCTCACCGTCAGGCGCAGGCGGGAGCGGCTGTCCGGGGTGGATGGTGGCCGGAAACAGCCCACCGCGACGCCCCGGTCCCGGCAGTCCGCCGCCCACGCGGTCGCCGCCTCCGGCCCCGGGGCCGTCACCGAGATCACCGCCGCGTCCGGGGCGGAGACGGTCAGCCCGGCCGACCGCAGTCGACCCACAGCCAGTCCCACCCGGTCGGAGAGTTCGGCGCGCAGGTCGTCGCCGGCCTGGGCGAGCCGCAGCGCGGCGTGCACACCGGCGGCGACCGCCGGCGGCAGTGCCGTGTCGAAGATGAACGTGCGCCCGGTCTCGACCAGATGCCTGACGAACTCGGCCGGGCCGGCGACAACGCCACCCGCGCCACCGAGCGCCTTGGACAGGGTGGCGGTGACCACCACGTCCGGCTCGCCGGCCAGCCCGGTGGCCGCCACCGCGCCCGCGCCGGCCGGGCCGGTCAGTCCCAGCGCGTGCGCATCGTCGACCAGCAGCAGCGCGCCGTGACGGCGGGCCACGGCGTGCAGCCGAGCCAGCGGGGCGAGATCACCGTCGACCGAGAAGACCGACTCCGTCACCACCACCGCCGGGCGGCCGGGAGCGGCAGCGAGCGCGGCGGCTACCGCATCGACATCGGCGTGCGGGGTGACCACCGTCTCCGCACCGGAGATGCGGCAGCCGTCGATCAGCGACGCGTGGTTGTGCGCGTCGGAGACGAGCAGCGTCCGAGGTTGGACGAGCGCCCGCAGCGCGCCGAGGTTGGCCAGGTAGCCGGAGGAGAAGACCAGAGCGCCGTCGGTGCCCAGCCAGCGGGCCAGGTCCTCCTCCAGCGCCCGGTGCGCGTCGGTGGAGCCCCGGACCAGTCGCGACCCGGTAGCCCCCAGCCCGTACGCCGACAGGGCCGCCGTGGCCGCGACGATGACGTCCGGGTGGGTGGCCAGGCCGAGGTAGTCGTTGCCGGCCAGATCGGTCATCTGATCGTCGGCCGGACGCGGATGCAGTCGCCTGGTGAGCCCGGCCTTCGCCCGCAGCTCCGCGCGGCGGTCGAGCGCCGCCAGCCAGTCCGCCACCGTCACCCTCCCCCGCTGTGCGTGCCGGTCAGCCCGACACCCGCCGGGCGAAATTACCACCCGCCGCCACCGGCCCGACGATTCCACTCGGTGCGAGCTGTCCACGAGCTGCCAGGGCATTCGGGCTGATCGGGTGGTCCAGGGCCTGTTTCGAAGCCCCTGGCCGGCCCGGGGCTTTGGCACAGGCCTAGTAGGGTACGAGCCATGCCAGAGATCCTCGACCAGGCCCGGACCCAGGTCCTGGGTGACGGTGTCGGCCTCGATCAGGCCGGCATCCTCGCCGTGCTGAACCTGCCCGACGAGCACCTGCCCGCCGCCCTCCAGCTCGCTCACGACGTGCGGATGCGCTGGTGCGGCCCGGAGGTCGAGGTCGAGGGAATCGTCTCGCTCAAGACCGGCGGCTGCCCGGAAGACTGCCACTTCTGCTCGCAGTCGGGCCTGTTCACCTCGCCGGTGCGCTCGGTCTGGCTGGACATCCCGTCGCTGGTCGAGGCGGCGAAGCAGACCGCCGCGACCGGGGCGACCGAGTTCTGCATCGTCGCTGCGGTCCGCGGTCCGGACGCCCGGCTGATGAAGCAGATGCGCGAGGGCGTCGCCGCCATCAAGGCGGCCGTCGACATCCAGGTCGCCGCGTCGCTGGGCATGCTCACCAAGGAGCAGGTCGACGACCTGGTCGACATGGGCGTGCACCGCTACAACCACAATCTGGAAACCTGCAAGTCGTACTTCCCCAACGTGGTCACCACGCACTCGTGGGAGGAGCGCTGGGAGACCCTGCGGATGGTGCGCGACTCCGGCATGGAGGTGTGCTGCGGTGGCATCCTCGGCCTCGGTGAGACCGTCGAGCAGCGGGCCGAGTTCGCCGCGCAGCTCGCCGAGTTGAACCCGCACGAGGTGCCGCTCAACTTCCTCAACCCGCGCCCCGGCACCCCGCTCGGTGACCGCCCGGTCGTGGAGGGCAAGGACGCGCTGCGGGCCATCGCCGCGTTCCGGCTGGCCATGCCGCGCACCATCCTGCGGTACGCCGGTGGTCGCGAGATCACCCTCGGCGACCTCGGCACCCGTGACGGTCTGCTCGGCGGCATCAACGCGGTGATCGTCGGCAACTACCTGACCACGCTGGGTCGACCGGCAACAGCCGACCTGGAGCTGCTGGACGAGTTGAAGATGCCGGTCAAGGCGCTCTCCGCCACGCTGTGACGACAATGACGACTACGCAAGCGTGGTGCGACAGGTGCGGTGAGTCGGCGACGGCCACCGCCCACCCCGCCTGCGCGTCGGCCCGCCAGTTGGAGCCACCCCGGTTCTGCCACCGCTGCCGTCGCCGGATGAAGGTGCAGGTGCTGCCGGTGGGCTGGTCGGCGGTCTGCGTCGAGCACGGCGAGATCCGGGGCTGAGCCGGTGCTGCGGGGGCGGGTGGTGACACTACGACCGGCGACGGTCGCGGACGTGCCGGCCCTCGCCGCGATCCGGGCCGACCCGGAGGTACGCCGGTGGTGGCGGGGCGGCGACGACCTGGCCGACTCCGTGCGCGCCGACCTCGCCGACGACGACCTGCACGTGTACGCGATCGAGCACGACGGCCGGGTGATCGGCGCGATCCAGTGGTACGCCGAGGCGGACCCTGACTACCGGCACGCCAGCCTGGACGTCTTCCTCGACCCGGCGGAGCGTGGCGCCGGCCTCGGCGGCGACGCCATCCGCACCCTGGCCCGACATTTGATCGACGAGTACGGCCACCACCGCTTCACCATCGACCCGGCCGCGGCGAACAGCGCCGCCATCCGGGCGTACGCGAAGGTTGGTTTTCGCCCGGTGGGGGTGCTGCGCCGCTATGAGCGCGGCGCGGACGGCCGCTGGCACGACGGCCTGTTGATGGATCTGCTCGCCGACGACCTGGTGGAGTGACTCAGCCGTCCCACAGCAGGTGGCCGTCGGGCAGTCGGCGGGCGCCCTCGGCCGGCCGGTGCGGGCTGAGGCGGCCGTCCGGCATCAGGTGCGCCACTGGGACTCCGCTGCCCAGCGTCGCGACGTCGGCGATCAGCCGGCGGTGGCAGCGCCACCACACGCTCTCGCTGCACATGACCGCGGTGGTCCGACGATCCGCCCCGGCGAGCACCTCGGCGAGCGCGTCGTCGAACTCGGCCGTCCGCGTGTGGGCGGCGTACGCCCGGAACGCCGCGACCGTCCACCAGGTGTCCGGCTCGGGTTTCCCGGCGGGGACGTGCCGTCGTCCGCCCAGTCGCGGCTCCCAGCGGTAGTCGACGCCCCACTCGGGCAGCCACCGTTCGAGCTCCTCGCGGCGGACGTCCGGGTTGGTGCGGCTGGCCGGGTATCGCCGCACGTCCACCACCTGGGCGATCCCGGCCCCGGTCAGCAACTCTCCCAGCCGGCCCCGATCGGCAGCGCCGTGTCCGACGGTCAGCAACTCCCGCACGATCGTGGCTTGCCCGAAATCCCGCCGACCTATCCCCCCGAGTCCGCCCGCGAGGGCCGGGCAGTGCAGATCTTGGACAGTTACCGTCCGCGCGGAACGGTAACTGTCCAAGATCTCGTCGCGGTGCCGGTCAGGCGATGGTGCAGGGTGTGTTGTTGACGGTGAAGGCCGTCGGTTTCGGGTTGGCGCCGCTGTACGTGCCGTTGAAGCCGAAGCTCACCGACGCGCCCGCCGCGATCGTGCCGTTGTAGGACAGGTTCGTGGCGGTGACCGCCGCGCCGCTCTGGCTGATCGTCGCCGACCAGCCCTGGCTGACGCTCTGCCCACCGGGGAAGCTGAACCGCACCGTCCAACCGTTGATCGCTGTGGTGCCGGTGTTGGTGATCGACACGTTGGCGGTGAAGCCGCCGCCCCAGTCGGTGGTGGCGTACCCCACAGTGCAGGTGCCACCGACCGGCGGCGCCGCGGTGGTCACCGCGACCGGCGTGGACGCCGCGGAGGTGTTGCCCGCCGCGTCCACTGCCACCACGTAGAACTGGTACGCCGTCGAGGCGGTCAGCCCGGACACCGCCTGGGTGGTGCCGGTCGGCGAGCCGACAAGCACGTCGGTGGCGCCGGCCTCGCGATAGACCCGGTAGCCGGTGACGCCCACGTTGTCGGTCGACGGGGTCCAGGCCAGTGTGAGCCCGGTGGCGGTGACGGCCGAGGCGACCGGCGTGCCGGGGGTGCTCGGCGCTGTGGTGTCGGCGGTGCCGGCCGGCGGCGTGGTCACCGTGAGCTTCGGTGAGGCGGCCGACGTGTTGCCGGCCCCGTCGCGGGCCACGACGGTGAACTCGTACGACGTCGCTGGCAGCAGCGTCGTGATGGTCAACGTCGTGCCGGTGACCGGCCGGACCAGGACCGTGTCGCTGTTGACCTGGACCTCGCGGACGTCGTACCCGGCGAGGCCGCTGCCGCCGCTGTCAGTGGACGGCGCCCAGGTCAGGGTGACGGTGCGGGGGCCGAGGTTGGACGCCACCGGGGTACCGGGGACGGTCGGCGCGGTGGTGTCCGGTACGACCGGGCCCGGCTCCTCGCCCCACACCCGGGTGGCGCCGGAGTAGAGCGGCACCTTCCGGTTGGGCCCGGCGGTGGCCTGGTACGACGGGTCGTTTGTCGGGTCCCAGGTGCCGCCCTCCGGCACGCCGACCTTGAACTGGACCTCCATCCGGTGCTGTGACTGACCCGCCGGGGCGATGGTGTACCCGGCGCAGTTCACCTCGACGTACCAGATGTCACCGCTGTACTGCTTGGCTGTGGTCGGGGACGGGCAGCCCTGGGTGTAGCCGGCGGTGACCTGCACCGGGCCGGTGCCGTCGGGCCGGAAGTAGTACCGGAACCGGCCGTCGGTCAGCGCGCGGGCCGGGAACGCGGACTTGTTGTAGACCATCACCTTGAGCCCGGTGGCCCGAGGTTCGGCCTGCGTCACAGTGGTCTCCACTGTCAGCTCGTCGATGTCCGGCGTCTCGGCGACCGGGAAGTTCGCCAGCGGCGTGCCGCCGTACTCGGAGGTCAGCCGGACCAGCGCGGACGTGAAGCCGGCGTTGTAGTCGGTGGCCACCTCGTTCATCACGTAGTCCGAGCGGCTGTCGCTGTACGCGTCGTTGGCCGAGGACGGGCCGCCGACCAGCGCGCCGTAGAGGGTGTGCCGGGTCTCCACCGGCACGGTCTGGCTGTCCCACCAGGAACCGTGCGCGGTGCGGTGGTGCGGGTTCTTCGGCGAGTTGGCGCCGAACCCGATGACGTAGCTGGAGTTGCGCGGGTTGTCGCCGAGCGCGTAGTTGATCTGCCGGACGGCGAAGTCGTGATAGCGGGCCTTGCGGGTGGTGTCGGTGGTCTTGTCGCTGTAGACCAGCGCGGCGAAGGAGGTGTTCGCGGCGTAGCGCAGCGCGCCCCAGGAGTCGAGCACCGCCATCCCGCCCGGCGAGTACGGCACCCGCTGCCCGTTCACCCCGACGGTCCAGTAGTCCAGCCACCGGTTGGCGTCGTCGACGTACTTCTGCTTGCCGGTCAGGTTGGCCAGCAGCACGTACGCGCCGAACTGCTTGTTGTCCCAGGCGATGGTCCACTTGTAGGAGCGGGTGGTGGACTGGTTCTCGGTGCCGAGCTTGTCGTACTCACTCTCGGCCTTGGTCAGGTAGCTGGCCTCGCCGGTGGCGCGGTGCAGCCAGATCGCGGCCCAGACCAGCTCGTCCTGCCAGCCGCTCCACGAGCGGTAGAAGCTGGTGGCGTCGGTGATGCACTCGTGGTAGGCCTTCCGCACCGTGTCGGCGAAGGTGTAGAGCTGCCGGGCGTGCCCGAGCAGCTTGTCCGCGTAGGCCGCGTCGGTGGGCCGGAACACCATCGAGGAGGCGGCCATCGCGGCCGCCGTCTCCCCCGCCAGGTCCGCGCCGCCACAGCTGGCATCGATCTTGTACGCGGGCCGCGCCATCGGCAGCACCTCGGCCGGACCCCACCACTTGTGGTCGTCGTCGCCCTTGCCCACCTGTCCGTAGAGGACGTTTGCCGACGGGTGCGCCTTGATGAAGTAGTCGTTGACGAAGCGCAGGTTGTTGAGCAGGTGCGGCAGTTGCCCGGAGGCGGTGTAGCCGCTGCGGTACTCGACAGCGCCCCAGGCGAGCATTGTGGCGCTGAACGCCATCGGGAAACCGAACTTGACGTGGTCGCCGGCGTCGTACCAACCGCCGGTGAGGTCCACGCCCGCGCTGGCGCCGTCGGTGAGCGCGCTGTCTCCGCGCCAGGAGACCCGGTTCCAGTCTGGCAGTCGACCGGACTGCTGCGCCTCGTAGAAGAGCAGCGACTTCTGCAACGCCTCGGCGTAGTTGTAGGTCGCGGCGGGCGCGGCGGAGGCGGGCTCGGACGGTGGGGCGGTCACCGCGAGGGACGCGCCGGTGAGCAGCGCGACGCCGAGGGTCAGCAGCCGCCGCGGCCAGGGCTGGTCGGCGGCCGGCGACCGGCCGGGCTGGCCGCTGAACGGCCGGGTCAGGTGGCGCATGGCGGACTCCTGTCGGAGGCGCCGCCGGCGGTCGCACCGACGCGGGACGGCGTACGGGCGGCACGGCCACCGGCGACAGCGGGGTGGCGGTGTGACCATGGGCCATGGAAGCGCTCCCATGGATAACCGACAATGTAATGGGCGGCTCGCTGGTTGGGAAGCCTGGCAACCAGGACCTACGTGCGCGGCACCGCTTCCGTACTCGCGAGTAACCATTGCGGACCATCTCACACCATCGACAGTCTTCGATCTGTGAATCGAGTTTGCGCAGCTCACGACGGTAGCTTCCGCGACGGTTTTCGCGCCGTTCGAGCGCTTCGTCGGCCAGCCAGACAAACGTACTGTTGCTGACCCACTACCAAGCGCGAGACAGTACCGCTCACCAGCGGTGCCGTCGACGCCGCCGCTCCCTGGTCAACCCTGAGGAGAAGCGATGGCACTACGACTCGCCGACGGCACCACCTGGACCGACATCCTGGCCCGCGCGGTGGCCGCCGCCCCGGAGGCGTTCGGCGCCGAGGTCGACGGCGTCACCACACTGCACAACCTGATCGAGGGCGAATGGCGCGCGGTCGGCCAACCCGCCCCGGTCCGCACCCCGGTGGACAACACAGTCCTCATCAACCTGCCCCGGGTCGACGCGACCACCGCACGTGCCGCGGTGACCCACGCCGCCGCCGCGCACCGGGCCTGGGCCCGGACCCCGCTGGCCGACCGCAAGGCCCGGGTCGCCGAAGCCCTGGACTCGCTCACCGCCCACCGCGACCTGCTCGCCCTGCTGCTGGTCTGGGAGATCGGCAAGCCGTGGCGGCTGGCCTGCGCCGACGTGGACCGGGCGCTCGACGGCGTCCGCTGGTACGCCGACGAGATCGACCGGATGCTCGCCGACGGCCGCGAACCGCTGCCCGGCCCGGTCAGCAACATCGCGTCCTGGAACTACCCGATGAGCGTGCTGGTGCACGCCGAACTGGTCCAGCTCCTGGCCGGCAACGCGGTCATCGCCAAGACCCCGTCCCAGGGCGGCGCGGTGTGCCTGACCGTCGCGCACGCGCTGATGCGCCGGGCCGGGCTGCCCGCCACGCTCGTCTCCGGCAGCGGCGGGGAACTGTCCGAGGTGCTGGTCCGGGCACCCGAGATCGGTGCTGTGGCTTTCGTCGGCGGCCGGTCCAACGGCGGCAAGGTGGCCGCCGCGCTGCTCGACAGCGACAAGCGGCACTTCATCGAACAGGAGGGTCTCAACGCCTGGGGCATCTGGAACTTCACCCAGTGGGACCTGCTCGCCACTCACCTCAGGAAGGGTTTCGAGTACGGCAAGCAACGCTGCACCGCGTACCCCCGCTTCGTGGTGCAGCGAGACCTGGTCGACGAGTTCCTCGACATGTACCTGCCGGTCGTCCGCTCGGTCCGCTTCGGTCACCCGCTCGCCGTCGGCGACGACTGGGCCGCCGGTGACCCGCTGCCCGAGCTGGACTTCGGGCCGCTGATCAGCGCCGCCAAGGCCGACGAGCTACGCCGCACCGTCGACGAGGCGGTCCGCGGCGGCGCGATCCCGCTGCACCGCGGCAAGCTCACCGGCGCGCCGTTCCTCTCCGGGCAGGACACCTCGGCGTACGTGGCGCCGTCGGTGCTGCTCGCCCCGCCCGGACGGTCCCGACTGATGCACGCCGAGCCGTTCGGTCCCGTCGACACGATCGTCGTGGTGGACACCACCGACGAGCTGCTGGCCGCCATGAACGCCTCCAACGGCGCGCTGGTGGCCTCGCTGGCCTGCGACGACACCGACGAGGCCGGCAAGCTCGCCGTCGACCTTCAGGCGTTCAAGGTGGGCATCAACAAACCGCGCTCACGCGGTGACCGGGACGAACCGTTCGGCGGCCGGGGCGCCTCCTGGAAGGGCGCGTTCGTCGGCGGCGACCTGCTGGTGCAGGCCGTCACCGTCGGCGGAGACAGCCGGCTCTACGGCAACTTCCCCGACTACACCAGCTACCCCACCACCTGAGCACCGCAACCAGGGCCCTAGGCAAACGCGCCAGTGCGCTCCGCCGAGGAGGCGACGGCGAGCGGGACGGTGAGGGTGAGCAGCCCACCGTCGCGCTCCGTCACGGCGGGCCGACCCAGCCGGTGCAGCGTACGCAGCATCGGGTCGTTGGTGGCCTGCACGTGCAGCACCAGCGCCGCGTACCCGGACCGGTCGGCGTGCTGGACCACCCGGCGCAGCAACGCCGAGCCGAGCCCACGCCGCTGCCAGTCGTCCCGCACCAGCAGCGCCACCTCGGCCTCGTCGCCCTCGCCGAGCAGGTTCGCCATGGCGACCACCGACTCGGCCGTACCGTCGGAGCCGGTGGTGCCAGCGATCAGCGTCAGCCCTCGGCTCGGCTCCAGCAGTCGACGCAGGCGGGCCGGCTGCGGCAGCGCTGCCCCGCCCAGGTAACGCCGCTGCCGGCTACGCGGTGAGCACGCCTCGTGCAGCTCCAGCACGCCGGGCAGATCGTGGGCGCTGGCCGGCCGGACGGCCACCTCCGCGCCGTCGGGCAGCACCATTGTGACCTGTTCGGCGGCCCGGCGCGCCACGGTGGCGGCCAGCTCGACCAGGGCCTGCGCCCGCGCGTACTCCGCCGGGGTGAAGTCGGGTGCGGCCCGGCGCAGCGCGAACGAACCGCCCGCCGGGTCGGCCAACAGCATGCCGGCCCCGGTGATCCCTCGTTCGCCGCCGACCGACGCGGGTCGCCAGCTCACGACGTCGGCGGCGAGCAGGGTCCGCAACGCCTCACCCGTCGCGTCCGGGTCACGCACCAGCCGGTTGGCCAGCCCGAGCACCCGGGTGGGCTGGTCGGCCAGACCACGCGCCTCGCTGCGCGCCACCCAGCAGTCCCGGCCCCGACCACGCTCGACCGCGGCGATCAGCTCGGCCTCGTCGAGCGCGTCCGGCGCGTCGACCAGGAAATCGTCCACCGCGCCCTGCTCGGTGGGCTGCACCTGCACGGTGAGGATGTTGACCCCGCGCAGCGCGAGACTCGCGGTGAGCACCGACAGGTAACCCGGCCGGTCGTCCACCGTCGCTCGGATCCGCCACAACGTCATGGTTGGCTCCCTTCCCCGGGTACCACCCTCGTCCCCCGCTGTTGCCGCCCGATTGCCCGGCGGTGACGGGTTGCGCTCGGGAGCGTGACCCCGCCGGGCGGGTCACCGGATCCGCCGCTACGCGAAACGGCCGCGGTAGCCGATGGGGCCCTCGCCGACCCGCTGGTAGGTGCCCAGGAACCCACCGCCGCCCAAGGCGATCGTGCCGTTGTTGCCGCGCAGGTCCCGCCAGGCCAGCCTGCTGAGCGGGTGGTCGCGTACCCCCACGGCGAGGAGCAGGTCACCCGAGCGGTGCCAGCCGCCGGCCCAGCCCTCCTGGGTGTGGAAGCGCCGCGCCTCCTTGGCGACGGTGCCGCGCTCGGTCAGCCGGCCGCGGAACTCCGTCGGCTCTCCACCCGGCTGCCGCCGCCAGCCGTAGAAGGCCTGCTGTTGCTTCTCGAACGTGATCGCGTACTCGGCACCGGACGTGTCGGCCCACGCCACCTGGTCGAGGACGGACTGCTCGCCCCGATCGACGAAGATGGTGACCTCGCCGACGGCACTCGTGTACCGCAGCACCGGCTCCGCGATCGCCTGCCGGACGAGGGCCAGGCCCGCCTGGTCATGCGCGTACATCGGGTCGACAGTGACCCGGTAGAGCCACAGCATGCTCCGGGCGTCGACACCGCTCGCGATCCGCATCGTGTTCCGGCCGGCGACCAATTCCACGGCCGGGACCGCGAAGACCAGCCGTTGCGGAAGCCCACCACCGTTCGGGATGCGGAACTCGTCTGCCAGCGGCCGGCCGTTGAGGACAACGGTGAGCGGGGCGTACCCGGGACCCCCGGCCAGCATCGACGCGAGCGCCATCAGGGTGACGCATGCCTCCCGGACCACGGCCGGGTCGGGTACGTCGAACTCGAACTCGACCGACCCGCCGACGTTAATCGAAAGGTGGTCGTCCGCCGCCGAGGACCGGTGCACGCCGGTGATCTCGACGTTGCCGAGGCGGGGCGGCTCGCTGCCGAAGTCCGCGTAGGTGGGTGCCATCTGGATCCCCGGCCGCCGCCCGGGCACCGGCGCGGCAGCCGGCGGGTGCGGCAGCTTGGCGTCCCCCTCGTAGCCCTGCGGCGCACCGGACCGGGCCCGGCCGCCCGCGGCGGTCTCCGCGCGATATTCATCAGTGGACTTGTTCATCCCGAGGAGACTAGATCAACAAATCCGGCCTCCGCGGGCTGCCCGGTCGACGGGTGGCGCCTCAGGGGTTGGCGCTGACCGGTGGTGCGCCGACCAGGTCCAGTCGGTCGCCGAGGATCACCGCGCAGGCCCGGACGAGCTGGGTGAGCCGATCCACCTCGGTGCTGTGGAACGCCGCGGCGGAGAGGGTCTCGCTACGCTCGCGGGCCACCACCAGCACCAGGCCCGCCCGGCCGAACGGCGCGATCGCGTGGTGGGTGCCGTCGGGCGTGGTCATCGACCGCCCGCGCAGCGGGGTCACCTCCGGCAACCGCGGGGGTACGGGAGCACGCCAGCTCGCGTGCCCCACCGTCGCCCCGCCGCCCCCGCTCCGCGAGGCCCAGTCGACAGGCACCACGGCGCCCACGGCCCAGTCGGCGGCCAGTAGCCCCGGCACCGCGTCGACAAGGGTGGCCAACCCGTCCGCCGGGTTGGCCGCGACCTGGGCCAACAGCTCCGCGTCCTGGCCTGTGGTGGTGGGCGCGCCGATCGCCCGCCACACACCGTCCACCCGCACCCCCGGTATCGCCGCGAGGCCGGCCAGCAGCCGCTCCACCCGCGCCGCGCCCGGCCAGACGACAGTGAAGTCGTCCACCGCGCGCCCGCCGAGCCGTTCGAGGACCACCACCTGGACGATGTCCGCCCCGGAGACGCCCAAGGTACGGGCAACCTGACCCAGGGTGCCCGGACGGTCCGGCAGGGTGACCCGAACTCGCAGCAACATGTCTGTCCCTCCGCTCGGCGGGCCGGCGAAGGAGCGGCCGGCAGGCTGACCCCAGCCTGGTCGTTGACCATTTCGTCCCTGTTGCAGGGGCATGTCCCGAGCGGAAACTTACCGGTCGGTGACCGAGCGGTTTCGGCAGGTGAGGAAGCGGACGCCGACGCTCAGGGCAGCCCGCCCAGGGGCAGGACCGGTGTGGAGGCCAGCTGTGCGTGGTAGTCCGCCGCGGACGTCTCCCGACCCCACTGGGGCATTCCGGCGGGCAGGTCCAGCCGGTCGGTCTCCACCTCGATGAGGGTCAGCTGGGCCGGTGGTCCGTCGATGCCGGCCAGGATGGCGGCCAGCTCGCCTTCGGTCCGGGCGACGTGGGCGGTGAAGGTCCTGTCCCGGGCGAACACTGCGGGGAGTTCCGTGTACCGCCAGTTGTCGATGTCGTTGTACGGCTGGTGCCGTCCGTCGACTGCCCGTTCGACGGTGTAGCCGCCATTGTTGACGACGACGATGATCGGGCGTTGGTTCGTGGCGAGCATCCGGCTGATCTCCTGCACTGTCAGTTGCAGTGATCCGTCGCCGGTGATCAGCACCGTCCGTCGATCCGGTGCCGCCACCGCGGCGCCGAAGGCGGCCGGTGTGGCGTAGCCGATCGAGCCCCAGATGGGCGGTTCCACAACGGTGACCCCGGCGGGCAGCCGCATCGTCGCCGCACCGAAGGACGGGGTGCCGGTTTCCGGGACGAAGATGTCTCCCTCACGCAGCATGCTCTGGATCGCCGGCCAGAGCCGTGCCTGCCGGATCGGTTCGTTGTTCGACGGGTCGAGTACGGGCGGGTCGCCCGCCAGCAGCGGCGCGCGTGACCATTCCGTCGTACGGTTCGGGGCGATCTCGTGCAGGCACCGCAGCGCCGCCGGCAACGCGACCGGGGCGAAGCGGGTGCCGGCGACGACGGCGGCGTCCCGGTGCAGGCTGATCACCCGGTCCACCTTCAGGTCGGCGGTGAACAGGCCGTCCCAGTCGAAGAACGTGGTGCCCACGCAGACCAGGGCGTCCGCGCCCTCCACCACCTCCGCAACCTCATCGGGGCTGTCGCCGCCGTTGTAGATGCCCACGTAGTGGGGGTCGGACTCGTCGAGCAGTCCGCGTCCCAGCGACTGCGCGGCGACCGGCCAGTTTCGGTCGGCGGCCATTGCGGTGACGGCCGCGCCGAGGGTGAAGCGGATCGGCAGGTTTCCCACCAGCATGGCCGGCCGCTCGGCACCGGCGAGCAGTCGCCGGGCGGCCGCGGCGAAGGCGTCGAGCTGCCCGGGCGCCACCACCGGCTCGGGCCTGGTGAACCGTTTCCCGGGGTCGGCGACCTCGGCGTGGGCCACGTCGCCGGGTATCCGGATGTATACCGGGCGCTGCTGCGACCAGCACTCGGTGAGTACCCGGTCGACCTCCCCCGCAGCGTTCTGCGGGGTCAGCGAGGTCTGGGCGACTGTCACCTCGCGCGCCACCCGTATCCAGTGGTCGAAGTCGCCGTCGGCGAGCGAGTGGTGCATGGAGGTGTGCTGCCGCATGATCTCTTCGGTCGGACCGCCGACGATCGAGACGATGGGTACCGACTCCGCCATGGCCCCGGCCAGCGCGTTGACCGCCGACAGCTCGCCGGGACCGAACGTGGTGAGGATCGCGGCCACACCCGCGAGGCGGGCGTACCCGTCGGCGCTGTAGCCGGCGTTGAGCTCGTTGCAGCTACCGACCCACTCGATCCCGTCGAACGCCTCGATCTGATCGAGGAAATCCATGTTGTAGTCCCCCGGCAACCCGAAGACATGGCGCACTCCGAGGTCGTGGAGCCGGCTGAGCAACAGCTCGCCGACCGTTGTCGTACCCTTGCTCGCCTTCACCACGATTGACCCCCGTCGCTCCGAAGACCGCCGCCGCGATCCGCCCTCAAGACGATATCCAGGCAGTTGTCGGAAAGGTGGAGATTGTCCGTCATGCCGGCTCAACCGGCGGCGGCGCCACGTCCGAGCGACCGAAGCCCTCCCGACGACGCATCCGACGAATCTGACCTTGACAACGTGAACGGGCTGCCATCAACTAGTCGGATGAGTGATCCGGCCGTCGATGCGTCACGGCCGGCGGCCGTCCCGACCTCCCCAGCAGGGCTGGACCTGGACCGACTCGCCGACCATCTGGCAACGCACCGACCCGAGCTGGCCGTCGGGGCGCTGCGTGCCCAGCTGATAGCGGGCGGCAAGTCCAACCTCACCTACCTGCTGCGCCTCGGCGACCGCGAGGTGGTGCTGCGCCGTCCCCCGCTGGGGCACGTGCTGGCGACCGCTCACGACATGGCGCGCGAGTTCCGGGTCATCTCGGCGCTGGCGCCGACCGAGGTGCCGGTCCCGGGCGCGCTGCTGCTCTGCACCGACCCCGAGGTGATCGGCGCGCCCTTCTACCTGATGGAGCGGATGCCCGGCGAGGTGTTCCGCACCCGCGCGCAGACCGACCCGCTGGGCGACGAGCGCCGCCGGGCCCTGGCAATGGCGATGATGGACACGCTCGCCGCGTTGCACAGCGTCGACCCGTCCAGCGTCGGGTTGGCTGACTTCGGCCGTCCCGAGGGCTACCTCGCCCGGCAGGTCCGCCGCTGGGCCGGGCAGCTCGACCGCTCCCGCAGCCGCCCACTGCCCGGCATCGACGAACTGCGTGACCTGCTCGCCGCGACCGCCCCGGAGGGCGCGAACGCCGGCCGGATCGTGCACGGCGACTACCGGCTGGACAACCTCCTCGCCTCGGCCGACCCGGTCGCCGTGCACGCGGTGCTCGACTGGGAGATGGCCACCCTCGGCGACCCCCTCGCCGACCTGGGGCTGCTGCTCACCTACTGGGACGTGCTCGGCGGCAGCGACACCGCCGCCGGCAACCCCGTCGCCGACGGGCTCGGCCCGCGCGCCGGCTTCCCCACCGGCAGCGAGCTGATCGACAGGTACGCCGGCCGCAGCGATGCCGACGTCGGGCCGCTGCACTGGCACGTGGCTCTGGGCTGTTTCAAGCTCGCTGTCATCTGCGAGGGCATCCACTACCGCCACACGCTCGGGCAGACGCTCGGCGAGGGCTTCGACCGGATCGGCGAGATGGTGGCACCGCTGGTCGCGCACGGGCTGACCGCCGCCAGGGAGCGGTGATGGACTTCTCATACGACAGCCGGACCGAGGAGCTGCGCGCCGAGCTGACCCGGTTCCTGACCGAGCACGTCTATCCGGCCGAGGCCGTGCACGCCGAGCAGGTGGCCACCGGGGACCCGTGGTCGCGTACCCCGGTGTTGGCCGAGCTGAAGGCGGAAGCCCGCAAGCGCGGCCTGTGGAACCTCTTCCTGCCCGACCCGCGTTACGGCGCCGGCCTGACCAACCTCCAGTACGCCCCCCTGGCCGAGCTGACCGGGCGCAGCCCGCACCTCGCGCCGGAGGCGGTCAACTGCGCGGCACCGGACACCGGCAACATGGAGCTGCTGGCCGAGTTCGGTTCGGAGGCGCAGCAGAAGCGCTGGCTGATGCCGCTGCTGGAGGGTGAGATCCGCTCGGCGTTCTGCATGACCGAGCCGGATGTCGCGTCCTCCGACGCCACGAACATCGCCACCCGGATCACCCGCGACGGCGACGAGTACGTGATCAACGGACGGAAGTGGTGGTCGTCCGGGGCCATGGATCCTCGCTGCGAGATCTTCATCGTGATGGGCAAGACCGACCCCACCGCCGACCGGCACCGCCAGCAGAGCATGGTGCTGGTCCCCCGGGACACCCCCGGGGTGAACGTGCGCCGGGGCATGACCGTCTTCGGCTACACCGACGGTTCGCACGGCGGGCACGCCGAGATCGACTTCACAGACGTCCGGGTGCCCGCGGAGAATCTGATCGGCGCCGAGGGCACCGGCTTCGCCATCGCCCAGGCCCGGCTGGGGCCGGGCCGGATCCACCACTGCATGCGATTGATCGGAATGGCCGAGCGGGCATTGGAGCTGCTCTGCAAGCGGGCGCTCGGGCGGATCGCGTTCGGCCGACCGCTGGCCGAGCAGGGCGTTGTCCGGGAGTGGATCGCCGAGTCCCGGGTCCGCATCGAGCAGGCCCGGCTGCTGGTACTCAAGACGGCCTGGCTGATGGACACCGTCGGCAACAAGGGCGCGCACACCGAGATCCAGGCCATCAAGATCGGCACGCCGGCGATGGCGGAGTGGGTGATCGACAAGGCCATCCAGGCCTACGGCGGCGCCGGTGTCAGCCAGGACACCCCACTGGCCGCCCTCTGGGCACAAACCCGCACCCTGCGCCTGGCCGACGGTCCCGACGAGGTGCACCGCAACTCCCTGGCCAAGCGCGAACTCCGCCGCTGGGCCCAGTAACCCCGCCTGGCCGCCGCACTTCCCCGCCGCCCGCGCCCACCCCGCACGCCGCGCCCACCCCGCACGCCACACGCCGCAGCCACACGCCGCACGCCGCACGCCCCCATGCCGCAGGCCGCACGCCGCACGCCCCAGGCCGCACGCCCCAGGCCGCACGCCCCAGGCCGCAGGCCGCAGGCCGCACAAGATCGCGCAACTTCCTGGATGTAGTGGCCTCCTCAGGCACGATGACCACTACATCCAGGATCGAGCGCGATCTTGCGCTATGCGCGGGCGCGGGCGCGGGCGCGGGCGCGAGGTGACGCGGGCGCGAGGTGACGCGGGCGCGAGGTGACGCGGGCGCGAGGTGACGCGGGCGCGGGCGCGAGGTGACGCGGGCGCGAGGTGACGCGGGCGCGGGCGCGAGGTGACGCGGGCGCGGGCGCGAGGTGACGCGGACGCGGACGCGAGGTGACGCGGGCGCGGGTGACGCGGGCGCGGGCGCGAGGTGACGCGGGGTGGGTGTGGGTCAGGCGGAGGCTCGGTGGACCAGTTGGGTGTCCAGCAGGATGTGGGAGGCGGGTAGCTCCTCGCCACGGATCCGGGCCACCAGCAGGCGGGCCATCTGCCGGCCCATCTCCTCCACCGGCTGGAAGACAGTGGTCAACGGCGGCTCCGCCCGTAGGGCGATCGTCGCGTCGTCGAAGCCGATCACTGCGACGTCCTGCGGCACGCGGCGACCGGCCTCGCGCAGGGTACGCAGCGCACCGAACGCCATGAGGTCGGAGGCGACGAAGACCGCGTCGAGGTCCGGGCAGGCGTCCAGCAGGCGACGCATGGCGGCCGCGCCGCTGCCCTCACTGAAGTCGCCGTACGCGATCAGGTCGGGGTTGACGCCGGCCCCGGTGGCCTTGACCGCCTCGGTGTAGCCGGTCAACCGGGCCAGGCCGACGCCCATGTCCTGCGTTCCGGCGATGGTGGCGATGCGTCGCCGCCCCTGGCGCGCCAGGTACTCCACCGCCTGCCGGGCCCCGCCAACGTTGTCCACGTCGACAAACCAGGCCGGTTGGGCGCCGGGTTGCAGCATCCGGGCGGGCCGACCGCCGAGCACGGCGGGCAGGCCGCGCTCCTCCAGCAGCGTCGGCAGCGGGTCGGAGTCGTGCAACGACAACAGCAGTACGCCGTCGACGTGCTGGTTGGTGAGGTGGTGCTCGACCCGCTCCCGTTCCACCGGAGACTGGGCCATGGCCAGCCAGAGCTGCATCGGCGTCTCCAGCAGCCCGGAGCTGATCCCCCGCACGATCGCGGCGAAGAACGGCTCGGTGAAGACCCGCTCGCCGGATTCGGACACCACCAGCGCGACGGAGTCGGTCCGCTGGGTGACGAGCGCACGGGCGGCCCGGTTCGGCACGTACCCCAGCTCGGCGATGGCCTGTTGGACCGCGGCCCGGGCCTCCGGGCTGACCTGGGGCGAGCCGTTGACCACGCGGGAGACCGTGCCCCGACCGACGCCGGCACGCGCCGCGACCGCATCGAGGGTCGGGCGCCCGAGCGACCGGGTGCGCTGCGTTGTCATCGTCTGCTCCTCCGACGGCGGGCGGACCCGGCGCCACCTGCGAGAGGTGGACGCCGGGGCCGTCCTGATGGCTGGCCCGAGCCTATTGTGCGGCCAGACCGTTGCGCCGGATCACCGAGGCGTACCACTTGGCGCTGGACTTGGGGGTGCGAACCTGGCTGTCATAGTCGACGTGGATCATGCCGAACCGCTTGGTGTAACCCCAGGCCCATTCGAAATTATCCATCAGCGACCAGGCAAAGTATCCCCGCAGAGGCACTCCGGCGTCGATCGCCTCGTGGGCGGCGCGCAGGTGGGCGTCGAAGTAGGCCAGCCGATCGACGTCGTCGACCTGCCCGTCGACCACCGAGTCGACGAACGCGGAGCCGTTTTCGGTGACGTACAGGGGCAGGTCGGTGTAACCGTGCACCCGGCGCAGCGTCTCGGTGAGACCCGGGGCGTCGATCTCCCAGCCCATGTCGGTGACCGGAACGCCACGGGTGACGAACCGGACGTCCTCGCTGCCCGGCCAGCACGAGGGGGCCGGGTCGGCCGCCTCGCCCTGGACCGGCGCGGCGACCACGTGCCTGCTGTAGTAGTTGACCCCGACCAGGTCCAGTGGCGTGGAGATGGTCGCCAGGTCACCGTCGCGCACGTGCTCGAAGTCGGTCACAGTGCTGAGGTCGGCCACCAGGTCCTCCGGGTACGACCCGCGCAACAGCGGATCCAGGAAGAACCGGTTGGCCAAGCCGTCGATACGCCGGGCGGCGTCGGCGTCGGCGGGACTGTCAGTGGCCGGGTCGACCGGGTAGAGGTTGACTGTCACGCCCACCTCGGCGGCCGGCCGGGCGGCCCGCATTGCCTGCACGGCCAGGCCGTGACCGAGCATCAGGTGGTGTCCGGCACGCACCGCGTCCGCTCCGTTGGTGCGGCCGGGGGCGTGCACGCCGGAGCCGTAGCCGAGGAACGCTGAGCACCACGGCTCGTTCAGGGTGGTCCAGTAGCGCACCCGGTCACCGAGCGCGTCGGCCATCAGTGTGGTGTAGTCGGCGAAGCGGGCCGCGGTGTCCCGCGCCGGCCAACCGCCGGCGTCTTCCAACGGCTGCGGCAGGTCCCAGTGGTAGAGGGTGAGCCACGGCTCGATGCCGTTGGCCAACAGCTCGTCCACCAGTCGCCGGTAGAAGTCCAGGCCGGCAGGGTTGGCCGCACCGGTGCCGGTGGGCTGCACCCGGGACCAGGAGACCGAGAAACGGTACGACTTCAGGCCCAGCTCGGCCATCAGCGCGACGTCGTCGCCGAGGCGGTGGTAGTGGTCGCACGCCACGTCCCCGGTGTGCCCGGAGACGACACGACCCTCGGTGTGGCTGAAGGTGTCCCAGATCGACGGGGCACGGCCGTCCACGGCCGCCGCTCCCTCGATCTGGTACGCCGCCGTCGCGGCCCCCCAGAGGAATCCGGGTGGAAAGGTCAGCCCGGGACGCTCGTCGAGGACGTCGACGGCGGGTGGGCTGGCGGGGTTGCTCACGACTTGACGGCACCTTCCATGATCCCGCCGATGATCTGGCGGCCAAACACGAGAAAGACGATTACCAGGGGGATGGTGCCGATCGCCGTGGCGGCGAACACCTGGGAGTAGTCGGTGTAGTAGGCGTACGAGAGGAAGGAGAGCGAGACCTGGAGGGTCGGGTTCTCCGGGGTGAGGATGGCGTACGGCCAGAGGAACGAGTTCCAGGTCTCCATGAAGGTCAGCAGACCGAGGACGCCGGCGGCCGGGCGCAGCGCGGGCAGCACGATGCTCCAGTAGATCCGGAACGTGCTCGCGCCGTCGACGCGGCCGGCCTCGATCAGCTCGTCGGAGATCGCCTGGCTGGCGTACTGCCGCATCATGAACACGCCGAAGGCGGTGACGAGGAACGGCACGGTGACCGCGTAGAGGGTGTCGTACCACCCCAGGTCCTGCATCATGCCCCAGAGCGGGATGAGCCCCATCTGGGTCGGGATCATCATGGTGACGATGATCGCCAGCAGGAGGGCGTTGCTGCCGCGGAACTTCAGCTTGGCGAAGGCGAACCCGGCCAGCGAACCGGTGAGCACCACCGAGACGGTGACCACCGAGGAGACGATGATCGAGTTCATCATGCCGGTGAGGAAGTTGGCGGCGTCGTTGTCGAGCACCCGCCCGAAGTTGTCACCGAACGCGCCACCGGGGGTCAGCGGCGGCGGCACGTCGTTGATGTTGTCCAGGCTGCGGGTGCCGATCACCAGCATGTAGTAGAACGGGTAGATCGACAGCAGCGCCGCCAGGACGAGCGCCAGGTAGGTCAACGGGCTGGTGCGCCACAGGCGCTGGGAAGCCGAGATCATCGATCTCTCCTCACTTCGCCGAGCGGCGGACGAGTAGGAAGTTGAACAGCGACACCACGATGATGATCATGAAGATCGCCCAGGCGACCGCAGCTCCGTAGCCGGCGGTGTTCAGGTTCACGATGCCCATCTCGTACATGTACATGGCCAGCGTCTGGAACTCCCGCTGGTTGCCGCCGATGATGTTGCCGTTGCCGAACAGCAGGGGCTCGGTGAAGAGCTGCATGCCGCCGATCGTGGACAGGATGACCACGAAGATGAAGGTGGGCTTGAGCATGGGCAGGGTGATCTGCCAGAACTGCCGCCACGGACCGGCGCCGTCGATCTCCGCAGCCTCGTAGAGGTCCTTCGGAATCGCCTGCATGCCGGCGAGCAGGATCAGGGTGTTGTACCCGGTCCACCGCCAGTTGACCATGGAGGAGATGGCCGTCCAGGAACTCCACCGGTGCCCGTCCCAGTCGACAGGGTCGACACCGACGAAGCTGAGCAGCCAGTTGAACAGGCCGAACTCCCGCTGGAACAACATTCCGAAGACGATCGCGACAGCGGCCACCGACACCACGTTCGGCATGAAGATGGCCATCCGGAAGAACGTCTTGGCGCGCAGTAGGGACCGGTTGAGCAGGTTCGCCAGGAAGAGGGCGAGCAACAACTGGGGGATGGTCGACAGGGCGAAGATGCCGAACGTGTTGACCAGCGCGTTCCAGAAGTACTCGTCGGACACCAGCCGGGTGTAGTTGTCGAAGCCGATGAACGTGTGCTCGCCGATCATGTCCCAGTCGTGCAGCGACATCCAGGCGGTGCGCAGCATCGGATACAGCCCGAATACACCGAAGAGCACGAAGAACGGGGCGATGTAGAGGTACGGCGAGTACTTGACATCGAGGCGGTTGAGTAACCTTCCCCGTCGACGTCGGCGAGAGACGTCGGGAGAAGGCGGTGCTGCTGGCGACGGCCGTGCCGTCGTGGCCGACAGGCTCATGCGAATTTCCTTTTCCGGCGAGGCCCGGGGGCCCTCGCGCAGGGCGCTACGCGGAGGGGACCGGCCGGTGGCGTCCGGGAAGCCCCGAACGCCACCGGCAGGGAATCACTCAGAAGGCACCCTGAGTCTTTGCGTCCTTCGTGAACTGCTCCCAGGCCTTGGCCTTGTCGGCCTGCCCGTTCTCGAACGCCCGCAGGGCCGGCTCGAGCGCGTTCTCCTTCACCGCCTGGTGCTTCGGGCCCAGGTGGATCGGCTGGATCTTGGCGACGCTCTCCCCGAAGATCTTGCCGGTCGGCGCGTTGCTGAAGTACTCGTTGGTGTAGCTGAGGAACGCCTCGTTCTTCAGCGCCTCCAGGTTGGTGGGCAGCGGGCCCTTGAGCTTGAAGGCCTCCACCTGGCTCTTGGCGTTGGTCAGGTACTCGGCGAGCTTCGCCGCCTCCTTCGGGTACTTGCTCTGCGCCGGAACGGCGAGCCACGAGCCGCCCCAGTTACCGCCGCCACCAGGCACGGACGCGACGTCCCACTTGCCCTTGTTGGCCGGACCGGAGTTGTCCGACACGATGCCGAGCATCCAGGACGGGCAGAAGGTAGCCGCGAAGGTGCCCTGCTTGAAGCCACCCGACCACTCCGGCGACCAGGTGGACGCCTTGGCGGAGATGTCCGCCATCGAGGTGGCGGTGTCCCAGGCGTTCTTCACCGCGGGGCTGGTGTCCGCGATGACGTTGTCTTCCTTGTCGTAGAACAGGTCACCGTTGCCCTGGAAGAGCACGCCGTTGGAGACGGCGGTGATCGAGTCGATGAACGCCTTGCCGCCGCTGCCCTGCTTGTACTTCAGGCCGGCGTCGTGGAAGCCCTTCCAGTCCGGCCAGAGCGCCGACACCTGGTCGCGCTCGGCGGGCAGACCGGCAGCCTGGAACAGGTCCTTGCGGTAGCAGACGGCGAGGCTGCCGACGTCGGTCGGCAGGCCGATCAGCCGACCGTCCGGCGCCTTGCCCAGCTCCCACTTCCAGGGCAGGTATTCCTTCGAGTGGTCGGGGACCAGCGGGCTGAGGTCGGCCCAGTTGCGCGCGTTGGGCTTGAACTCGTTGAGGATGCCCTCTTCCAGCGCGGTGACGTCCGCCGCGCCCTTGCCGGTGGCCAGGTAGCGGACCAGCTTCGGCCGGTACTCACCGAGCTGTGCGGTCTTGCGCAGCTCGACCTTGATGCCGGTGTCCTTCTCGTACTGCTTGACGAGCTCGTCGTAGCCCATCTCGCCGAACGTGTCGACGACCAGCTTGGCCGGCTTCTCGCCGGCCGCCGGCTTGTCGTCGTCCTTGCCGCAGGCCGCGAGACCGCTGATTGCGGTGACCGCAGCCAGGGCAGCGACCGCCAGGCGGGTACGCCGCGTGGTGACACTCATGCGCTGACCCCTCTTTCCGGTGGTGAGGCTGATGTGTGTGGTGGGGGGTGTCTCATCGCGCCAGGCCGGGGATGCGTGAGTGACCCATGCCACCTCCGGGAGCGCTCCCATGAGATTGCCGGCGGGTAACGGGAGTGTCAATAGGGCGATGGGAGCGTTCCCAGATCGTTACCGCTGATCACTCCCGCAACAGCCACCCCAGCGGCACCACCCAAAGCGGGTCTCAGCAGAAGCTGGAGCGGTTCAGCAGAAGCGGCGCAGGAGGGTGGTCGCCCGTTCCGGGTCGAAGCCGGACGGGTCGAAGGCCGGACCCGCCCAGTCGCGCAGCACCGCGTGGCGGGAGCTGACGAGGTCGGCAGTGGGACTCTGGTCGTCCAGGGCTTCCAGGAGCGCCTGGTAGCCCAACGGCCCGCCGACACCCTCCGGCGGGCAGGCCCGCTCGCCGGCCAGGCAGACCGGGTACCGCTCGTCGGGGTCGGCTGTCAACGCGTCCTCCACGACCAGGTCGTGCTCCCACCAGTCACCGAAGTCGTACGTGTAGGAGAACCGGCTGCCCTTGCCGAGCACCGCGTCGAGCCGCACGTCCAGCTCGTCGTGCGACGCCAACTCCCCGTCCGGGTCCGGCTCGCCGTACTGCACCGCGTCGATCTCGAACGAGTGCAGGTGGCAGTCCCGCCAACCCATCGCGTGCTGCACCACCCGGTGCAGCCGGTCCAGCGTGTAGCCGGCCGGCACGAGCACACGGCGCCACACCGGCGGCCGGGTCCCGCCGAGGGACATCTTCAGCTGGAAGATCTGACGCGACATGCTGTCCTGTCCTCCCGCGGCTTAGGCTGCGAGCATGATCTGCCGAGCGTGCCGGGCCCGGCGACACGACGACTGCCCGGGCCGGAACTGGTGCGACTGCCAGCACCGTACCGCCGAACCCACCCCTCCGGTCACCGGTCCGGCCGGCGAATGACCGTCGGAATTCCGATCCGACGGCTCTGGCCCGAGCCGTCGACGCAGCCCCTCGACGACACCGAACTGACCGCCCTCTACGGTCGCGCCGACCAACCCCGGCTGCGGGTGAACTTCGTGACCAGCCTGGACGGCGCGGTCAGCGTGGACGGCTACTCCGCGGGGCTCTCCGGCGAGCCTGACAAACGGGTGTTCGGCCTGCTGCGGATGACCTGCGACGCCCTGGTGGTGGCCGCCGGCACGTTCCGCCACGAGGGGTACCGGGCGGTCCGCCTGAACGAGACCCGCCGCGCCTGGCGTCGGGCCAACGGGCTCGCCGAGTACCCGACACTGGTGGTCGTCTCCGGCTCCCTCGACCTCGACCCGGCGCAGGCCGCCTTCGCCGACGCGCCGACCCGCCCGATCGTGCTCACCCACGCCGACACCGACCCACCGCCCGGGCTCACCGACGTCGCCGACGTGCTGCGCTGCGGCACCGGGCGTGTCGACCTGGCCGCCGGCCTCGCCGAGCTGCACGGACGCGGGCTGACCCAACTGCTCTGCGAGGGCGGCCCGCACCTGCTCGGCGCGCTGACCGCCGCCGACCTGGTGGACGAGCTGTGCCTGACCGTCTCGCCGCTGCTGGCCGGGCCCGGCCCCGGCCGGATCACCGCCGGCGACACCGCGCCGCCCCGGCATCTGCCGTTGCGGCACGTGCTCGCCGCCGAGGACGGCGTCCTCCTGCTCCGCCACGCCCGCCAGTAGGTCGGTTGGCGCGCAGCGAGGCGCGGATGAGATCAGTCCGTGAGCACCGCCCCCGGAGCCCACGGGATCCGGTAGCGCTGGCCGTCCGCAGTGCTCGCCCAGACCTGCACCTCGTCGTACGGCTCGGCGGCGACCACCTCCGCCACCGCGCCGCGCGGCGCCGGGCCGACCGGGTGTGACACGCCTGCGGCGACGACCTCGACGGTACGACCCGGCGGCGCCTGGACCAGCACGTAGAGCCGACCACCGGAGCGCCGCGCCACGGCCACACCCAGCCCGCTGCCGGTGGCTCGGACCGCCGCACAGGCCGCGTCACCGTCGACGCAGGCCAGGTCGTACGAGAGGTAGTCGCTCAGCCGCCGCGGATCTCCCCCGTCCGGGGCGGTCCAGACCTCCGCCGCCCGACCCCCGGCGGCCCGCTCCGCGCCGTGTGGCTCCCGTCCGACAAGCACGAGCGTCTCCGTCCCGACACGGCCGACGGCGACCACCTGCGCCTGCGTCACGGGTCGACCGTCAGGATCGACGATCCCGGCCGGGACGTCGACAACCGCGCTCGGCCCGATGCCGCCGGCCTCGCCGTCACCGCGACCGACCGGCCCCAGCTGCGAACCCAGCAGCACCCCCACGGCGACCGCCACCGCGGCCGTGCCGCCCGACAGCAGCAGACGTCGGCGACGCCGCGCCCGGCCACCGGTGATGACCCGGCGGGCGAAGTCGGGCGGCAGTTCCACGGTTGCGACAGCATGGTCGAGCAGGCCGGCCACCTCGTGGTCACGCATGGTTCTCCTCCGCGAGGTCGAGATCGAGTGGAGTGACACCGGCGGCTTCCAGTCGGGCCCGCAGACGGTGCAGACCACGGGAAGCCTGGCTCTTCACCGAGCCCACCGAACAGTCCAGTTCGGCGGCTGCCTCCGCCTCGGAGAAACCAAGCCAGTACCGGACCACCACCACCGCCCGCATCCGCGGTGGAAGCTCCCGCAGTGCCTCCAGCAGCAGCTCCCGGTCGTCGACACGGGTCATCTCATCCTGCTGCGGCGTCGCGTCCGGAAGACCGGCGACCCGACGTCGGTTCCACGGCGAGCGCCACCGGCTGACCAGCCGGTTGGTCATCGCGCGACGCAGGTAAGCCTCCGGCTGCCGTTGCCGGACCACGTGCCAGCGCGGGTACGCCTGCTCCAGCACCTCCTGCAGCAGGTCCTCGGCGTCCGCCCGCTGCCCGGTGATCAGTACGGCGAAGCGGAGCAGTCGCGGGCCGCTCGTCGCGACGAAAGCGCCGAAGTCGTCATTCATGCGTGCTCCATGCCCAGGTAACGCGACCGGCGCCCCGCGAGTTGAGTCCGGACCTCGCGCGGGTACACGTACACGACTCCCGCCCACCTGGTGCGCTCGGTCGAGCACCGAGCGTCATGAGTGTGACGGCGCATGGTGTCGTCCGCCGCGTCGCGTGGCGACCTGTCGTACTCCTCGGGCAGGATGCACTGCATGCGCGCCGACAGTGATGCCCGAGCGACCCGAGCGACCCGATGACCGACGCCGAGCTCGACAGCCCGGGCGAAGTCGTCGGGCGGGTGCTGGGCACCGCCGATGCCACCCCGTTGCAGTTCTGGACGGCAGTCGCGCCCGGCAGCTACCTCCAGCTCGACGACGTGGTGGTCACCCGACGGGAGCTGCCGGACCGGGAGCCGGTGACGATCGCCGGGGTGGTCACCCAGGTCCGCGCTCGGCACGAGGGCGCCCAGTTCGAGTCCGACGTGTTCGCCATCGCCGACGGCACGCTGCCCGCGCAGGTGCAGGAGGCGGCCGAGGTCACCACCACCCGGGTCGATCCGGAGCTGTACGTGCCGCCGACCCCGGGCGCCGTGGTGCACCGGGCCGAGGGGGACGCCCGGGCCCGCGCACTGCACTTCGACCGGATGGAGCGGCGCATCCCGATGGGCATGGGTCGCGACGGGGTCCCGGTCTACCTCAATGCCGACTTCCTCGACGGCAGCCGGGGCGCGCACGTCTCCATCTCCGGCATCTCCGGGGTGGCCACCAAGACCAGCTTCGCCACCTTCCTGCTCTACTCGGTCTTCCGCTCCGGCGTGCTGGGTGGCGACGCGGTGAACGCCAAGGCGCTGATCTTCAACGTCAAGGGTGAGGACCTGCTCTTCCTCGACCACCCCAACACCCGCCTCGACGAGCCGACCCGCGCGGCGTACGCGAAGCTCGGGTTGAGCGCCGGCGCGTTCCCCGACGTGCGGGTGTACGCCCCGCCCCGGGTCGGTGACGCGGCCGGCACGCCGGATGTGAGCAGCCGGCTCACCGGGGTGGACTCGTTCTACTGGACCCTCGCCGAGTTCTGCTCCGACCGCCTGCTGCCGTACGTGTTCGCCGACGCCGACGACGAGCGCCAGCAGTACACGATGGTGGTCCACTCGGTGGCCGCGCACCTGGCCCGCTACGCCCAGCCCGCCGACGGCGGGGTGAGCATCGACGGGGTCCGGCTCGGCTCCTACGGCGATCTGGTCGACCACATCGTCGATCAGCTCAACGACGACGAGACCCGCTCCGACTGGGCGGGTAGCGCGGTCGGGCTGGGCACCGTCAACGCGTTCGCCCGGCGGTTGATCGGCAGTAAGAAGGACCTGGCCCGGCTGATCCGCGGCGACCTCGCCACCCGCCGCCCCCACTCGATCAACACGAGCGAGTCGGCCCAGGTCACTGTGGTCGACCTGCACAACCTTCCCGACCGCGCGCAGCGGTTCGTGGTCGGTGTGACGCTCAAGAGCGAGTTCGAGCGCAAGGAGAAGTCCGGCACCGCCAAGCCGCTGCTCTTCGTCGTCCTCGACGAGCTCAACAAGTACGCCCCCCGGGAGGGCTCCTCGCCGATCAAGGAGGTCCTGCTGGACATCGCCGAGCGGGGCCGCTCGCTCGGGGTGATCCTGATCGGCGCGCAGCAGACGGCGAGTGAGGTGGAGCGGCGGATCGTCACCAACTCGGCGATCCGGGTGGTCGGCCGGCTCGACCCGGCGGAGGCGTCCCGCCCGGAGTACGGCTTCCTGCCGCCCGCGCAGCGCCAGCGGGCGTTGCTGGCCAAGCCGGGGACCATGTTCGTCAACCAGCCGGACATCCCGGTGCCGCTCTGCCTGGAGTTCCCGTTCCCGGCCTGGGCCACCCGGGTCTCCGAGGCGGGCCGGGCACCATCGGAGACGCTGCGCTCGATCACCCAGTCCGCCGACCCGTTCGCCGTGGTGGGCTCCGGCGGCGGCACCGACGACGACATCCCGTTCTAGCTAGGGGCCGGCACAGCCATGAAGATCCTGCACACCTCCGACTGGCACGTGGGAAAGGTGCTCAAGGGGCAGTCCCGGGCCGACGAGCACAAGGCCGTGCTGGCCGGGGTGATCGAGATCGCCCGTGCCGAACAGCCGGATCTGGTGATCGTCGCAGGTGACCTCTACGACACCGCGGCGCCCAGCTCGGAGGCGACCCGCCTGGTCACCAGGGCGTTGACGGCGTTGCGGCGGACCGGCGCGGACGTCGTGGCGATCGGCGGCAACCACGACAACGGCCCGGCGCTGGACGCGCTACGCCCCTGGGCCGATGCCGCCGGCATCACGCTGCGCGGCGGGGTGCGGGAAAACCCGGACGAGCACGTCATCGACGGCACCACAGCAGGTGGCGAGCGGTGGCGGCTGGCCGCGTTGCCGTTCCTGTCCCAGCGGTACGCGGTGCGCGCGTTGGAGATGTACGAGCTGACCGCCGCGGAGACCAATCAGACGTACGCCGACCACCTGGGCCGGGTGCTGGGGCGACTGACCGAGGGATTCACCGAACCGGACCGGGTGCACCTGGTCACCGCGCATCTGACGGTGACCGGCGCGGCCGCCGGTGGTGGCGAGCGCGACGCGCACACGGTGTTGGGCTACGCCGTTCCGGCCACCGTCTTTCCGGCCACCGCGCACTACGTGGCGCTGGGTCACCTGCACCGGGCGCAGCGGGTCGCGGGCCCCTGCCCGGTGCGGTACAGCGGCAGTCCGCTCGCTGTGGACTTCGGTGAGCAGGAGAACATCCCCTCGGTGACGATTGTCGAGGTGACGGCCAGCACCGCAGCCCGGGTGCGGGAGGTGCCGGTGACGGCGGCGAGCGCGCTGCGGACGGTGCGGGGCACCCTGGCCCAGCTCGCCGAGATCGAGGCGCCGGACGCGTGGCTGCGGGTGTACGTGCGGGAGCAGCCCCGCGCCGGCCTGCGCGAGGAGGTCCAGGAGCTGCTCCCCCGGGCTCTGGAGATCCGGATCGACCCGGAGCTGTTGGCCGCGCCGGGCAGCGGGGCGCGCATCGCCCAGCGGTCGGGGCGTTCGCCCCGGGAGTTGTTCGCCGACTACCTGGACAGCCGGGGCCACGCCGACGAGGGTGTCCGGGAGCTCTTCGACGAGCTTTTCGAGGAGGTCGAGCACTGATGCGTCCGATGCGGTTGGACATGGCCGGGTTCACTGTCTTCCGAGACGAGACCACAGTCGACTTCACCGACGCCGACTTCTTCGCGCTGATCGGCCCGACCGGTTCGGGCAAGTCGACAGTGCTGGACGCGATCTGCTTCGCCCTCTACGGCATGGTGCCCCGCTGGGGTGGTGCCCGAGGGTTGGCGAACGCGCTCGCGCCGTCGGCGACCGAGGCGCGGGTCCGCCTGGTCTTCGAGTCCGGCGGCGCCCGGTACGTGGCGACCCGGGTGGTCCGCCGGGACGGCCGGGGCAACGTGAAGACCGCGAACGCCGGGTTGCAGCTGATGCCGGCCGGCTTCGACGTGACCAAACTCGACACCGGGTTGAGCCCGGACGACCTCGGTGAGGTGGTGGCCGGCACCCCTGCCGAGATGGAGCAGGCGGTGCTGGAGGCGGTCGGGCTGCCGTACGAGCAGTTCACCAGCTGTGTGGTGCTGCCGCAGGGGCAGTTCGCCGACTTCCTGCACGCCAAGCCGGCGACCCGGCAACAGATCCTGGTCAACCTGCTGGGCCTGGGCGTCTACGAGGACGTGCAGAAGAAGGCGACGGCGCGCGCCGCGCAGGCGGAGGCCCGGCTGGAGGCGGTCGACCAGGTGCTCGCCGGGTTGACCGGCGTGGACGACGAGGCGTTGGCCGAGGCCGACGCCCGGGTGGAGCGGATGGCCGAGCTGGCGGCCGCGGTGGCCGAGGCGGTGCCGGAGCTGGCGGCGGCCCGGGTCACCGCCGGGGAGGCCGCGGCGGCGCTGACCGCACTGGACGACGAGTTGACAGTGCTGGCCGGGGTGCGCGCGCCGGCCGGGGTGGCCGCCGTCGCTCGCGCGGTCGCCGCGGCACGGGCCGACGCCGAGGCGGCGGCGACCGGGGTGTCGCTGGCCGAGGAGCGGGAGGACAAGCTGCGCGGCGAGCTGGCCGCCGCCGGTGACGAGAGCGCGCTGCGACTGCAACTGCGGGCGTACGACGATCGGGATCGGCTGTCCGGCGAGGCGGAAACGGTCCGGGCGACGGTGCGCGCGGCGAATGACGAGCACGCCGCCTCGGTGGCGGCGCTGGCCGCCGCACGGGTGGTCGCCGAGCGGGCCGACGCCGAGCTGGAGGCGGCCTTCCGGGCGCACGAGGAGGCGAAGGCCACCGACCTGGCGGTGAGCCTGCGGGTCCACCTGCATGCCGGCGCGGCGTGCCCGGTGTGCGAGCAGCCGGTGGCCGAGGTGCCGGCGGTGCCGGCCGATTCGGCGGTGGCGGCCGCGACGGCGGCGGGCAAGGCCGCGCGGGCCGCTACCAAGGCCGCGCAGGCGACGGTGCAGGAGCGGGACACGGCGGCGCGGGAGCTGGAGCGGCTGCTGGTGCAGGCGCGAGCCCGGCAGGAGCAGACGGAGGCCCGGTTGGCCGAGCTGGACGGGCAGCTCTCCGGCGCGGCTGAGCCGGCCGTGCTGCGCCGGGAGTTGGCCGAGCACGCCCGGTTGCGGCGTGCGCTGGAGGAGGCGGCGACCGCGGTTCGGGCCGGTCGCGAGACCGCTCGGCAGGCTCGGGCCGCTGTGGACGCCGCCGAGGAGCGGCTGCGCTCGGCGTGGCGGGCCTTTGACACCGCCCGTGACGGGTTGGCCCGGTTCGGCCCACCGGCGACCGATCGGGACGACGTGGCTGCCGCGTGGGCGACGCTGACCGAGTGGGCGACCACCGAGGCGGACCGCCGCCGCGTCGAGCGGGCCGGTCGGGCCGCCGCCGTGGCGGAGGCCGAGTCGGTGGCCGACGGGGTGCAGCGGGAGATCGCTGGCATCTTCGCCGCCGCCGACGTGCCGGTCGGGGACGACCCGGTGCACGCGGCGACGGTGGCGGTGGAGCGGGCCGACGCCGACCGACGGCGGCTGCACGAGCGTCGCGAGCAGGCCGGGACGTTGCGCGAGCAGCGGGCGGGGCACGAGCGGGAGGCGCAGGTGGCGCGCGCGCTCGCCGGGCACCTGCGGGCCAACAACTTCGAGCGGTGGTTGCTGGCGGAGGCGTTGGACCTGCTGGTCGACGGCGCGTCGGGGATCCTGCGCGAGCTGTCCTCCGGGCAGTACGAGCTGGTGCACGACAAGGGTGAGTTCGTGGTGGTGGACCACCATGACGCGGGGCTGCGTCGCGGCGTGCGCACCCTCTCCGGGGGTGAGACGTTCCAGGCGTCGCTGGCGCTGGCGTTGGCGCTCTCCGAGCAGTTGGCCGGGATGTCCACCACTGCGGCCAGCCTGGAGTCGATAGTCCTGGACGAGGGTTTCGGCACGCTCGACGCCGCCACCCTGGACACGGTGGCGGCGACCCTGGAGAACCTGGCGGCCCGGGGCGATCGGATGGTCGGGGTGGTCACCCACGTGCCGGCGTTGGCCGAGCGGATCCCGGTCCGCTTCGAGGTGCGCAAGGATGCCCGGTCAGCGCGCGTGGAGCGGACGGGCCGGTGAGTGACGCCGCGTTCTTCGTCGATTCGTGGGATCCGGCGTACGGGGCGTCGTTCGAGGCGTCCGCCGCCGGGCCGGCCGCGCCGAGCAGCGCCCAGGTCGACGCGGACGTGGAGCTGCCCGCCGTGGACTGGCGGGCGATCGGGGTACGCCCCGGGGTGCGGGCGCCCGACGTGGTGTTGCTCGTCGACGGGGTTCGCCGCATCGACGCGAGCATCTGGACGGCGGAGACCGACGGCGTGTCGTTCCCCGGGTTGGCCGCCTCGTATGCGGCCGGGGTGGTCCGGTGTGACCTGGGTCGGGGTGCGGCGCAGTTGGCGGGCACCCGGGTTGGTCGGGGCCTGTTCACCGCGAGCCCCTCGGCGCAGGACGTGGTGGCGGGTGCGATCCGTTACCCGGTGCACAGGGTGGGTGGCACCGGTGAGCTGGCGAAGCTGCCGGCGGCCGTGCAGGGCCCGCTGACCGCGTTGGAGGTGGCGGTGTCCGACGCCGCCCGGGTCGACGGTGACCTGTTGGTGGTGGACGGCCCGTTGCGTAGTCGCCGGCAGTTGCCGCGCACCCTGGGCTACATCAAGACGCAGCACAGTCAGTACCTGGATGCCCGGCTGACCGCGGTGGTGACGGGCATGGCGTCGGGTGAGCGCTCCCCGGTGTTCCGGCTCGGCACCGCCTGGGGCGGTTGGTCGTGGTATTTGCGGCTGCCGGTGGCGATCGGCGCGCCGTGGGCGGGCATCGTCCGGGTGGAGTGCTCCGCCGACCTGCCCGTCGAGGCGGCGATCGAGCTGGCCGACCTGTCGCTGGCGACCCTGCCGCGCTTCGCTTCCACCCCGTACAAGGATCCGCGGGCCCCGCAGAACCTGATCCCGATCGCCGGTCTGGAGCGTCGACTGCGGGCCCTGCTCGGCGATTCCCGGCTGCTGCACCGCGCGTTGACCGCCGCGGCCCGGGCCGCCCGATGAGCGCGGAGACTGGTTCCGGTGGGGCGTAAACGGGCTGGTGACCGGGTGGTCGAGCAGGTGGACACCGGGCTGGCGGAGTTGGTGCCGGATCCGGATCGTGCCGGCTCGTGGACGCTGCTGCTCGACGGCGCGCCGCAGTCGCACGTCGACCTGACCGATCCCACCCACCTGGAGTTCGAGTACGTGCGGCGGTTGGCCGCGGCAGTGGATCTGATCGCACCTGCCGGTGCGCCGCTGCGGGTGCTGCATCTGGGCGGTGGGGCCCTGACCCTTCCCCGGTACGTCTCCGCAACCCGTCCCGGGTCTACCCAGCGGGTGTCCGAGGTGGACGGTGCGTTGGTGGAGCTGGTCCGTCGGGCGTTGCCGTGGCCGTCGGACACCCGGCTGCGGGTGCGGGTGGAGGACGCGCGGGCGGTGTTGACCTCCACCCGCGACGCCAGCTACGACGTGGTGGTCGCCGACGTGTTCGCCGGTGCCCGTACCCCGGCTCATCTCACGTCGGTGGAGTACGCGGCGGAGGTGGCCCGGGTGCTGCGCCCCGCGGGTTGGTATCTGGCGAACCTGGCCGACGGCCCGCCGCTGCGGCACGCCCGTGGGCAGGTCGCCACGGTCCGTTCGGTGCTGCCGCAGGCCTGTCTGGTCGGGGACGCGGCGGTGCTGCGGGGGCGCCGGTACGGCAATCTGGTGCTGGTCGCCGGGCGGTCCGCACCGCCGGTGCCGGAGCTGACCAGACGCGCCGCCGGTGACTGGTTCCCCGGTCGGGTGGTGGCCGGCGACGACCTGGACCGCTTCGTCGGTGGCGCGCAGGTGGTGCGGGACGCCGACGCGACCGGCTCCGATCCGCCACCGCCGGGGCTGTTCTCGGTGCGCCGCTGACCGTCCACTCCATATCGGTGGGGAAGTTTTTCCGTCGTTTGTTGATCCGCTGGGGCCGGCGCTGCGTACCACCGGGCGGCCCACCTCGTGGGCCGGCGTTGGTCACGGACATCCCGGAGGTCTGCATGCACGCGGTGGCGGCCGGTTGGCATGGCGACGCGGTACGCGCTGACTGGTTGTCGGCGCGACCCTCGTCACGGTCAACCTCGTCTGCCCGGGGGGTCGACGCGCGGGCGACGCCTCGCCAGAATGGTCCGGTGACGCCGCGACCGGCGCCCGGACGCCATCAGGCGACGACAACCGAGGCCAGCCACTCCGACCAGTTGATCCGTCAGCTCTACGCCGAGCATGCCGGCCCGTTGCTGATGTTCGTCATGCGCCTGACCGGGGGGGACCGGCAGCGCGCGGAGGACATCGTCCAGGAGACGCTGCTGCGGGCCTGGCGCAACGCGCACCGCCTGGGCACCCAGGGGCAGGGTTCGCTTCGGCCGTGGTTGGTCACTGTGGCCCGCCGCATCGCCATCGACGAGCACCGCAGCCAGGAGGCCCGGCCGCCGGAGACGTACGACCGGGACCTCACCGCGTTCGCCGAGGCGGACAGCACCGACCGGGTGCTGCGGACCATGACTGTGGCGGACGCGCTGCGTACGCTCAGTCAGTCGCACCGGGAGATCCTGATCTCGACGTACTTCCGGGGGCGGACGGTGCCGGAGGCCGCCGAGGAGTTGGGTCTGCCGCTCGGCACCGCCAAGTCGAGGGTCTACTACGCGCTGCGCGCGCTGCGCACGGCTCTGCAGGAGCGGGGGGTGACAGAATGAGCCGGCCGGACCATATGGACGTCGCGGCGTACGCGCTCGGTGTGCTCGATGAGCAGGACACTGAGCGGTTCGAGGAGCATCTCGCCACCTGCTGGGCGTGCGCGGCCGAGTTGGAGACGATGGTGCCGGTGGTCGGGCTGCTCTCCGACATCGACGGCGAGACGATGATGGCGCTGGAGCAGACGGCGACCGACCCGGCTCTGCTGGACCGGACGCTCGGCGCCGTCCGGGCCGACCGGCGGCGTACCCGGTTTCGTCACATGCTCGCTACGGCCGCCGCGATCGTGGTCTTCGGCGGTCTGACCGGGTACGGCTTCGTCAGCGTGACCGGGAACGAGCAACCGCCGGGGGTGCTCGCCGAGTCGACGCCGAGCGCGCCGAACGACCCGACGACGAGCGTGCCGACGGCCGCGCCGAGCGGCCCGGGTGTGGGCGGCACCGAGGTGGAGGGCGATCAGGTCGAGGCGACCGACCCGACCACCGGTGTGCAGACCACGATGTTCCTGGTGACGAAGGACTACGGCACCCGGATCAATTTCAGCCTGCGGAAGCTGCCCGGCCCACGCATCTGCCGACTGGTGGTGGTACGCAAGAACGCCACCACCGAGGTCATCTCCACCTGGTCGGTGCCGGAGGGCGGGTATGGCACCAACACCCGGCCGCAGGGTCTCGAACTGAGCGCCACGACGTCGGCTCTGCCGCCTGACATCAAGCAGCTCCAGGTGCAGTCGGTGGATGCCAACGGCGTGGCGAGTCCGCTGGTCACCGTACCCATGTAAGCGCGCCTACCGCATCGGCGCCGGTCATTGCCACAATGACCGGCGCCGATCTGTCGTTGCGTGAAGGGTCCCTCGCGGGGGCGTACGCATGGCGGCGGGAAACGGTTCAATCGGATTACGTGAAATTGACCACTGTTACTACTTCAACCTTGACAGCCTGCCCGCCGTACCTATGGGTGAACTGTCAAGAATGAGGAGGGCACGTGGCACAGATGAAGCGGACCGTCATCGTCGCGAGCGCGATGGTCGCACTAACGGCCTGCGCTCCCGCGGGTTACGACGGGGCGAACTCGAGCGCGGCCGAGCCGGTCGCCGTCGCCGCGGCCGAGCCCACCGCGACGGTTGAACCTGAGGCCTCGGCTTCCGCGGAGGCGCCCGCCGCCGACGCCCCGCCCGCGGACGTCGACCTGACCGAGAAGTTGGTCGGTAAGAGTGTCGCCCGGATGGGCAAGGTGGTCACCGACCAGGACGGCTGGATCCTGTACCGCTTCGACAAGGACACCGCCGACCCGCCGTCGTCGAACTGCGTCGACAAGTGCGCCGAGGTGTGGCCCCCGGCACTGACCGACGGCAACCCGGAACTCACCGGCGTCTCGGACGACAAGGTCAGCAGCGTGACCCGGCAGGACGGCACCCGGCAGCTCACCGTCGGCGGCTGGCCGGTCTACCGCTATATCGGTGACAAGAAGCCCGGCCAGTGGAAGGGCCAGGCTGTCGGTGGCACCTGGTTCGTGGTCCAGCCGGACGGCAAGAAGAACCTGAGCTGCCTGCCCAAGGGCACGCCCAAGGCGGTCGCACCGCCGGCGGACAGCGGCTCGAACGACGCCGGGGGCGCGGGCTACTCGTACTGAGCCTGGTCGCCCACGAGGGCACGGTGGTCGGTCGTCGCCGGGGAGGGCGCGGCCGGCCACCGTCGTGTCCGGGGCGGGTTCCCGGGCCGGACCGGTACGGCGGTCGTCAACCCCCACCGTGACCTGGCAGAGTAGCGGGGTGACCGAGACCGAACCCGCCGCGACCAGGGTGCTGCGCCCACCGGTCGGCTACCGGCTGACCGCCTCGGTCCGCGCGCTCACCTTCAGCCCGTACGATCCGTGCGCCCGGGTGGCGGCCGGCACCTTCTGGTGGGCCACCCGCACCCCGGACGGTCCGGCCACGCTCGCGCTGCGACCGGCTGGCGGCGAGTTGCTCGCGGAGGGGTACGGGCCGGGCGCCGAGCACGTCCTCGCCCGCGCCGACGCGATCGCGGGGCTGCGCGACGACCTGACCGGCTTCACCGAGCTGGCAGCGGCGCACCCGTTGGTCGCCCGGCTGGCCCGGGAGCACCGGGGCCTGCGGATGCCCGCGACCGGGGAGGTGTTCCCCCGACTGCTACGCGCGGTCTTCGAGCAGAAGGTCACCGGCAAGGAGGCCTACCGGGCGTACGCGGCGATGGTGCGGCACTTCCGGGAGCCGGCTCCCGGCCCGTTGCAGCCGCTGCTCCTGCCGCCCGCGGCAGCCACCGTGGCCGCGGCCCCGTACTGGGTGTTCCACCCGTTCGGGGTGGAGCAGCGGCGCGCCGACACGCTCCGTCGCGCCGCCGCGCTCGCCGACCGTCTGGAGCGCAGCACCGACGCCACCGACGCCACCCGCCGGCTGACCGCGATCCCCGGCATCGGGCCGTGGACGGCCGCCGAGGTGGTCCGGATCGCGTACGGCGACCCGGACGCGGTCAGCGTCGGCGACTACCACATCCCGAACACGGTGGCCTGGGCGCTCGCTGGCGAACCGAGGGGCGACGATGCCCGGATGATGGCCCTGCTGGAGCCGTTCCGAGGTCACCGGGGCCGGGTCTGTCTGCTGCTGGAGGCGGCCGGCATCCGGGCGCCGAAGTACGGCCCGCGCGCCCCGATCCGCTCGTTCGCCAGGTTCTGAGTCGCTCCAGCGCCAGGTGTTTCAGCGACCCGCGCAGAGCCGACGCAGGGTACGGCCGAGCCACCAGGCGTACGCGTGCTGCACGGCCCGTACCGCCGGGCCTCCGGCGCGGGTGAACCAGCGGTCCGGCAGGCTGAACGCACGGACCTCGAACCAGACCGCGCCGGTGTCGTCGCGGACGACCTCGAACGCCTCCTCGCCCCGCTCCGGGTGCCCGGGCAGGGTGCCGTAGCCGAAACCGGCGAGCGTGGGCGAGTCCTCGCTCCAGACCACCTGGCAGGGCCCCCAGAGGCGGGCCGGACCGACGCCGAGGCCGGAGGTCACCAGCACACCGGTGGTGGCTCGCGGCGCGTCGGTGCGAATCCGGACGCCAGCGGCGCGGTGCAGCCGCCAGCTCAGCACCGCGTCGGCGGCGGTCTCGAAGGAGCCGCCGGGCAACGGATACCGGTGGCGCAGGTGGTGGTACCCGCCGGGCAGCGGCCCGTGCCGGGTCGACCCCACCTCCGGGTACGTCAGCTCGGCCACCGTTGCCCCCTCGACCTCGACCGGACACGGGTCAGGGTACGGCCGGCGCGGTCGGGCCGCCCGTCGATGACAACGGCCGCTGTGGTGTGCTGCCCGGATGAACGCCGAGGCGAGCATCGTTCCGGCCGGTGTCGTGGACGCCGGCGAGATCCTCACGGTGCAGCGTGCCGCGTACCTGAGCGAGGCGCAGCACTACAACGATCCGTTCCTGCCTCCGCTGACCGAGACGTTGGACGAGGTCGTGACGGTGCTGACCGGTCCGAGCACCGTGCTCGCCGCCCGGTTGGGTCACCGGCTGGTCGGCTCGGTGCGGGCCCACCTGGACGGGGACACCGCGCACGTCGGCCGTCTGTCGGTCGCTCCGGACCAGCAGGGGCGGGGTGTCGGGGCGCAACTGCTCACCGCCATCGAGCGGGTCTGCGCCGGCCGGGCGGCCCGCTTCACCCTGTTCACCGGGGCGGACAGCGGGCGCAACCTGCGGTTGTACCAGCGGCACGGCTACCGGATCGTGGCGCACCGCCCGGACCCGAACGGCATCTCGTTGGCAGTGCTGGAGAAGCCGGCCGTCAGCTCCGCTCGCAGCGACGCCTGAGCCCGTCGGCCTCCATCCGCACGTAGCGGCGGAACAGCCCGCCGTAGAGCCAGCCGATCAGGCCGGCCAGCGGGCCGGACTGGTCGATGACCAGCTCGACGCGGGTACGACCGTCGGGCAGCGGCAGCAGCCGGTGCTCCCCAGTGGTCCGCACACCCGGCGCGGCGGAGACCCAGACGAACTCCCGCTCCTCGGTCAGCTCGGTGACCTGCCAGAGCGCCGGCCGCAGCTTCGGCTGGGTCAGTCGTGCTGTCGCGCCGACGGTCAGCGGACCCGACTCCCCCCGCTCGGCCCGGGTCACCGAGCCCGTCCATTCGGGCCAGCGGGGCACGTCGACCAGCACCGCCCAGATCTGCTCGGCTTTCGCGGCGACTTCGGTATCGGCCTCGAACCGCATGGCGTCCCCTCCCCGGCGACGCCGCTCGGCACCACCACGGGTGCAGACGAGGCCGCCGGGAGCAGTGTGACACCGACCTTCAAGCGCCGTCCCTCCTCAGTGGAGGCACCTGGGCCCGGCACCCGAAGGTTCCCGGCCACACGCCGCCGCCCGGGTCAGGCGGCCTCGTGCAGGTCGGCCAGTGTGAGCGGGGTACGCCGACGCAACAGCTCCTCCAACTCGGGCACCGAACCGACCTCGCCGAGCACGTTCCGGCCGCCGCCGAACCGTTGCGGGTAGCGGCGGGTCAGCCGGAAGCGGTAGCGGCCCCGGATCAGCTCGACGCTCACCCGCCACCGCCCGCAGCAGTCACAGACCCACTCGGACACCTCGCGAAAGTAGCTCTGAGCTGGGGTTATTCGATTCGCCCGGTGGGGACGAGCGACGCGTAGGCGGACACGCCGCCCCGTCGTCCACGGTGATCTGCCTCACGACTGTCGGCACCGTCTGATTGACTGGTCGGCGTGGACCTGCCGATCAACCCGCCGGTCGAGCCGATGCTGGCCAAGAGCGTTCCCAAGCTGCCCACCACGCCCGGGGTGACCTACGAGCCCAAGTGGGACGGGTTCCGGTGCATCGTGTTCCGCGACGGCGACGAGGTCGAGTTGGCCAGCCGGGGCGGCAAGTCGATGACCCGCTACTTCCCCGAGGTGGTCGAGCAGGCCCGCCGGCAGCTTCCGGAGCGGTGCGCTGTCGACGGGGAGCTGATCGTGATTCGGCGCGACGGGCCGAGCGGCCAGCCCCGGCTCGACTTCGAGCTGCTGGCCCAGCGGGTCCACCCGGCCGCGTCCCGGGTGAAGATGCTGGCCGAGACCACCCCGGCCGACTTTGTCGCGTTCGACCTGCTGGCGATCGGTGACGAGGCACTGCTCGACCAGCCCTACCCGCGCCGCCGGGAGCGGCTGGTCGAAGCGCTGGCCGGGGTACGCCCGCCGGTGCACGTCACCCAGGTCACCACCGACCCGGACACGGCGCGGCGCTGGTTCGACGTCTTCGAGGGCGCCGGGCTGGACGGTCTGATCGTCAAGCCGGCCGATCTGCCGTACGAGCCGGGCAAGCGACTGATGTTCAAGGTCAAGCACGCCCGCACCGCTGACGCTGTGGTGGCCGGCTTCCGCTGGCACAAGTCCGGCCCGGTGGTGGGCTCGCTGCTGCTCGGCCTGTACGACGACGCCGGGGTGCTGCACCACGTGGGCGTGAGCGCGTCGTTCAGCATGGCCCGCCGCGCCGAGTTGCTCGACGAGCTGGCGCCCTATCGGGACACCGGCGGTGTGCACCCCTGGGTGCACGGCGACCACGAGCGTGGCCAACGCATCCCGGGTGGGGTCAGCCGGTGGACCGGCACGAAGAACCTGGAGTGGGAGCCGGTGCGCCCCGAGCTGGTGGTCGAGGTGGGCTACGACGCCATGGAGGGTGAACGGTTCCGGCACACCGCGCAGTTCGTCCGGTGGCGCCCGGACCGCGACCCCCGGTCCTGCCGCTACGACCAACTCGACCGGCCGATCCGCTTCGACGTGGATCAGGTGCTGCGCGGCGACCCGACGGCCACCGTGGACCGAGCCGCCACCGGCTCGGCGTAGCCTGGCCGTCGACCCGATTCCGGAGGACCACGTGACCCGCACCGCCGACCAGCCTCGGATGGCGTCCCGCCGCCGGGCCCGTCGCACTCTGGCCGCCTTCGTCGTCGCCGCGCTGCTCACCGCGGGTTGCACGCTGCCGGCGTTCGCGCCGCGCACCGAGGTGGAGGGCGCGGCCACCCCGACCGGCAGCGCACCGAACTGGCGGCCCTGCCCGGAGGTGCCCGACGAACTGGTCGGGCGGAGCGCACCGAACATGCGCTACGAGTGCACCCGGATCGCGGTGCCCCGTGACTGGGGCACCGGCGGCGGGGCGAGCGCCGGCCCAGGCGCCGGGCAGACCTTCGAGATCGCCCTGCTGCGCGCCCGCTCCACCAAGCAGCGCGACCGGGTGGGCTCGTTGGTGATCAACCCGGGTGGTCCGGGTGGTTCCGGTGTCGACACCGCCGTCTACCTCTCCTTCGGCCCCCAGTTCGGCGGGCTGCCCGCCTCGATCACCGAGCGCTTCGACATCGTCGGCTTCGACCCGCGCGGGGTCGCCCGGTCCAGCCCGGTGAAGTGCATCTCCGACGCCGACCTGGACGCCAGCTTCGGTTTCGATCCGGATCCGGCGAGCCAGTCGGCATTCGACGGCTTCGTCGGCCTGAGCCAGCGGATCGGGCGCGGCTGCGGCGACCGCTACGGCGACCAGTTGCCGCTGTACGGCACCGAGCAGGCCGCCCGCGACATGGACGCGGTACGCGCCGCAGTGGGCGACGACAAGCTCACCTACCTGGGCTACTCGTACGGCACCCTGCTCGGTGCCACGTACGCCCAGCTCTACCCGCAGCGGGTGCGGGCGCTGGTGCTCGACGGCGCTGTCGACCCGCAGCAGCGACTGGTCGAGGGCTCGGAGAGCCAGGCCCGCGGCTTCGAACGGGCCTTCACCAACTTCACCCGCTGGTGCGCGGCGAACGCCGGCCGCTGCCCGATCGCACCGGACGCCCGCGCCGCTGTCACCTCGGCCATCGACAAGGCCAAGGTCTCCCCGGTACGCGGCGCCGACGGGCGGGAGGCCACCAGCGGCTGGGTCTTCTACGCCGTCATCTCCTCGCTCTACACCGAATCCGGCTGGCAGGAGCTGGCCCAGGCGATCGACAAGCTCGCCGAGGGCGACCCGAAGGACGTGTTCCGGCTCGCCGACGCGTACGCCGGCCGGGAGAACGACGGGCACTACTCGAACCTGTTCGACGCCAACCTGGCCATCAACTGCGCCGACGAGACGGAGAAGCCGAGCCGGGAGCAGATCCGCCGGTTGCAGTCCGAGTGGCGCGGGAAATACCCACTGTTCGGGCCGGCGTTGGCGGTCGGCATGCTGAGCTGCGTGGAGTGGCCGGGCGGGCGCGACCCGTACCCGACGGGCAAGGCGAACGGCGCGCCGCCGATCGTGGTGGTCGGCACCACCGGCGACCCGGCGACGCCGTACGAGCAGACCCCACGGCTCGCCTCGATGCTGGGCGTCGGCCGGGTGCTCACCTGGGAGGGCGAGGGCCACACCGCGTATCCGCAGACCTCCTGCATCACCAACGCTGTCGACGCCTACCTGATCGACCTGACGGTGCCACCGGAAGGGCAGCGCTGCCCGGCCCGCTGACTGGTTGGGTTGGGTTTCGCTGTGCCAGGATCACCAGCATGAGCGACGTGACCTACCGGGAGGCGGTCCGGGCCGACCTGCCCGCCGTCATCGCCCTTCTCGCCGACGACGTCCTGGGGAAGGCCCGCGACTTCACCGAGGTCGACGAGGCGTACGAGAAGGCGTTCGCGGACATCAGCGCCGATCCGCGCAACCAGCTCATCGTGGCCGAGCAGAATGGCGAGACGGTCGGCTGCCTGCAGATCACCTACATCCCGGGTCTGGGTCGGCACGGCAGCGAACGGTCCCTGATCGAGTCGGTGCGGGTCCGCTCCGACCGGCGTGGTCAGGGGCTGGGCCGACAGCTGATGACCTGGGCCGTCGACCAGGCCCGTGAGCGTGGCTGCGCACTGGTGCAGCTCACCACCGACAAAACCCGCGCGGACGCGCACCGCTTCTACCTGGGCCTCGGCTTCGTGGCCAGCCACGAGGGCATGAAACTCGCGCTCTGACCCGCCGTCCTCCTGGTCATCGTCGCGTTCTGGCTGCCCGCCTGGCGCGGTGTCTACCTGGACCGGACGGAAACCACTCCGGGTTCGAGAGTGCTCGGCTGGGCGCTGCCGTTCGCGGTGACCGCCGCCGTGTTCGCGGTGCTGTCGCTCGCCAACACCGGCCCGGCCCGCTGGGTCTGGCGGCAGGCCAGCCTGGGAATGCTCATCTCCAACGTGCTCGCCTGCGGCAGCCTCACCGGGGCGTACTGGTATTTCGAGGCCGTGGACCCCTACGTCGAACACGAGTTGATCTCGACGGGGCCGGGTGCCGGTCTTCTCCTCGCCCTGCTGGGCTGCCTGCTGATCCCGCTCGCCGGGTCTCTTCCCGACGGCCAGAAGCGCACCGACCAACCCAGGATCGACCGGCCCACACATGACCGGCCCGATCAGACGCAGTAGGGGAACTCCCTCGCCCTACCGCCATACGTAGGCTGTGGAGCTGATGTCGTAGACGAGTCACCGTCCGGCGATTCGTTGACGACATCAGCTCCACAGCGAGCGCGGACCACCACCCGCCGACCACCATCCGCCGCCCAGCCACCCGCCGCCCAACTGCCGCACGGCGGGCGTGGGACAGCGTCGGGCAGCAGTTCGATGGCGGTCAGCCGTCGACCAGGCGGCCGTCGCGCAGGACGAGCACCCGGTCGGCGAGATCGATGAGGGCCGGGTCGTGGGTGGCCACCAGCGCCGTCATGCCGCGGGCGTGCACCACCGCGCGCAGCAGGTCCATGATGGACCGGCCGGTCTCCGAGTCGAGCTGACCGGTGGGCTCGTCGGCGATGAGCAGGTCCGGCTCGTTGGCCAACGCACGCGCCACCGCGACCCGCTGCTGCTGGCCACCGGAGAGTTCGTACGGGCGCTGCGCGGCGTGCCCGCCCAGGCCGACCAGTTCCAGCAGCACAGCGACGCGCTCCTCCCGCTCCGCGGCCGGCACCTGCGCCAGCCGCAACGGCACGCCCACGTTCTCGGCGGCGGAGAGGATCGGCACCAGCCCGAAGGTCTGGAACACGAACCCGACGGTGCCCCGGCGCAGCCGCAGCAACTCCGCCTCCCCGGCCGAGGTGACCTCGTGCCCGGCCACCACCACCTGGCCGCTGTCCGGCCGGTCCAGCCCGCCGATCAGGTTCAGCAGCGTGGTCTTGCCGGCCCCGGACCGACCTCGGATGGCGACCAACTCGCCCCGGTTGGCGGTGAACGACACGTCCCGCACCGCGTGCACGGCGTGCTCACCACGACCGAAGGTCCGGCTGACCCCACTGACCCGGACCACCTCGTCGGGGTGCGCCGCTGGCGCACCGCCGAAACCTGCCGCTCCGGTCACCACCATGTCCTGCCGGCTCATGCCCGCGCCCCCCGATCGTCCGAGGCCCGGTTGCCGGGCCGTACCTGCACGTGGTCCGGCTCCAGGTCGAGTCGGACCCGCTCCTTCAGCGAGAGCGCGTCGACGAACGCGGCGGGTAGCTGCATCCGACCGTTGCGGTCCAGCACCGCGTACTCCTCGCTGACCAGCTCGGTGTTGCCGTCCGCGTCGATCCGCGCGGTCCGGCGTACCTCGGAGGCGGTCCGGCCGTCGCGGATCGCGACGGTCCGGCGGACCTGCGTGGCCACGGCGTGGTCGTGGGTGACGACCACGATGGTGACGCCCAGTTCCGCGTTGATGGTGCGCAGCGCCGCGAAGACGTCCGCGCCGGTCGCCTCGTCCAGCTCACCGGTCGGCTCGTCGGCGAAGAGGACCTCCGGGTCGTTGGCCACCGCCACCGCCACCGCGACCCGCTGCTGCTCGCCGCCGCTGAGCTGGCCCGGCCGCCGGTCGGCGCAGTAGCCCACGCCGACCAGGTCGAGCAGTTCCCGGGCCCGCGCCCGGCGGGCCTTGGCGCTGCGCTTGCCCGCCAACTGCATCGGCAGCTCGACGTTCTCCAGCGCGTTGAGGTACGGCAGCAGGTTGCGGCCGGTCTGCTGCCAGACGAACCCGACCAACTGCCGGCGGTAGCTCAGCCGCCGCTTCGCGGAGAGCGAGAGCAGGTCGTAGTCGGCCACCCGGGCGATACCGGCGGTCGGGGTGTCCAGGCCGGAGAGGATGTTGAGCAGTGTCGACTTGCCCGAACCGGAGGCACCGACGATCGCCACCAGCTCACCCCGGTCGATGACCAGGTCGAGCCCCTGCAGGGCGACCACCTCCACCCCCTCGGTCTTGAAGATGCGCACCAGGCCGTCGCAGACGATGTGCCCGCGTAGGCGGTCCTGCCCGCCGGCCCGCTCGGCGGCGCGTTGTGCGGCCCGCTGTTGCAGGGCGGCCAGGTCAGGCACCAGTGGAGTCTGGGCGGTAGCGGTCATCTCAGCTCTCCTCTCCGAGCCGAAGCACCTCTCCGAGGCGCAACCGGCGGTTGTTCAGGGCCTCGACGGCGACCGCGAAGCCGAGGGCGACGGCCCCGAGCGCGAGCACCGCGGCGACCAGGCTGGGCTCGAAGGCCACCCGAACCGGCACACCACTGGTGAACGCGGACAGGCCGAGCACCGGGTTGAGTAGCAGGGGCAGCACCGCGCCGACGAGCGCGCCGGTCAGCACCGACACCGCTACCAGCGGGGTCAACTCGACCAGCAGCAGCCCGCGCCACTGCCGGCGGGACAGGCCGAGGGTACGCAGCCGGGACAGCACCTGGCCCCGGGCACGCGCGCCGGCCAACACCGTGAACGCGATGGCCAACAGCCCGAGCACCGTGCCGCCAGCGGCGCCGGCCACGAACCCTAAGGCCAGCACTCCGTTCGCCCCGCCCTGGCCAAGGTCCCGGCGGACGTCCGCCCTGGTGTCGACGGTGACGCCGATCAGCCGTTCCCGACCGGTGACCGTGCCGCCCCGCTGGTAGCGCTCCTGCCCCTGGTCGCCGGCGACGCGCAGCGCCTCGGCGTCCAGCGAGTCCCCGGCGATCAGCAGGCTGGTCGGCACGGGTGTGGTGGTACGCGTCGGCAGGGCCTGCCAGGGCAGGATCACGAACCGGCTGGTGTTCGCCGCCAACATCGGGAACCCGTCAGCGGTGCCGGCCACCCGGAACTCGTACCGCTGGCCCTGCACCACGATGAAGGCGGAGTCGTCCAGACCGGCCTTCGCCAGGTCGGCGGCGACCGCCGGTGAGACGATCGCCGGCAGCGGACCCGGGCCGGGTCCGGCGGTGCGCAGCGCGGCCGGAACCGACACGTCCACCTGGGACTGGCGGGCGACGGTGTCCAACCCCGAGCCGTCGACAAGCAGCACGTCCGTCTGCTCGATGAAGGCGTCGGTGCCGGCCTCGTCGGAGGCGAACCGCTCGTCGTCCTCGAACAGCACCCGGGTGACGGCCCGGACCCCGGGCAGGCGGCCCAGTTCGTCGATGGTGTCGGGTGCGAAGCGTTCGCCACGGATCACCGCGTCGGCGGGCACGATCTGCGCGGCGGCCCGTTCCCTGCTCGCGTCGACGCCGGCGGCCACTACCGCGCAGAACGCCGCGGTGCCGATCGCCAGCACCACCACCACCAGCGGGGCGGCGACCGCCGCGCGGCCGGCGCGGGCCGTGCCGAGGAACGCCACGCTGCCCCGGGTACGCGCGGCCAGCCGGCTGACCAGCAACAACGGCCACGGGTACGCGCGCAGCGCCAGCACCGCCGCCGCGACCGCGAGGAGCACCGGCACCGACACGAGTAGCGGGTCCACCTCGCCGAGGGTCAGGCCCCGCCGACGCAGCAGCACCGCCGCGAGCCCGGCCAGGAGCAACAGGGAGACCTCGACGGTGAGCCGACGGGCCGACGGGCGCACCCGGATCAGGTCCCGGCGCCCCGCTCCCCCGGCCGGTACGGCCAGCGTCGCCAACGGCAGTGCCAGCGTGACGAGAACTGCCACGCCGATGACGTACGGCGTGGTGGGATCCGGGGCACCGGGGAACAGCGTGCCCAGCCACCAGCCCAGCACGGCGGCGATCGGCACCACCAGCACCGACTCGGCGAGGCTGCGCCGGGCGCCGGCGGTGGCCCCGCCCCCACGGGCACGCAGCAGCGCGAACTCCGAGCGACGCCGCCTGGTGGCGAGACTGGCCGCGAGCACTATGAGCCCCGCCAGGGTGGCCAGGACGCCGGCCGCGATCACCGCGAGCAGGGTCCGGACGGCGTCGATCTGGGCGGCGAACGCGCGCAACGGAACGTCGGCGCCCTGGGTCAGGGTGATCCCCGCCGGCCGGTTGCGCTGCATCACCTGAAGGCCGTCGATTATCTGGTCCAGCTCGCGGGCGTCGATCCGGTCGACGCCCAGTCGGTACCGCCAGTTGGACTGGATCGGCCAGCCCTCGGCGGCACGCTTGTTGAGGGGCGACTGCGCGACGACGCCGACGATGACGAACGGCTGGCCATCACCCTGCGGTTCGATGATCCGCAGCAGCTGCGGGAGCCCGTCCCAGATGCCGTTGGCGCGATCGACCGGGCGGAACAGCCCGGTCACCGCCAGCGGGGCACCGCTGATGAGTCTGCCCTTGTCGTCGGTGTTGCCGATGCGCAGTTGGCTGCCGGCGCGCAGGTTGAGCTTGCGGGCCACGTCGACGTCGAGCGCCACCTCGATCGGCCGGTCGGGAACGTACGTCTCGCTCGGCCACGCCCCCTCGACCAGGGTGCTCGCGCCCTGAATGTCGGGCATGGCCCGCAGGCTCATGTCGACCAGCAGGTTGCGGGCCGCCAGGTCCGGTCCGACCACGCGGGCCGCGGCGGTCTCGACGCTGTACCACCGCTCGGTCACTGCCGAACGCACCGGCGGCGGCATCTCGGCGGCCAGGGCGTCGAACCGTTCGGCGGCGTCGCCCATCGCCGTCCGCCGCGAGGTCGCGGGCTCAATGCTGGTGGTGTACGAGAGGTCCCGGCGTGCGGCCGGCTCGCTGTTGAGCTGCGCTCGCAGCCCCTGTTCGGCGAGCCGGTTGACCAGCCGGGGCACTCCACTGATCAGCAGCGTGACCACCAGTGTCAGCACCGCCAGCAGCAGGAACTGACCCCCGTACGCCCGGACCCGCCGGACGGCCGCCCCGACGCTCATCGTTCTCCCCCGATTCGCAGCTGCACCGCCGCCACCCGCTGACGGATGCCGGTGGCGATGAACGCGCTGAAGGCGAGGGCCGCCAGCAGCAGACCGGCAGCGGTCAGGCCGATCGGCACCCAGGGCAGCACGAACGCCGCCGGGGGGATCGGCCGGCCGGCGGCCGGGGTGAGGATGACCAGTGGGGCCATCGTCGCGCCGACCGCGGTGCCGAGTAACAGCCCGACGCCGACGCCGATGCCGGCGAGGAACGTCTGTTCGGCGAGCAGCGCCCGGGCCATCAGCCGGGGCGTGGCGCCGAGGGTGTGCAGGACCGCGAACTCGCCGAGCCGACGCCGGGCGGTGGCCCACACGTCCACCATCAGGCCGACGAGGGCGAGCAGCACCGCGCCGAGCGCGGCGGCGAGCATCCCGGTACGCGAGCCGCGCCAGTACGGGTCGTCGGCGGCCGCCTCGATGGCCGCCTCCCGGTTGAGCACCGTGACGCCCGGGAGTGCGCTGACCGCTTGGGCGGCGGCGTTCGCGTCGGCGGCGCCGACCCACCATTCGGGTACCTGTCGCACCGCGCCGCTGCTCCGGATCATCGCGTCGACAGCGGCCGGCAGGTCCAGCAGCACACCGGCCGCGGTGGTGGTCGTCGGCACGGCGCTCAACTCGCCGACCAGGTGCACCGGCACCGTCACCCCGGAGAGCGTGAGGTCGACGGTGTCGCCGACGTTCAGGCTCAGTGCCTCGCGTACCTGGGGGGTCATCAGCACCGGCGCGGGCTTGCTCACCCCGCCCGCCACGACGGAGAACCGGGTGGGCGGTTGGTACGCGAACTGCCCGCCGGGAATCACCTCAACGGCGTGGACCGCTGCGAAACCGGCCCCGGCGGTCTGCACCGGCGTGGACGCCACGCCGGGGGCCGCCAGCACCCAGTCGCCGCTCAGCTCGGCGGGTCGGGTGGTGCCGTCGGCGTTGACCACCGCCAACCCGTCCACCTGGAGTCGGTAGGCGTTGCCGGCCGCCAGCCCGCCGTCGGCTTCGAACCCGGCCAGCCGCAGCCGCGCCCCGTCCACGTCGGGCAGTTGTACGGAGAACCGGGTGGCCCGGCCGTCACCGTCGGCGTTCGCCGCCGGCAGCCGCAGGGCGAGCCCGTCGGAGCTGGTGACCAGCAGCGTCACCGCGACCTTCAGCGACCGCGCGGCGCTGCTCACCGGGGTACGGACCGTGCCGGTGATCGCCCGCGCCCCGGCTGGCAGTTCGACACCGGCGGGGGCCCCGCGCTCATCGATCATGCGCTGGTACTGCTCCGACGCCGACCCGTCCCCGAGCCGGTCGGCGAGCCGGACGACGCCCGGGGCGCTGGCCGGGTCGACACCGATCACCGTCGCCGGCAGGTTCTCCCGCCCGACCCGGATCTCGTCGCGCCACGCCGGCAGCACCCGGTCCACGCCTGGTAGCGCGGCGAGTTCAGCGGCCCGGGTCGGTGGGGCGCCCCCGGTCCGTTCGGTCACCCGCAGGTCCGCGCCGACCGTGTGGCCGGCCTGCTCGACCTGGGACCGCTCGCCGGTGCTGATCAGCGACCAGGCCAGTGTGCTGCCGCCGACGGCGAGGGCGAGCAGCAGCACCGGGCCGGCGTGGGGACGCCGGCCGGCCTGCCACATGCCGAACATGGTGGCGGTCCAGGGACGTCGGTCGACGAACCGCTCCGCGAACCGGGTGAGCGGCGGGAGCACCCGCAACGCCAGTACGGCACCGGCCAGCACGCCGAGCGTCGGGGCTGCGACCAGCAGCGGGTCGAGCCCGAGCTGTCCACCCGAGCCGGCCAGCGGGGAGGCGTACCGGCGCAGCTGCACCCAGGCGAGCACGGCGAGCGCCACGAGCACCAGGTCGACGCTGGCGCGTTGGACGCTCGCGGACCGGTTCGGCCGGGATCGGGCCGCCATGTCGGCGACGTAGGTACCGGCGCCACGCAGCGTCGGAAGGACCATGGCGACGAGGCAGCCGGCCGCGGTGGCCGCTGCCGCCGCCCAGACCAGTGTGGTGTTGCCGCCGGCGGTGTAGACGTCACCCGACCCGCCGGGTCGGATGTACCGCAACGCCTCACCGGCGATCAGCGGACCGAGCACGGCGGCGGGGGCGACCACCAGGGTCGCCTCACGGGCGGCCAGGCCGGCCAACTGCCGACGGGCGGCCCCGCGGGCGCGCAGCAGCGCGGTCTGTGGGCGGCGGTCCTCGTGCAGCAGCGCGGCGACCAGCACCAGCGCGTAACCAGCGAGCACCAGGATGAGCAGCAGCGGGGTGGCCAGCGACGAGCGACCCACCAGGTCGGCGCGGCCGATCCGGTCCAGCAACTGCGGCATCTTGGTCACCGTCTGCCCGGAGCTGCCCAGTTGGGCGGCCTCGGGCACGGCCGAGACCGCCTCGGTGAGGGCCTTCCGAACGGCGGGCAGGTCGGCGGTGTCGACGCCACCGAGGTCCGGTTGCGCCAGCCAGGACGCCGACACTGAGCCCGGGAAGGTGGCCGCGAAGTCGGCCGGGTCGAGCGTGAACGGCCCGTACGAGGTGCCGGAACCGACGCTGCCCGCCCCCACGCCGGGGGCCAGCAGCCAGTACGCGTCCGCCGGGTCGCGGGGCCGCCAGGTGCCGGCGAGCACCAGTTCCCCGCGTCGTTCGGTGGCCCGGTCACGCACCGGGACGCGTTCGCCGACGGTCAGGCCGAGGGCGCCGGCGACCCGCTCGGGCAGGCTCACCTCGACGGGGTTCGCTCCGGGGCTGGGCCAGGCTCCGCTGGTCAGCTCCGCGTGGCTGGCGAGGTCGGCGAGGGTGGCCAGGTTCGCGAAGACCGGTTCGTCGGCCGTACGCGGGATCTGCCCGAGGTCGCCGGTCAGTTCCCGGCCGGTGCCGTAACGGGCGGCGGTGACACTGACCGGGACGCCGCCGAGCCCGGTGGCGAACTCGGCCCGGACCGCCTTGTCCCGGGCGGCGAACTCGGCCGCGTCCCGCCCGCCCGAGCCGGTGACCAGAAGGCCGCGCTCCTCGGCGGGCGAGGCTCCGACCAGTGCCCGCTGCCCGGCGTCCACCGCCCGACGGTTGTAGTCGGACAGCCCAGTGACCAACGCGACGGCGACGAGGGCAGCGATCACCGCTGCGACCAGCAACCCTCGCGCCTCGCGGGCCCGCCTCCACACCAGCTTCATCCGACGCCTCCCCTGGCCCTGGCGGGCCGACGACCATCAAGACAGGCCACCTACCGGGAAAGGTTCGCGCCCGTTACATGATCGTTATTGCGGGAGGGGTCAGCTCAGGCCGGCCAGCGCGCCTGAGCGGCTAACTGCCGCCTCGGATGTTGCGGATGCCGAACACCACCGCGCCGAGTACGAGCACGACGCCGAGGAGTTGGAGACCCGGCGAGTCGTCGGCCTCGCCGTGCACGATTCCGGCGACGCCGAGGGCGACCACGAGAACGGCGGCGACGGTCAGGACGTACTTCATCCGGTTTCCTCCTCGACCCACTCCAGCAGGTCTCCGGGTTGGCAGTCGAGCACTCGGCACATCGCTTCGAGGGTGCTGAAGCGGACCGCCTTGGCGCGGCCGTTCTTCAGCACCGCCACGTTGGCGGGGGTGAGCCCGACGCGCTCGGCGAACTCGCCGACGCTCATCTTGCGCTTGGCCAACTCCACGTCGATGCGGACGACGATGGGCATCAGATCACCGCTTCCATGTCGGTCCGCAGGGTGGTGGCCTGCCGCAACAGCGCCCGCATCACCACCATGAGAAGCCCCAGCACGCTGACACCCACGGTGAGCAGGAACAGCAGCAGCGGCAGCCCCGGGTCGTCGGCGTTGAACCCCACGTAGAGGAAGACACCCACGAGCACCAACCACGCGGCGGCGATGGCCCAGACGATCGCGTCCACCCACTTCAGGGACGCTTCGGTGAAGATGCGGTCGCTCTTGACCAGGCTGAGCAACTTCCAGGTCGCGACGATGACGATCTGGACGCACAGCACCCAGAACACCGCCACGACCGTTGCCGGCCACCTGAGGTAGGCGTCCTGCGGCGATTCCTGGGCCATGTGGGCGAACTGCCCGGGCAGGGAGAAGGTCTGAAACAGGACCAGGACCCCGAACAGCACCACGAGGAAAACTCTGAGAGCGGCAACCGCTCGATGCTCTGTAACCATGCATCGAGTTTCGCTCGTTACCTATCGAAAGTCAATCGACTGCTTCAGGCCTCTCACGACGACGTCGGCTTCGCCTTCTGGGGATAGAACGTCTCGTGCCGGGCCAGCATGGCGACGAATTCGCCGATCTTGCGCTCGCGGGTCTCCGCCCGCTTGACGGCGTTGAGGCGATGGATGAGAGCGAACCGGTTGGCCTTGGTGAGCACGTCGAGCATGGCCTGGGCGGCGGGCTCGGCGGCGATGGCGGCGAGCAGATCGGCCGGCACCTCCGCCTCCGACGGCGGGGCGTAGGCGGCCGCCCACCGCCCGTCCGCCTTCGCGGCATCCACAGCGGCGCGGCCCGCCGGGAGCATGCGCCCCTGCTCCTCCAGCCGAGCCACGTTGGCGACGTTGCGTTGGGACCACGAACTGCGGGACCGGCGTGGGGTGAACCGGATCCAGGAGGACTCCTCATCCCGCTTCCGGGCCTGCCCGTCGATCCAGCCGACGCACAGGGCCTCGTCGACCGCCTGTTGCCAGGTCACCGTGGTGACGGTGCCGCCCTTCCTGGTCAGGGCGAGCCACACGCCGGGCGACGTGGCGTGGTTTGCCGACAACCACGCGCGTAGGGCGTCGGCGTCCGCGACGACCAACTCATCCAGCTCGGCGCTCGTCATGCACGCAAGCTATCCGCCGGGTCCGACAGCCGGTGACCGCCGTGGGACTCGATCAACGCCGTCGGCGGCAGCGACCGCGCGGTCGTAGAACTCGTCTGGTCGCACCGCCATGCGGCAGAGACTGGCACGACAAGATCCACCTGATCGACTGATCGACTGACTGACGGCTGCGGCTGCGGCGGCTGCGGCGGCGGCGGCGAAACGCGCCCTACGCTCGTCGGTGGTAGTGGTTGCGGCGCGGAACCTGCTCGGGGTCGAGCCAGGCCGGCGGCACGAACTCCGGATGGTCGTCGTCGCCGAGCCGGACCACCCAGTCGGCCTGGTGGACGTGCCGGTGGTGGTGGCCGCAGAGCAGCACCGCGTTGTCGAGGCTGGTCGGGCCGCCGTCGGCCCAGTGCCGGATGTGGTGGGCGGCGCACCATCGCGGCGGCCGGTCGCAGCCGGGGAAGGCGCAGCCGCCGTCGCGCAACACCAGCGCCCGCCGCAACGGCCCGGTGATCAGGCGGCGTTGCCGGCCCACGTCGAGCACCTGGCCGGCGCCGCCGAGCACTGCGGGCAGGATGGCGGCGTCGCAGGCAAGCCGGCGAACCGCGTCCGGGGTGAGCCGCAGGCCGATGTCGAGGGCACCGGCACCCAACTGCCGCGCCAGCCCGTCGTGGTCGGTGGTGACGACGATCTGGGCCGGGTCGCCACCGTTCTCGGGCAGTTCACCGGTACGCAGCGCCAGCCGGCACACGTCGGCGAGAGCGTCGTGGCGGCGCTGGCCGGCACAACGGGTGTCGTCCGGCCCGGCGGGTGCGCTCAGCGGGTCGATGACGGCACGCAAGAGTGCCGCGGCCTCCGCGTCGAGGGTGCCGCTGAGCCGTAACCGCCCGCCGGTCTGCTCGGAGATGGTGACGTGCCGATCGCGGGAGGCCCGGGCGGCCTCGGCGGCCAGGGCCGCCGCAGCGGCGGCGTCGGCGAGGTCGGGAGCGACGTGATCGAGGATCCGGGTGCCCATCCGGCGCAGCAGGGTGGGGTCGAATTGCGCCGCCCACCCGACCAGCACACCGACTGCCTTGTCGGCCACCTCGACGCCCGCCGACGCCGTCACAGTGGCGGCCGTGTCGGCGACGACCCGGGCCTGCTCCACGCTGACCGCCCCGCTCGCCAGGGCGTCGCGTACGCCGGGCGGGGCCACGTCGAGCGAGGCGGCGAGACCGACCAGCCGACGGGCGGCGGAGACGTCGAGTCGCAGGCGGTGACGCAACCACACCGTCGTCGAGGAGGCGCCCTGCGCGAACGCGGTGCCTCGACCGTCCAGTTCACGGACCACCGCCAACTGCGCTGCCGCCAGCCGTTGCTGTAGCCGGTGGGTGGTGTCGAGCGCCGCGATCAGATCGCGCTCGGAGAGGGCCCAGGCCGGGGCGTCGACGCAGGCCGCCACCGCACTCTCCGCCCGCACCAACTCATCGATCACGAGCAAAGCCTAGAACAGGTGTACGACAATTCCGGTCGCGCCGGACCACCCGTTAAAGGGCTTCGTCAACCCTCAGCCAGCCCCGGCCGGCGCTCCCGAATCCACGCCATTACGTCCGACCTCCGCCAGAGCTTTCCCATCGCCAGCACGGCGACCGGCTCCGGGAAGTTCCGCTGATTGGCGATCACGGCCGACCTGCTCAAGCTCAACCCCGACCCAGCACCCGACCCACGGGCGCTGTTCGACAGGTTTCTGGCGTCGACGGCTCAGCCGAGGCCATGACAGCAGGGGGTCAGGCGCTGTCGTCGTCCGGGGTGCGCTTGGCACGGCTCGGCTGCACGCGCTTGGGTTCGCCGGGCATCTTCGGGTGGTCCGGCGGGTACGGCAGGTCGCCCTGGCCGGCCGCGGCGTCCCGCTCGGCCCACTCCAGCAGCGGGGTGATGTCCCACGGCGCGTCGTCGATGCCGGCGTGCGGATCACCTCGTTCGGCGAGCCGGGCTGGCACGGTGCGCAGGTCGAAGTCGTCCGGGTCGACGTCGGGTAGCTCGTCCCAGGTGACCGGGGTCGAGACGGTGGCCCGCGCGTTGGCCCGCAGCGAGTACGCGCAGGCGATGGTGCGGTCGCGCGCCATCTGGTTGAAGTCGACGAAGACCCGGGTGCCGCGCTCCTCCTTCCACCAGGCGGTGGTGACCAGGTCGGGGTTGCGGCGCTCCACCTCCCGGGCCAGCGCGATGGTGGCCCGGCGCACCTCGGTGAACGTCCAGCGGGGTTGGATGCGCAGGTAGACGTGCACGCCCCGGCCGCCGGAGGTCTTCGGCCAGCCGGTCGCGCCCAGCTCGTCGAGGAGCGCGCGGACCTCGCCGGCGGCCCGCGCGGCGTCGGCGAAGTCGGTGCCGGGTTGCGGGTCCAGGTCGATTCGCAGCTCGTCGGGGCGGTCGACGTCGGCGGCCCGCACGGGCCACGGGTGGAAGACGATGGTGCCCATCTGCGCCGCCCAGGCCACGTGCGCCAGATCGGCCGGGCAGAGCTCCGCCGCGGTCCGCCCGCTCGGGAAGGTGATCTGCGCGGTCGTCACCCACTGTGGCACCCCCCGGGTGGGCACCCGCTTCTGGAAGAACGCCTCGCCTTCGACGCCCTCAGGGAAGCGTTGGAGGGTGGTCGGCCGGTCCCGCAGGGCACGCATGATCCCGTCGCCGACCGCGAGGTAGTAGTGGAAGACGTCCGCCTTGGTGAACCCCCGCTGCGGGAAGATCACCCGATCCGGACTGCTCAGCCGTACGCTGTGCCCGGCCACCTCGACCTCGGTGACCGCTGCCTTGGTGCCCGCCATCTCGCGACCATATGCCACGCCCCCGACGTTCGACGTACCGTTGGGTGGTGAGTCTTGACGACAACGAGCTGCCCCGTACCGACGAAGAGTGGCGGGTCCGACTGACCCCCGAGGAGTTCCACGTTCTACGGGAGGCCGGCACCGAACGCCCGTGGACGGGCGAGTACGTGGACACGAAGACCCAGGGGGTCTACCACTGTCGCGCCTGCGGGTTGGAGCTGTTCTCCAGCGACACGAAGTTCGACTCGCACTGCGGCTGGCCGAGCTTCGACGACGCCATCCCGGGCCGGGTCAAGGAGATCGAGGACCGCAGCCTCGGCATGGCCCGTACGGAGATCCGCTGCGCCCGCTGCGACAGTCACCTCGGGCACGTCTTCCACGGCGAGGGCTTCACCCCGAAGGACACCCGGCACTGCGTCAACTCGGTCTCCATCAAGCTGGAACCCCGCTGACCAAAGCGCCGGTCAGGGCGTGACTGCGCTCACTGCGTACCCCTGAGCAGCTTGACCTCGGCGGTCCGGGACTGCTCGATCCGCCGGGCCAGGTCGCGGACCTGCTCGTTGCGGCCGACGCCGACGTGGGATCGGGCCAGGTCGGCGGCCGATCGCTGGTGGTCGGCGAGCACGTCGCGCAGCACGCGGTCGACGTCGGCGTCCGGCGCGGTCCGCAGCCGGTCGAGCGCGGCGTCGTCGCCGTGTCCGTCGTGGTGGTGTGCTGCCGCGCTGGCGCCCGGCCCGGTCGTGGGCAACCAGCCGCGCATGGCGGCCAGTTCGTCGGCCTCGGTCGCCTCGACGGCGGCGGCCAGGGTGCGCAGCGCGTCGTCGCGCACCCGGTCCCGTGCCAGCCGGACGATCTGGAGGGTGCGTTCGCTGTGCCCGACCATGGTGCTCAGGAACACCACGTCGATCCCGCTCATCGCGTCCGCCTCGATCGAGGGCCCGGCACTCGCGGACCCGACGCCCGCGTCCCCGGCCGCGGTCGATCCGGCCGGGGAGGCGGGGGCCGGCTGCGGCAGGGCCGGCGGGCTCGACGTGGGCGGTCCGGCGCAGGCTCCGGTGAGCAGCAGAGCCGCGACGAGGGACACCAGCGGGGTACGGCGGGGCATGCCGGTTGCTCCGTTCACGCGAGAGCGGCGACACGGGTGCGACCAGGGGCCGCACCCGTGCGGTCAGACCTGGAGCCAGAGCGCCGGTACGTTCGGCGGCTCCCAGCCCGGGATCGCGGTGTGCGCCTGCCGGCAGCGGTACGTCGCTCCGCCGTAGGTGACCTGGTCGCCGACCTGGTAGGCCCGGCCCGTCGTCCAACTGCCGCCCGGCGCTGGCGGAGTGGTCGGAGTCGCGGTCGGGGTGGGCCGTGGGGTGGGTGAGGTGGTGGGGGTGGGTGTCGGGTTCGACCCTCCGCCGCCGATCTGCACGTCAATGCAGGAGTAGAAGGCGTTCGCCGTGTCGGAGATGTTCCACACCGCGAGGATCTTCTGCCGGCCGGAGAAGCCGCCGAGATTGACGTTGTGCGACACAGTGGCGCCCGGCTGCTGGCCGTTGCCGTTCACCACGCCGACCCGGGTGTTGCCGATCCAGTACTCCCAGTTGCTGGTGGCGTGCCGGGCGGTGTTCACCCAGGTGAAGGTCAGTGAGCTGCCCACCGAGGTGGCCGGCCAGCCCCGACTGTCGTCGTTGAGGACGGCGAACTGGGCGATTCCGGCATTGCAGCTGCGCAGGCCCTTGGGCCCTTCGACGCTCTGCGGCTCGTACTTGATCTGCCCGCAGTCGGGCACCCGGCCCTGCGCGCAGAGCGCCTGCCTGCTCGGTGGGGCGGAGACGTAGCCGTGCGCCTGCGCGGGGGCGGCGACGGTGAGGGTGGCGGCGACGGCGCCCGCCGCCACCAGCGGGATGGTGATTCTTCGACGCATCGGGGCAGCTCCTTCTCCAGGTGCGGTGAGGTGCCCCTCAAAGTAATTTAAACATTGTTAACAGTAAAGACTCTCATCGATAAATACATCGATGGCGGCAGTTTTTCTAACCGAGCCGGAGCAGGCTGCCCCGGTCGTCGACCTGGTCGGCCGACTCGTCGTCCAACCAGACGCCGCCGGTGCCGAGGTAACGGAATCGGTGCTCCCCCGGCGGCAGCTTCACCGTCACCGTCCTGGTGCCGTCGCGGCGGGCCACCAGCTCGTGTCGACCAGGCTGCCAGCCGTTGAAGGAGCCGACGACGCTCACCGGGCCGGGCGGGACATCGCGGGGCAGACAGAAGGTGACCCGGGTCTGGTTGCCGAAGAGCCTGTTGCGCTTGATCACGGTGATCCTCCCGGGGGTTACGGCGGTTCACCTGGCACAACGGGCAACACGCCGACGCCGACACGCCGCCGCAGTGGCCAGGCATCGACGTTCCGCCCTCAGGGCGGAGCCGCCTGGGGGATTCTGTAGGCACTTGTCCACTTAACGGAGGTTTTCGGTGGCAACCTGTGAGGTCTGCGGCAACGACTACTGGATGGCGTTCGAGGTGCACACGGTCAGCGGCGACGTGCACACCTTCGACTCGTTCGAGTGCGCGATCCAGCGCATGGCACCGATCTGCGAGCACTGCCAGGTCAAGATCGTCGGGCACGGCGTCGAGGTCAACGGCCGCTTCTTCTGCTGCGCGCACTGCGCCCGCGCCGTCGAGGGCGCGGTGGGCGCCGAGATCCGCGACGCCGTCGGCGCCCGCCCGGCCTGACCGCGCCCGCCCGGCCACCTACCTCGCACCCGACCGGGCGGACCCAGGCGAACACGCCCGACCTACCATCGGTGGGTGCCCCAGCAGACCACCGAACTCCGGACGGCCTCCTTCGCCGACCTGACCGCCCGCACCCTCCACGACCTGCTCAAACTGCGCATCGACGTGTTCGTGGTGGAGCAGAACTGCCCGTACCCGGAGCTGGACGGGCGGGACGTCGAGCCGGGCACCCGGCACATCTGGCTCACCGACGGCGGCGCGCCGCTGGCGTACCTGCGGATTCTGGCCGACCCGGACGGTGTCGCCCGGATCGGCCGGGTCGTGGTCGCCCCGGCGGCGCGCGGCGGCGGACACGCCGGCCGACTGATGACGGCGGCGCTGGAGGTGGTGGGCAACCGGCAGTGCGTGCTGGAGGCCCAGTCGCACCTGGTCGCGTTCTACTCCCGGCACGGCTTCGCGGTCAGCGGCCCCGAGTACGTCGAGGACGGCATCCCGCACACGCCGATGCGACGCGAGGCCATTGACGGCTGACGATCGAACTGGCATGGTGCCGGGTAGCGCCATCGCGGGAGCCAGCGATCAGGCACGGGAGTGGGCAACTCCCGACGATCCGGGTGTCGACGTCCGACCTCATCCCCCCGGGGGCTCCATGTTCACTCTCACCCGATCACGACGTGCGCTCTGGCTGTTCGCCGTCGCGGCGACCGCCACGCTCCTGTCGGCGACCGCACTGACCACCATCCTGGCCAAGCCCGCCTCCGCGCATGGTTCGGTCGTCGACCCGGCCTCGCGCAACTACAGCTGCTGGCAACGCTGGGGCGGTGACTTCCAGAACCCTCGGATGGCCACCGAGGACCCGATGTGCTGGCAGGCCTGGCAGGCCGACCCGGCCGCCATGTGGAACTGGAACGGCCTGTTCCGCGAGGGTGTCGGGGGCAACCACCAGGCCGCCGTCCCCGACGGCCAACTGTGCAGCGGCGGACGCACCCAGAGCCCTCGTTACAACGCACTGGACACCGTCGGCGCCTGGAAGACCACAGCGGTGTCGAACAACTTCCGGCTGCGCTTCTTCGACCAGGCCAGTCACGGCGCCGACTACATCCGGGTGTACGTGACCAAGCAGGGCTTCAACTCCGCCACCCAACCGCTCGGCTGGGGGAACCTGGAGTTGGCGGGCCAGATCGGCAACACCCCGGCCTCGCAGTGGGACCAGGACACCGGTGGTGTCTCGATCCAGATCCCGGTCAGCGCGCCGGGACGCACCGGACGGCACATCGTCTACACCGTCTGGCAGGCCAGCCACTTCGACCAGTCGTACTACCTGTGCAGCGACGTCGACTTCGGCGGCGGATCGACGACCCCGCCGCCCACCACTCCCCCGCCGACGACCCCGCCGCCCACCACCCCGCCGCCGACCACGCCCCCGCCGAGCACCCCGCCGCCGGCCGGTGCCTGCACCGCGACGTACCAGGTGACCGGTCAGTGGTCCGGTGGCTTCCAGGCCGAGGTGAAGGTGACCGCCGGCGGTTCACCGACCCGGGGCTGGTCGGTGAGCTGGAACTACAACAACGGCCAGCAGGTCACCTCGTCGTGGAACGCGACGGTCGGCACCAACGGCACGCTTGTCACCGCACGTAACGCGAACCACAACGGCACCCTTGCCGCCGGAGCGAGCACCACGTTCGGTTTCCTCGGCTCGTGGAACGGCAGCAACCCGGTTCCGCTGGTCTCCTGTACGACGACCAGTTGATCCCCGTCCGGCGCCGCACCCGGGCGGGGGTGCGGCGCCGGCCGGTGGGAATGCGGTGGTGCCCGCCAGTCCGTCCGGGCACCATCCCCGCATGATCGAGATCAGGGTGCTCACCCCCGACGACTGGCCCACCTGGCGTGAACTGCGGCTGGCCGCTCTCACCGAGGCACCGGGGGCGTTCGGCTCCCGGCTCGCCGACTGGCAGGGCGACGGCGACCGCGAGCAACGCTGGCGCGACCGGCTGAGCATCCCCAACTCACACAACCTGGTGGCCGTCCTGGACGGGCGGCCGGTCGGGATGTCGAGCGGTGTGCCCACACCGGATCCGCTGATGATGGACCTGATCTCGATGTGGGTGCACCCCGACGCCCGCGGCACGGGTGTCGCAGACCGCCTGGTGAACGAGGTGGCGCAGTGGGCCCACGAGCGCGGCGCCACCCGGCTGAGGCTCAACGTCAGGCTCGACAACGCGCGAGCGAAGGCCCTCTACCGCCGCGCCGGCTTCCGGATGACCGACGAGCCGGGCAACCTGACGCCCGACGGCGAACAGGTCATGCTCCGTCCCCTCTAACCCAGCCGCGCCGCACCCCCGCCCCGCCCCGCCCCACCCTCCCGCGATCTTGCACTTTCGGTCGCCCGATCGCGGCTTATGCCCTTTTCGCCGGGACAGAAACCGCAAGATCGGCGAGGGCGGGGCGGGGGCGGGGCGGGCGAGGGGCGGGGCGGGGCGGGGTGGGCGGGTCAGACCAGGCAGTTGACGATCTCGGCTACCGAACGGCGGCGGCCGGTGTAGAACGGGACCTCTTCGCGGACGTGCCGGCGGGCGCCGGAGGCGCGCAGGTCCCGCATCAGGTCGACGATCCGGTGCAGTTCGTCGGCCTCGAAGGCGAGCATCCACTCGTAGTCGCCGAGCGCGAACGAGGCGACCGTGTTGGCCCGCACGTCCGGGTAGCCGCGGGCCAACTTGCCGTGCTCGGCCAGCATCTCGCGCCGCTCGGCGTCGGGCAGCAGGTACCACTCGTAGGAGCGGACGAACGGGTACACACAGATGTAGGGGCGAGCCTCCTCACCGGCCAGGAACGCCGGGATGTGACTCTTGTTGAACTCCGCCGGCCGGTGCAGCGCCATCTGCGACCACACCGGGGTCAGCGCCCGACCCAGCGTGGTGCGGCGCAACCGCAGGTAAGCGTCCTGGAGCGCGTCGGGGGACGCGGAGTGCCACCAGATCATCACCTCCGCGTCGGCGCGCAGGCCGGAGACGTCGTACACGCCCCGGACCACCACGTCCTTGCCGGCCAGCTCCTCGAAGAGGGACTCGACCTCACCGGTGACGTTGTCCCGCAGCGACGGCAGCGGGGCGCTGGCCCGGAACACCGACCACATGGTGTAGCGGATGCTGTCGTTCAGCTCCCGCAACCGGGCCGCGTTGGTCTGCTCGGTCATCTCGCCGATCCTCCCAGTGCTGTGATGATCTCCTCGGCCGCCGTCTCGCCGGAGCGGACGCAGACCGGGATGCCGACGCCGTCGTAACCGGCGCCGGCCAGGACCACTGTGGGGTGCGCTGCCCGCAGCGCCGCCCGCGCGGCGGCGAGCCGGTCGGCGTGCCCCGGCGTGTACTGCGGCAGCGCACCGCCCCACCGCTGCACGTGCCCGTCGACCGGGGCGGGCAGCGGGGTGCCGAGCACCGCCGACAGCTCGCGGTGCACCGTGGCCGCCAGGTCCGCGTCGGGGCGCTGAAGGTGCGCCTCCTCGCCGTAGCGGCCCACCGAGGCGCGCACCAGTGCCAATCCGTCCGGCTGGCGCAGGTGCCCCCACTTGGTGGTGAAGAAGGTCGCCGCCTTGATCAGCAGGCCCTCGGTGCTCGGCACCAGGAAACCGGACAGCTCGGGCAGGCGCGGCTGCGGCAACGCCATGGTGACCAGCGCGACGCTCGCGTAGTCCAGCGCACCGACGCCCGCCGCCACCGCAGGCGCGGGGCCGGCGAGCAGCCGCGCCGCCGGTCGCGCCGGCACCGCCAGCACCACCGCGTCCACGTCGACCAGTACAGGGTCACGGGTCGGGCCGACGGTGAGCCGCCAACCCGTGTCGGTCGCTGTCAACTCGCGCACTGCGGCGTTTCGCCGTACCGTCGCGCCGCTGGCCGTCACCGCCGCCTCGACCAGGGTGCTCAGCCCACCGGCGAGGGTCCCGAAGACCGGGGCGCCGGGCGCACGCGGTGCGGCGGCCTGGGCGGCCCGGACCGCGCCGACCAGTGTGTGCTCCACCCGGGCCGTGCGGGCCAGCGCCGGCATCGTCGTGACCAGGGAAAGATCGTCGGCGCGGCCTGCGTACACGCCGCCCAGCATCGGGTCGACCAGCCGCTCGACCACCTCGTCGCCGAAGCGGGACCGGACCAGCGCGCCCACCGAGACGTCAGCGTCCGGCCCAACCAGCGGCCGACCGCCGTCGGTGTCGGCGTCCGCGGCCGGGCGGGCGACAGTGGCCACCCGATCCAGATCCCCGGGTACGCCCACCAGGGTGCCGCCCGGGATGGGGCGCAGCCCTCCGTCGATGACCAACGCGGCCTGCCCCACAGTGGGGTGCACGATCTTCTCGGCCAGCCCGAGCCGGCGGGCCAACGCCACCGCCGCGCTCTCGGCGCCGGTCGGGTCGCGCATCAGGAACGACTCCGCGCCGAACTCCACCGGCTGACCAGCCAGCTCCCCGGTGCGTAGCTTCCCGCCCAGCACACCGGACTGCTCGTACACGGTGATCTCGGTGCCGGCCGGTGCGCTGTCGCGCAGGCGGACCGCGGCGGCCAGACCGGCGATCCCGCCGCCGACCACCGCCACCCGCCAGGGCCGCCGCATTCCCGGTCAGCCCTGGTCGGCTCGGCGGCTGGACAGCTCGTGCACCAGCGCGACCACCCGGGTCAACACCTCCGGGTCGGTCTCCGGCAGCACCCCGTGGCCGAGGTTGAACACGTGCCCGGGGGCCGCCCGGCCCTGCTCCAGGATGCGGCGCACCTCGGCCTCGACGACCGGCCACGGCGCGAGCAGCACGCACGGGTCCAGGTTGCCCTGTACCGCCTTGTCCGCGCCGATCCGACCGGTGGCCACGTCCAGCGGCGTACGCCAGTCGACCCCGACCACGTCGGCCCCGGCCTCGCCCATCGCGCCGAGCAGCTCGGCGGTGCCCACCCCGAAGTGGATCCGGGGCACCCCGGCGTACGACCGCTCCGGCTCGGCGCTTCCGTCGCCGCGCCCCGACCCGGAGCAGTCGTCGGCCAACCCGCTCAGCACGGTGGTGGAGTGCGGCAGCACGAAATGGCGGTAGTCGGCCTCGGAGAGCGCGCCGGCCCACGAGTCGAACAGCTGCACGGCGGAGACGCCGGCCTCGATCTGCACCCGCAGGAAGGCCAGCGTCACCTCGGCCAGTCGGGCGCAGAGCGCGTGCCACAGCTCCGGATCGCCGTACATCAGGGCCTTGGTCTTCGCGTGGGTGCGCGACGGCCCGCCCTCGACCAGGTAGCTGGCCAGGGTGAACGGCGCACCGGCGAAACCGATCAGTGGGGTGTCCCCGAGCTCGATCACCAACTGCCGGACTGCCTCGTCCACGTACGAGACGTCGTCGCGGGTGATCAGGCGGATCCGCTCCACGTCGGCGGCGGTGCGGATCGGCTCGGCGACCACCGGGCCGGTGCCCGGCACGATGTCCAGGTCGACTCCGGCCGCGGCGACGGGCACCACGATGTCGCTGAACAGGATCGCCGCGTCCACGCCGTGGCGGCGCACCGGCTGGAGGGTGATCTCGGTGACCAGCTCCGGGCGCCGGCAGGACTCCAGCATCGGCACGCTCGCCCGGATTTCCCGGTACTCCGGGAGGGAGCGGCCGGCCTGGCGCATGAACCAGACCGGGGTGTGCGGGACGGGCCGACGTCGGCAGGCCCGGATGAAGGGCGAGTCGGCCGGTCCGCCGGGGCGGGATTCTCCGTCTCGGGCGACAGTGCCCGTGGTGTCCGTGGTCATCGCCGCAATCGTGCCACGCCCGCCACCCCCGACAGGGTGGGGGTGAGAGGAAGGGCACCGTTCCTTACCTCGGCGTCGAAGCGAGGGCCCCTCGGTGAGCGTCGGCGCGCCGTCGAAGCGGGGGGCGGGCGTCGGCATAGGCTGCCGACATGGCCCCCCCGATCGCGCTCCCGGAGACGTTCGCCCGAGCGGTCGCCGGGCTGCGGTCGGCCGCCCCCCGGCCGGAGATCACCCTGGAGGAGGTCGGCGCCCCCCAGCGGCTGGCCCCGTACGCGTTCGCGCTCGCCGCGACAGTGCTGCGCGACGACGACGAGGTGGCGACCGGCCGGCTGATCCTGCTGCACAACCCGGTCGGGCACGAGGCGTGGCAGGGCACCCTGCGGCTGGTCACCTACGTGACCGCCGAGTTGGAGGTCGATCTGGCCGCTGATCCGCTGCTGCCGGGGGTCGGCTGGACGTGGCTGACCGACGCGTTGGACACCCAGGACGCCGGCCATCGGGCGATCGGCGGAACGGTGACGCAGACCATGTCGACCCGGTTCGGCGATCTCGCCGGCCCGCCGACCATCGGTGACATCGAGATCCGCGCGTCCTGGACGCCGATCGACGACGACCTGACCCCACACCTGCTCGGCTGGTGCGCGTTACTCGCCTCCACCGCCGGTCTCCCCCCACCCGGCGTCACCGCCCTCTCCGACCGTCGCCCGGCCGGCGCAGCCTGACGTTCGGCCCTCGGGAGGACACTTTGCGGACACCTGATCGACACACGCCGGACCGGCTGCACCCGCCGGATCTCCGCGCGCACTAGGGTTGGCAGGTGACCGACGAACCACCCCTGCGCCGTCGGCCCACCGAAGAACTTCCGGGAAACGCACCCCAGCACCCGCCGTCGGCCCAGCCGCAGCCGGCGGGCGAGGGGGCCGACCCGGCCGACGGTGGGCCCGTTCCGCTGATCGCCCCGCGTGACGGCACCCCCGATCCGGTGGCCGCCCCGGCCGAGCTTGCCGAGGTAGTGGCCCGCTTCGCGGCGGGCACCGGCCCTGTCGCCCTGGACGCCGAACGGGCTTCCGGCTACCGCTACAGCCAGCGCGCGTACCTGGTGCAGCTACGCCGGGCCGGTGCGGGCACCGCGCTGATCGACCCGCTGCCCCTGCCGGACCTCAGCGCGCTGGACGCGGTGATCGGTGAGGCCGAGTGGGTCCTCCACGCGGCCAGCCAGGATCTGCCCTGCCTGGCCGAGGTGGGGTTGCGTCCACGCCGACTGTTCGACACCGAGCTGGCGGCTCGGCTGGCCGGGTTCGAACGCGTCGGGCTGGCCGCGCTCACCGAGCAGCTGCTCGGGTTCACACTGGAGAAGCACCACTCGGCGGCCGACTGGTCGAGCCGACCGCTGCCCGAGTCGTGGTTGACGTACGCCGCCCTCGACGTGGAGCTGCTCACCGACCTGCGCGACGCTCTGGACGCCGAGTTGACCCGGCAGGGCAAGTCGGCCTGGGCCGCTGAGGAGTTCGCCGCGCTGGTCCGCACCGGGGCACGCCCGCCCCGGGTTCGGGCGGAGCCATGGCGGCGCACCTCGGGCATCCACCGGCTGCGGGGGGCGCGGGCCCAGGCCCGGGTCCGCTCGATGTGGTACGCGCGGGACCAGATCGCGGCCCGACGGGACGCCGCTCCCGGTCGGGTGCTGCCCGACTCGGCGATCATCGCCGCGGCCGAGCTGGACCCGAAGGACGAGAAGACCCTGCTGACCCTGCCCGGCTTCGGTGGTCGGTCGGTCCGTCGGCTGGCCCGCACCTGGCTCGCCGCGCTCGACGACGCCCGGCAGCTGCCGGAGGATTCCCTGCCGGTCTCGCCGGCGGTGGAGGGCCCGCCCCCGCCGCACCGATGGGCTGAGCGGGACCCGGTGGCGGCCGGTCGACTGGCCCGCTGCCGGGAGGTCGTGATCCGCATCGCCGGTGAGCACAACCTTCCGCCGGAAAACCTGATCACTCCGGATTCGGTCCGCCGGCTGGCCTGGACCCCGCCGGAGGAGATCACCGAGGAGGCGGTGGCGGAAACCCTCCGCGGCCTCAACGCCCGCGAGTGGCAGATCGGCCTCCTCACCCCCGACCTGACCGAAGCCCTGACCCCAAAAACCCCACCCCCCTAACCCACCCCACCCCCACCTCCACCCCACCCCACCCCACCCCACCTCCACCCACTGCGGTTGATCATGAAGTTGTTGCCATCCAGACCGGCGTGTCCCGACAACAACTTCATGATCGACGAGGGCTGGCGGATCGGGGTGGTGTGGGGTGGGCCACAGGCGGGGGTGGGGACGGGGTTGGTTACTGGCGAGTAGCATCCGAGGGAAACGTGCCCGTGTCGGCGACCCTTGTTCCGGTCCGGCGTGCCGCCCGGCGCGAAGGCCGAATCACGGTCGAATAGGAGGCTCAAGTGCCCCGTGAAGTTCGCGACGTCGTCTTCGTCGACGGCGTCCGCACCCCGTTCGGCAAGGCGGGTGGCATGTACGCCAACACCCGCGCCGACGACCTGGTGATCCGCTGCATCCGGGAACTGCTGCGTCGCAACCCGCAGCTGCCCCCGGAGCGGGTCGAGGAGGTCGCCATCGCGGCCACCACCCAGATCGGCGACCAGGGCCTCACCATCGGCCGCACCGCCGCCCTGCTGGCCGGGCTGCCCAAGACCGTCCCCGGCTTCGCCATCGACCGGATGTGCGCGGGTGCGATGACAGCGGTCACCACGGTGGCCAGCGGCATCGCCATGGGCGCGTACGACATCGCCATCGCCGGTGGCGTCGAGCACATGGGCCGCCACCCGATGGGTGAGGGCGTCGACCCCAACCCGCGCATCATCGCGGAGAAGCTGGTCGACCCGTCCGCGCTGGTGATGGGCGCCACCGCGGAGAACCTGCACGACCTGGTCCCGCACATCACCAAGGCACGCACCGACGCGTTCGCGCTCGCCTCGCAGCAGAAGACCGCCAAGGCGTACGCCAACGGCAAGCTCCAGGACGACCTGGTGTCGATGTCGATCCGCGACGCGGAGGGCGGCTGGGGCCTGGCAACTGTCGACGAGGCCCCGCGGGACACCTCGTTGGAGAAGCTCGGCACCCTGAAGACCCCTTTCCGCCCGCACGGCAAGGTCACCGCGGGCAACGCGGCCGGCCTGAACGACGGTGCCACCGCGAGTCTGCTGGCCGACGAGGCCACCGCCCGCGAGCTGGGCCTGCCGGTCGCCATGCGGCTGGTGTCGTTCGGCTTCGTCGGAGTCGAGCCGGAGGTGATGGGCGTCGGCCCGATCCCGTCGACGGAGAAGGCGCTGCGCCTCGCCGGGCTCAGCATCGACGACATCGGCCTGTTCGAGCTGAACGAGGCGTTCGCCGTGCAGGTGCTCGCCTTCCTGGACCACTTCGGCATCGCCGACGACGACGCGCGGGTCAACCCGTGGGGCGGCGCTATCGCCATCGGTCACCCGCTGGCCTCCTCCGGCGTGCGGCTGATGACGCAGCTCGCCCGCCAGTTCGCCGAGCACCCCGAGGTCCGGTACGGCCTCACGGCGATGTGCATCGGCATCGGCATGGGCGGCACTGTCATCTGGGAGAACCCGCACTGGGAGGGTGGCAACAAGTGAAGGCACCGAACGAGGTCGTCACCCGGGCGCTCCTGCGCCAGGTGAACGTGCCGAGGCTGGACCGGCCCGCCGCCCTGATCACGCTGGACAACGGCTTCGACCACACCAAGCCGAACACCTTCGGCCCGGGTGGGTTGGCCAGCCTGGACGAGGCGATCACCGCCGCGCTCGCCGCCGACCCGGCGTTCATCGCGGTCACCGGCAAGCCGTACATCTTCTGCGTGGGCGCGGACATCGTCGGCCTGCCGCAGCTCGCCGATCGCGCGCAGGCGCTGGAGATCGGCCGGCTCGGCCACCGGGTCTTCGCCCGGCTCAAGGACAGCAGCGTCCCCACCTTCGCGTTCGTCAATGGCGCGGCGATGGGCGGTGGCCTGGAGCTGGCGCTGCACTGCCACTACCGGACGCTCTCCGGCGGCGCGGCAGCCCTCGCGCTGCCCGAGGTCTCCCTCGGTCTGGTGCCCGGCTGGGGCGGCACCCAGTTGCTGCCGAACCTGATCGGCATCCCCGCGGCGACCCAGGTGATCATCCAGAACCCGCTGATGCAGAACAAGATGCTCAAGCCGAAGCAGGCTGCCGAGCTGGGCATCGCGGACATCCTGCTGGAGCCGGCGGACTTCCTGGAGCGGTCCCTGGAGTGGGCTGCCGGCGTGGTCCGGGGTCAGGTCACCGTGACCCGACCTGCCGTCGACAAGGACATGTGGGCGGGCGTGCTCTACTTCGCCCGGGAGACGCTGAACCAGCGGCTGCACGGCGCGGTCCCGGCCGCGTACAAGGCGCTCGACCTGCTGGAGACGGCGAAGGACGGCGACTTCGCCGCCGGCACCGCCGCCGAGGACGAGGCCCTCGCCGACCTGGTCTTCTCCGAGGAGCTGCGCAGCGGCCTGTACGCGTTCGACCTGGTGCAGCGGCGGGCCAAGCGCCCGGCCGGCGCACCGGACAAGGGCCTGGCTCGCACGATCACCAAGGTCGGCATCGTCGGCGCGGGTCTGATGGCCAGCCAGCTGGCGCTGCTGTTCGCCCGCCGCCTCCAGGTGCCGGTGGTGATGACCGACCTCGACCAGTCCCGGGTGGACAAGGGCGTCGGCTACGTGCACACCCAGATCGAGAAGGCCGTCACCAAGGGCCGGATGGACAAGGGCACCGCCGCCAAGCTGTACGGCCTGGTCAGCGGCACTGTCGACAAGAGCGCCTTCGCGGACGCGGACTTCGTCATCGAGGCGGTCTTCGAGGACCTGGGCGTCAAGAAGCAGGTCTGGGCCGAGTTGGAGAAGATCGTCTCTCCGGAGGCGGTGCTCGCCACCAACACCAGCTCGCTGTCGATCACCGAGATGGCCGCCGAGTTGGAGCACCCGGAGCGGGTGGTCGGTTTCCACTTCTTCAACCCGGTGGCGGTGCTGCCGCTGCTGGAGATCGTCCGGGGCGAGCGCACCGACGACGTCACCCTGGCGACCGCGTTCGCAGTGGGCAAGCAGCTCAAGAAGTCGAGCGTGCTGGTCAAGGACGCTCCGGCGTTCGTGGTGAACCGGCTGCTCACCCGCTTCCTGGGCACCGTCTTCGCCGCCGTCGACGCGGGCACTCCGCTGGACGTGGCGAACAGCGCACTGGACCCGCTGGGCCTGCCGATGCGCCCGCTGGCCCTGCTCCAGTTGGTCGGGCCGGCCGTTGCGTACCACGTGGGCGGCACCCTGCACGCCGCGTATCCGGACCGGTTCGGGGTCAGCGAGAACCTCAAGCGGATCGCCGACTCCGGGCAGCCGATCGTGGTCGACGACCAGGTCAACGAGGAGGTCGCCAAGCTGCTCGTGGTCGGTGACCAGCCGCTGACCGCCGAGCAGGTACGCCAGAACGCCCTCGACGCGCTCGCGCAGGAGATCCGGCTGATGCTGGACGAGGGCGTGGTCGCCGAGGCGCAGGACATCGACCTGTGCATGATCCTGGGCGCCGGCTGGCCGTTCCACCTGGGCGGCGTCACGCCGTACCTGGACCGGACCGGCACCTCCGAGCGGGTCACCGGCCAGCGGTTCCTGCCGCCCGGTGCGGCGAGCCTGCCGGCCTGACGAGATCGCAGCACCACAGTCGCGGTGGTCGGACCGTCCCTGGTGGACGGACCGGCCACCGCGACCGTTTGTGATCAGAGAACTGCTGGGTGCGGGTTTTCGCGGGTACGACGGGCGCGCCGCGCCGGGTTAGGATCACGCGTTTTGCACCCCCATCTTGGAGCTGACTGATGTCCCAGCCGCCGGCCAATCCCTACGGCCCGCCGCACGATTCCCCCGACCCGTCGCAGCAGCCGGGCCAGCAGCCTGGTGGCTGGCCGCCGCCGCAGCAGCAGGGACAGCCGCAGCAGCCCGCTGGCTACCCACCCGCGCAGCCGGGCTTCCCGCCCGCGCAGCCCAGCTTCCCGCCCGCGCAGCCCGGTTTTCCGCCCGCGCAACCGGGTCAGCCGTACGGTGACCCGAACCTGGCCGGCGGCCCGCCCCCGGCGAAGAAGTCGAACGTCGGCAAGATCGTGCTGATCGTGTTGGCAGTGGTGCTGGTGCTCTGCGTCGGCGGCGCGGCGATCATCTGGTTCGTCGCCAAGGGGCCGGTGAACGACGTGCTCGACGCCAGCAAGACCCGGGTGGTCGCGCCGGGCACCCTCGCCGGCCGGCCGAAGCTGACCAACCCGGAGCTCCAGAGTGCTGCCGAGCAGGCGGTCGCCGGGATGAAGACGGCGGCGGGGAACGAGACGAGCACCATCGCCGCCTTCTACGGCGACCCGACCAAGCAGGACCTCGTCATGATCGCGGGCGTCTCCGGGCTGCTGTCGGACCCGAAGAAGGAGCTCGACGCCTATGTGGACGGCCTGTCCAAGCAGCTGACTGTGGACACGATGACGGCAGTCGACGCCGGTCCGCTCGGCGGCGAGGCGCGCTGCGGCGACGGCAAGGCCGCGACTGTGCCGCTGGGCATCTGCGTCTGGGCCGACCGGGGCAGCCTGGGCATGGTGGTGATGTACTTCAAGTCCGCCGACCAGGCGAAGGCCGAGTTCACCACGATCCGGGGCCAGGTCGAGAAGCAGTCCTGATCGGTGCGAGACCGGGGCCCCGGCCACCCTCGGGTGGTCGGGGCCCCTGTTGCTCTCCTGAAGCGCGCCGACCGGCCGCGGTTGGCACGGCGGCCACCCCGGGGCCACCGATACTGTGCCCTTGCGCTAAGTGTCATCTCCCGCAACACTTAGCCGCATGGCACAGTATTCGGCGCAGCTCGACGGCGTGTTCGTCGCCCTCGCTGACCCGACCCGGCGCTGGGTCATCCGCCGCCTCGGCCACGGTCCGACGAGCGTCGGCGACCTCGCCCGCGAATTTCCGATGACCCTTCCCTCGTTCATGAAGCACGTGCAGACGCTCGAGTCGAACGGACTGATCCACACGACCAAGTCCGGCCGGGTGCGCACCTGCGTGCTCAACCGCGAGCGCCTCGCTGTCGTCGACGACTGGCTCGCGGAGCAGCGCCGGATCTGGGAGGAGCGCACGGATCGCCTGGAACGCCTCGTCACCGATGAGCAGGAGAACCAGCAATGAATCCCGACCTGGACCTGAGCATGGCGCGGATCATCCGCGCACCTCTCGCCGCCGTGTGGAGCGCCTGGACCGATCCGTCCCGCTTCGAGAAGTGGTGGATACCGGCGCCGGCCCTGTGCCGCGTCGATCGCTTGGACGTCCGGCCCGGTGGCGGACTCGTGACCCGACTGAGCGAGGACGGGGTGGAGTTCGTCCCGCACCTCGACGCATGCTTCCTCGTCGTCGACGATCTCGAACGGATCGTGTTCACCAACGTGATCGACAGCGCCTGGCGGCCCGCGCATCCAACCCCGGTCCCGATGACCGCGGAGATCACCATGAAGGATCATCCGGACGGCACGGACTACCGGATCATCGTCCGTCACGGTGATCCCGCCGCTCGTGACCTCCACGAGAAGATCGGCTTCGCGGACGGCTGGGGCTCGGTCACCGAACAACTCGCCGGGCTCGCCGAGCGCCAGGGGGCGCTGTGAAGATCGTCCTTACCCAGTTCGTCACTCTCGACGGCGTCAGCCAGGGGCCCGGCTCGCCGACCGAGGACACGAGCGACAACTTCACCCGGGGCGGCTGGCTCGTGCCCTACCTGGACGAGGTCTTCGTCCGCCGGACCTCCGACTGGTTGGATCTCGCCGACGGTCTGCTGCTCGGACGGCGGACCTACGAGGCGTTCGCTCGCGACTGGCCGCAGATCACCGACCCGGACGATCCGTTCACCGAACGCATGAACTCACTACCGAAGTACGTCGTGACCAACACCCTCGCGGAAGGTGGTTGGCACCCGACGACGGTGCTCCGCGGAGACCCGATCCACACTGTCGGAGAGCTCAGGGCTCAGCCAGGACGGGAGCTCCAGATCCACGGGAGCGCACGACTTGGCAAGGCTCTGTTGTCGGCCGGCCTCGTCGACACACTCCGGCTCGTCGTAGCCCCCGCCGTGGCCGGTTCCGGGCGGCGGCTGCTCGACCATCCGAGCGCATCCGTCGGCCTCCGACTGGTTCACCACGAAGCGACAGCGAAGGGCCTGCTCCTGCTCGAGTACGAGCATGTCGGCGCTGCCCCGGTGGCGGAGTACGAGGGCGCGACGGCCTTCGTCCAGTCACCCGCGCCAGGGCACGGCCCGGCCACAGCCTGAACCTCGCGGTCAGGTCCCGCCCCGGGAGTGTGGCACCGGGCGCCGGCCACGCGAAGGTGGCCGACGCCCGGTGCCGTACGTCGACTGTCAGGCCGGTTCGACACCCGCCGCCGCGGCCCGCGCCGCTGCCGCTGCGGCCCGCTCGGCGGCGTTGCCGAGCACGCAGAACTCGTTGCCCTCCGGGTCGGCGAGCACCACCCAACCGCCGCCGGTCGGGCCGACGTGGTCGGCGACGAGCGTCGCGCCGATGCCGAGCAGCCGCTCGACCTCCTCGGCCCGGGTGCGGTCGGCGGGTTGCAGGTCCAGGTGCAGCCGGTTCTTCACGGACTTGCCCTCGGGCACCGCGATGAACAGCACCTCCGGGCCACCCGGCGGCAGAAGCATCGCCTCCGGGTCGCCGGGAAAGTCGTCGGGCTGCCGGGGGCAGTCGAAGACCTGCGCCCAGAAGCCGGCGAGGGCGTACGTGTCGTGACAGTCGATGCTGATGTTGTGAATCGTCGAACTCATGCCTGGTCCTCCACAGTGGTGTCGACCCGCTCCCCGGCACTGCGGAGCACGCAGAACTCGTTTCCCTCCGGGTCGGCGAGAACCGCCCAGCCCGTCCCGTCGGTGCGCCGCTGGTCGGCGACCATCGTGGCCCCGAGGCCGAGCACCCGCTCGACCTCCTCGTCGCGGGTCCGGTCGACCGGTTCCAGGCAGATGTGGACCCGGTTCTTGGTCACCTTGTCCTCGGGCACCGCTTGGAAGAACATGTTCGGCGTGGCACCGTCCGGCGGCAGCAGGGCGGCTTCCGGGTCACCCGGAACGTCCTCCGGGAGCCGGGCGTAGCCGAGCACCGCCGACCAGAAGCCGGCCAGGGCGTACGTGTCGTGGCAGTCGAAACTGATGTTGCGGATCCGTGGATGCACGGGTGGTCTCTCCATCTTCGGATGGGGACGCTCCGCCGCCGGGGGTCAGCCTGCGAGGACCCGGGGTGCGGAGCCTTGACTGATGGACATCGCGCACCCCCTTCCACTCTCCGAGCTGACCCGGCGATCTTGCCACCGGCCGAGTGGGGCGCGCAACCCCGATCAGCCGGCGACGGACACCGTCGCGGGCACGGCCGGGGCGTCCGACGACGGCAGGGTGACAGTCACCTCCAGGCCACCGCCGGGCTGCGCGACCACCCGTACGGCGCCGCCGTGCGCGGTGCAGACCGCCCGGACGATGGACAGCCCCAGGCCGGAGCCACGGGCTCCGGTGCGTTCCCGGCCACCACGGCGGAACGGCTCGAACAGCCCCGGCACGTCGGCCTGGTCCACCTCGAAACCGGTGTTCCCCACCACCAGCCAGGACCGGTCACCGTCGGTGCCGGTACGCACCCAGAGCCGCCCGTGCAGGTGGTTGTAGCGGACCGCGTTCTCGATCAGGTTTCCGGCCAGCCGGTCGAGCAGCCCCGGGTCGCCGACGACCGGCGCCGACTCCAGCGACGTCTGCACCCGCAGGCCGATCCGTTCCACCTCGCGGCGCATCGCCGACAGTGCGTTGGCGGTGCCCGCGGCGAGGTCACACTCGGTACGCCGGCCCAACTGCCGCCCAGCCTGCGCCTCGCTGCGGGCCAGCACCAGCAGCGCGTCCACCAGGCCGTTGGCCCGCTCGGAGGCGTCGCGGACCACTGTCGCCATCCGTCGGTACTCGGCGGTGTCCGCGTCGTCGTCGCTGAGCGTCACGTCGATTTCCGTCCGCATCACAGCGAGCGGGGTACGCAGCTCGTGCGAGGCGTTCGCCACGAAGCGCTTCTGGGCCTCGAAGGCGGACGCGATCCGGTCCAACATGGCGTCGAACGTCTTGGCCAACTCGGCCACCTCGTCGTCGGCGCCCGAGTAACCGATCCGCTGGTCCAGGGTCGCCTCACCGAGCCGCTGGGCGGTCGCCGTGACCTGGTGCAGTGGGCGTAACGCCCGACCGGCCACCGCGTACGCGCCGGCCACCCCCACCACGCTGATCGCCAGCAGCGCGACCAGGCCCTTGGCCAGCAACTCCCCGGAGGCGGCATCGACCAACTGCCGCTGCCACTGGGCGGCGTCCATCTGCCGGCCGTCGGAGAGCAGCACCATCGTGCCGGGCACCAACTCGTCGGTGGGTCGCAACGCGTCGCGGACCAGCAGCCAGGCCAGCAACACCAGGATCGCTCCGGCGCCGATCAGCAGCACCCCGTTGAGCAGTGTCAGCCGCAACCGCAGGGTGGGTCGCAACCGCCGGCTCATGCGCTCACCTCGGCGGTGCGGTAGCCCGCGCCGACCACCGTCTCGATCAACGGCGGGTCACCGAGCTTCTTACGGAGCGTCATCACCGTGACCCGGACGATGGTGGTGAACGGGTCGGTGTTCGCGTCCCAGACCCGTTCCAGCAGTTCCTCGCTGGAGACCACCGCGCCCCGCGCCTTGAGCAGTTCGCTGAGCACACCGAACTCCTTGTTCGTGAGGTCCACCGGCACCCCGGCGCGGGTGGCCACCCGGCGGGCCGGGTCGAGCACCAGGTCGGCCAGTTCGAGCACCGGCGGCGCGGCCGGGGTGGCCCGCCGGCCCAGCGCCTGCACCCGGGCGACCAGCTCGTCGAAGGCGAACGGTTTGGGCAGGTAGTCGTCCGCGCCGAGCTGCAACCCCTCCACCCGGTCGGCCACGGTGCCGCTGGCGGTGAGCATCAGCACCCGGGTCAACGCGCCGGAGGCCGCCAGGTCGGCGCAGATCTGGTCGCCGTGCACACCCGGCAGGTCGCGGTCGAGCACCACCACGTCGTACCTGGTGATGAACGCCGCCTCGTGGCCGGCGTCGCCGTCGTACGCCACGTCGACCGCCATCCCCCGCTTGCGCAACCCCCGTGCGATCGCGTCGGCGAGGTTGCGCTCGTCCTCGACCACCAGTACCCGCATCCCGGCCTCCTCGCTGCTGACCACCGACAACCTAGTGCCGGCCGGCAACCATCGTCCCGCGCCGTCCGCGCCGGCCGGCGTTGCGGGCCACCGCGGCGTACGCGATGCTGGCCGGCGGTATCGAGCGACGGACGGACCTGGCATGACCACTGCGGCACCACCCACCCGGCGAGACATCGCCTACCGGGGTTTCCACCTGCCGGCCGACACGGCCAGTGGCAGCGGCGACGGCCTGCTCGCCAGCGGTCGAGGGCTCACCCTCGACGGCGTCGCCCCGCAGGGCACCTGGACGTCGCCGCCGGTACCTGTCGGCTTCGCCGTCGCCGAGGTGGTGCCGTCCTGGACGGCCGACACCCCGGACGGCTGCTGGATCGCTGTCGACCTGCGCGGCTGGCACGACGACGCACCCAGCACCGACTGGTACCGCCTGGCCCACTGGGCCGCCGACGACCACACGGTACGACGCACCTCGCTGCCCGGACAGCGCGACAGCGCCGCCCGGGTCGACACCGACACCCTGATCGTGACCGGAGCGACGGTCACCGGTTGGCAGGCGCGGGTGACCTTGTGCCGGCCCGCCGGCAGCCCGACCGGCCCGGTGCTGCGCAGCATCGGCGCGGTCGCCACCGGCCCCACGACGGCTCACCAGGGGTACGCGGGAGAGCCCGTCCCGTCCGCTGCCTGGGGCCGGGTGTTGGACGTGCCCCGCTACTCGCAGCGGCTGCACGCCGGCCAGTACCCGCAGTGGGGCGGTGGCGGGGACTCATGGTGCAGCCCCACCTGCACCTCGATGGTGCTCGCCCACTGGGGCGCCGGGCCGACGCCGGACCGTTACGCCTGGGTGGAGCCGTCCGGCCCGCGTCCGGTGGTCGTCCACGCCGCCCGGCACTGCTACGACCACGCGTACGCCGGGGCCGGCAACTGGCCGTTCAACACCGCGTACGCCGGTCTGCACGGGGTGGACGCGTTCGTCACCCGGCTGCGGTCGCTGGTCGAGGCGGAGGCGTTCGTCGCCGCCGGCATCCCCCTGATCGTCTCCGCCGCGTTCCGGGCCGACGAGGTGCCGGGGCTCGGGTACGACACCGGGGGGCACCTGATGGTGCTTGTCGGCTTCACCGCCGACGGCGACCCGGTGCTCAACGACCCGTACGCCCCGGACGACGACGCGGTCCGTCGCACCGTGCCCCGGCAGGGGTTCGAGGCGGTCTGGCAACGCGGCAGCGGCGGGGTGGCGTACGTGCTGCGGCCCGCGTCGGCGCCGCTGCCCCCGCCGCCCACCCAGGCGAACTGGTGATCAGCCGGCCAGTTTCCAGAGCTGGTAGGAGCCGGTGGTGGTGGCGATGCACAACAGGTAGCCGGTGACCGCCTGACACCCCCCTGTGACATCGGGCAGCACGTCCACGATGTGCACCTTTCCGGCGGCGATGTCCAGCTCGCCGACGAGCACCCCTCCGTCGGGATGCCGGCGCAGGCCGAGCAGCCGGCCGCCAACACCTAGCTGGTACAGCTCCCACCGGCCCAGGTCGGCCAACTGCTGGCCGGTCAGCGCATCGAGCACGACGTACTGCTCCGACGGACCGACGCCGCTGATGTTGGCCATCAGCCGGCCGTCGGTCGGCCAGGCCCACCCCCACTGGCTGCTGCGCCAGCGCACCTCGCCGGTTGCCGGGTCGAGCGCCTGCAACTCGTTGTTGCCGGTGCGCAGACACAGGACGGGTCCACAGTCCAGCGCGAAGTCGATGTGCACCCTGGCACGGGTCCAGCGGGGCTTGAGCTGGTCCAGCTCGTACGCGGTGACAGTGCCCGAGCCTCTATCGAGGACCAGCAGCAGGTCGTTCGACAGGTCCAGTCCGATCCGACCACCGTCGGGTGGGCGCAGGTCGGCGCGGGCCAGCACCGCGCCGGTGTTCGCGTCGCGTACCTCGACCGGCCCGTCCAACTGGTTGAGCACCACCCGGTCCACCCCGAGCCCGGTGTCCCGCACCCTCATGTCGGGGCTGAGGCCGGACAGCTCCCAGCGGACGGTGCCGCAGCACGGATCCACAGCACGCAAACTGGACGGTTCGGTCTCGCCGCCGTTGCGCAGCAGCAGGTTGCCGTCGGTCAGCTTGGAGACGGCGCCCGGCTGCTGCCACCGGTACGCCCCGGTCGCCCGGTCCAGTGCGACGGTGAGTGTCTCCCGACCCTCCGGGCCGATCTCGTACCCGGTGGCCAGCAGCGTCCCGGCCAGCGGAATCATCCCCCAGTACCGAGCCTCCGCTGGCAGCGTCACCTGCCAGACCGGCTCGACGCCGGGCAGCCGATACGCGGCCAGCCGCGCCTGCCGCGCTTCGGTACTGGCCGGCTCCATGACCAGGAGCAGATCACCGTCGATCATGACATCGGACCCGGGCCGGCCCGGCAGCGTCACCGGGGCCCGCCGAGGCGGTACGACGGCGGACGCGGCGAGCGTGACCAGCGCCAGCACCATGACCAGCGCAGAGCGCAGCGGGCGACCGTGAGCGCGAGGTGGGCGGGGCGTCGACTCCGGGTCCGGGTCGTCCCGCAGCTCGCCGAGGTCGATCACCGAGTCGGTCACCGCGTCAACCTCCACAGAGCGGTAGTGCCGTCGAGGCGCTGGCAGAGCAGGACCGGCAGGGACGCCTGGCAACTGCCGGCGATGCCCGGCAGCACGTCGACGATGCGCGTTCGGCCGGCCACCAGGTCCAGTTCGGCGACGACCATCCGACCGTCGTCACCCCGCCGCACACCGACCAGCGGGTCGTCCGGCCGCAGCACCGGCATCAGACTCCACACGCCCAGCTCGGTCCGCATCTGCCCGGTGGCCGCGTCCCGCACCGCGTACCCCTGGCCGGGTCTGGCCATCAGGAGCCGACCGTACCGGACGTCGGCCAGGACGTCCTGGCCCGGTTCCGACCACCGCACGGCGCCGGTGCCCGGGTCGAGCACCTGGAGGCCGCCTGTCTGCGGCACCGCGCAGAGCAGACCGCCGCATTCGAGCACATGCGACACCAGCGTCACCTCCGAGGTCCACAGTGGCTCCAACTCGGCCAGCCCGAAGCTCACCAGCCGGGTGCTGCCCGGCGGGACGAGCAGCAGCAGGTCGTCGACGATCTGCACCCGCTGGTACGCCGACCGGTCACCGGGCAGCGTGTCGATGCTGCGCAGCAGTCGGCCGGTGCCGGCGTCGTGCACCTGCACCTCGCCGGTCGGTTGCAGGAGCACGAACCGGTCGACCTGCCCCTCGGGAGTGAGGTGGTAGGTGGGGCTGGCGGCCGGCGGGATCGGCACCGACCAGAGCACCAGGCCGGTGTCGGGCTCAACGCCGCTCATCGCGCCCGACCCGTCCTCCCGGCCATTGGTCACCAGCAGGCCACCGCCGGGCGTCGGCTGGGGAGCGCCGGGATGCTGCCAGCGTTGCCGGCCCGTCGCAATGTCGAAGGCGGTGGTCTGGAACAACCGGTTGGGGGCGCCGACCGCCAACGCCAGCACCAACCCCTGCTCGACCCGGACGTCGAGATAGTTGCCGGTGCGGGCCAGCGGCGCCTGCCACCGCCGCCGCACCTCGGCACCGGTCGGTGCCGGCTGGGCGTACGCGGTCAGGTACCGGGCCCCGTCGGGTGCCGGCGGATCGACGACGAAGACGCCGTCCCCGGCCAGGTACGCGGTGGCCATCCGCGACGCCGGCACCACGCTCACCGTTCGCTGCGTTGCCGGCGCGGCGCCGGCCAGCACCACCAGGCTGAGAAACAGCACAGTCGCGCTGCGCAGCGGGCGACCAACGGCGCGCGGGCGGCGCACCGGAGGTGCCGGCACGGGCTCGTCGCGCATCTCGCCCAGCTCGATGATCGACAACGACCGTTCCTCCGTCACCAGGTAAAGCTGGCCGACGGGTCACTCTCCGGCAAACCGACAGTCAGCGCACCGGCCCGGCAAAAGCGACGGAACCCCGCCTGTACGATGGCGCGTCGTGGCTGTGCCGGTGGTAGACCCTTCGCTGATTCCCGTGACCGACGCCGATCCGGCCGAGGTCGAGTCGACACGGCGGCCTCGACGCCGTCCGGCCCGAGCCGACCTGTTGGCCCTCGGAGCCTATGTGCTGCTGGGCGTCTTCGTCTGCCTCAACTACTGGGGTGACGTCAACGGCCGGGTCTCCTCGCACCTGCCCACCGACCACAGTTGGTTCGAGTGGCTGTTCGCGCACGGCGAGTACTCGGTGCGGCACCTGGAGAACCCGCTGTTCACGGCCCGTCAGAACGCCCCGGACGGGGTGAACATGATGGCCAACACCTCGCTGCTCGGGGTGACGCTGCCGTTGGCCCCGCTGACCATGCTGCTCGGCCCCCAGGTGATGTACTCGCTCTACCTGGGCGCGGCGCTGGCGGCCACCGCCGGCACCGGGTACTGGATGCTCTCCCGCCACCTGGTGCGCTCCCGGGCGGCGGCGTTCGTCGGCGGCGCGTTCCTCGGCTTCGCGCCGGGAATCATCCACCACGCCAACGGCCAACCGAACTTCGTTTCCAACTTCCTGCTCCCGCTGATCGTGGTGCGGGTGCTGACCCTGGGTGAGCCGGGCCGGTGGCGACGCAACGGGCTCGTGCTCGGTGCGCTGGTGGCGTACCAGATCTTCATCAACGAGGAGATGCTGCTGCTCACCGCGCTGGCCTGCCTGGTCATCGTGCTGGCGTACGCCGTGCAGCGGCCGCGGGCCACCCGGGCCGCAGCCGGCACGTTCCTGGCCGGGCTCGGCGTCGCCGGCGGGCTGGCCCTGGTGCTCACCGCGTACCCGATCTGGTTCCAGTTCAACGGCCCGCAGTCCTACCGGGGCCTACAGGGTGGCGTCTTCCACAACTGGGGCGAGGACCTGGTCGCCTTCGTCACCTTCGCCCGGGACACCTGGGCCGGTGACCCGGCCGTGGAGAAGACGATCGGGCTGACCGAGCAGAACACCTGGTTCGGTTGGCCGCTGGTGCTGCTCTCTGTGGTGGCTCTGGTGCTGCTCGTACGCCGCTCGCTGGCCGCCCGGATCGCCGCGGTGCTCATCGTGGTGTTCAGCGTTGCCGCGATCGGGCCGTTCGTGCGGTTCAACGGTGTGGAGACCGGCGTGCGCGGCCCGTGGTCGTACGTGTCGGACGACCTGCCGCTGGTCGAGATGATGATGCCGACCCGGTTGACGCTGGTGGTCGCCGCCGCGGTGGGCGTACTGCTCGCGTTGACCTGGGACGCCGCACACCGCCAGGGGCGCGCGGTGGCCGACCGGCCGCGGGTGCCGGCCCAGCGGGTGCCCGAGACGACCTCGGCGACGTCCGACGACGAGCCTGCCGCGCCGGCCGTCACGCGCCGCCGGTGGCTGCGCCCGGTGGGGTACGCGGCGGTCGCGCTCGCCGTGCTTCCGCTCTTCCCCCGCCCGCTGCCCGCCCAGCAGATCGACCCGCCGCCGCACTTCATCACCGCGGGCGGCTGGCGGCCGTACGTGCCGGCGGGCCGAACCCTGGTGCCGGTGCCGATCCCGAGCAACGTGCACGGTCTGCCGACGCTGCGGTGGAGTGCGCTGACCGGGCAGGAGTTCCCCGTTCCGGGCGGCTACTTCATCGGCCCGAACGAGCTGGGTGAGGGGGTCTTCGGTGCGCCGAACCGACCGACCAGCTCCCTCATCTACGCCACGATGGACAGCGGCACGCTTCCGGCGCTGACCGACGAGAACCGCCGGCAGGCCGTCGAGGACCTGCGGTTCTGGCGGGCGTCGGTGGTGGTGCTCGGGGCGCACCCCCGCGAGGCTGTGCTCCGTGAGCTGGTCGCCGCCCTGCTCGGGCCACCGCAGCGGGTCGACGACGTCTGGGTCTGGGACGTGCGGGCCCTGGTGGGTTAGTCAGCCGACCCGGTCCCGGACGTCCCACAACCATCCGCCGTCGACCGGTCGGCCCGGGCCGAGCAGGTCGTCGACGGTCCGGCGGACCGGGTCAGAGTGCTCCAGGTGCCCGAGTACGACCACCGCGGCACGCCAGTGCCGCAGGTCCTCGACGGCCCGGCGGCGGTCGGCGTCGGTGAGCACCGGCACCGCTCCGGTCTCGGCCACCTGCCGCAGCAGCACCGACGTGGGCCGGTCCGGCGCACCCCAGCGGGCCGCCGGGTCGTCGGGGCCGCTGGGGCCGATGAAGTAACCGCCCGGCGCGGCGAACCCCAGTCCGGTACGGGCGGACCAGAGCATCACCGGGCTGCGCCCGGCACCGGTGACCGGGGGCACCGCGACCACCGTCCGACCGGGCGGCACCAGCGGACGCCAGCCACCGGCGGCGAGAAACGCCGGCACCGGCGCGACCGGCACCACGCGGATCGGAGTCGGAAACAGGGGCAGCAACGCGGCGGCGACCGCGCCGGCCCACAGCAGCCGCACCGGTAGGCCCGGCGCCACGTTCGGCCTCCGCGCGGCCCGGACCCGGTCCACTGACAGCGCCACCAGCACACCCAGCACCGGAACGCAGACCAGCGCGAACCGGGCCGGCACCGCGAGATCGAGCAACGGCAGCCCGCCGACCAGCCGGTACGGCCCCGCAATGCCGGTGGCCGCGCCGTCCACCCGCAACTCGTCGCCGAGCGAGAGCAGGGCGAAGACCACGCCGCAGGCGGCCAGTGCCCGCACGAGTGGTCGTCGCCACTGCCAGATCACGATCACCACGGCGAGCACCAGCAGACCCGGGCCGAAGAACGAGTTCTCCTCTGTCGGATTCGGCGAGAGCAGCCCCGGCAACCAGTCGTCACCCAGCACCGTCTGCCGGGCCGACGCGGTGAACGAGGCGACGTCCAGTTGGAAGCCCTGCGTGGCGAACGCCATCCCGGAGTAGTGCTGCGGGCCGTGGAACTGGAACCACAGCGGGTACGCCAGCGGCACCGCCGCCACGCCGGCCGCCACCGCCAGTCGACCGAAGAGGGCCGGCGCCAACCGCCGTGCGGCCACCCGGTCGGCGAGCGCGTAACCCAGCGCGAATACGCCGGCCGCGAGCACCAGGAAGACCAGCACCTCCTCGCCGATGAAGACCTGCCAGACGAGCAGCAGCCCCAGGCCGACGCCGGGCCGCCACACGCCGTCTCGCGTCGTCTCCGCGGCCGGCCGGAACACCAGGGCGAGGATCGCGGGCACCAGGAACTGGGCGGCGATGTGCAGGTGGGCGCCCGCCTGGGCGATCATGCCCGGGGCGAAGCCACAGATCAGCCCACCCACCGCGGCCGGGGCCCGGCTACCGACCAGCCGGCGACGCAACAGCACGTACCAGGCGACGGCCGTCCCGGCGAGGCAGCAGACGACCGCCACGCAGAACGCCACCTGCGAGCCGAAGAGCACTGTGACCGGGGTGAGCGGGACACCCAGGCCGAGCACCGAGGTGTTCGCCATCAGGTTGACCCCGTCGGGCGCGTTCAACACGGTGCTGAAGAGCGGGTTCTCCCCCTCGACCACCGCGTGCGCCGCGTGGGCCAGCATCCACTCGAAGAGGATCTGGTCACCCGCCTGGTGGAACAGCCGCCACTGGTGACCCCACTGCCCGCTGGTCACCAGCACGGCGAGGCCCAGATAGCCGGCGACCACCAGCGCGTCCCGCAGCCAGGCCGAGCGGGACGCGCCGACCGTCGCCGGGGGCGAGATGTTCGGGGACGTCGTCCCGGCGGTCATCAGACCGAACGGTCGCTGATCGTCCGGACGTCCCAGACCCAGACGTCCAACTCCTGGCGGCCCGGACCGACCAGTTCCTCGACGGTACGTCGCAGTGGCTCGGCGTTCTGCTGCCGCACCGGCAGCACCAGGATCGCCGCCCGCCAGTGCCGCAGCTCGTCGGTGAAGCGGCGACGCTGCCGGTCGTCCAGCTTCGGCGTCCGGCCGGTGGTCGCCACCTCCTCCAGCATCTGACCCACCCCGCTGGGACGACCGCCGAACCGGCCCGCGTCACCGGTGTTGCCGTTGCGGGGCGCGAGGAAGTAACCGCCGGGGATCTTGAAGTCGAGGTTGGTGGCCGCCGCCCAGCGCATGCCGTGCGTGTTGCCCATGCTCGGCACCGGGATCGGCACCAGCGTCTGGTCCGGCCCGACGTACGCCCGCCACCGGTCCGCCGTGATGAAGTCCGGCACCGGCGGCCGGGAGACCATCCGCAGTGGCATCGGTGCGATCGGCAGCAGCGCGAAGGCCAGGCCCGCGGCGGTGAGCACGTGGACGGTACGACGGTCGGCCGGGCGTAGCGCCCAGGCCCGCTCGACGGCGAGTGCCAGCAGCAGGCCGATCACCACGCTGGTGATGAGCCCGAACCGGGTCGGCACCACCGCGTCCAGCAGCGGCAGGTGGACCAACCACTGCCACGGCCCGGTGATCAGCTCGCGGTCCCACCAGGAGACCCCCTCGCCGAGAGAGAGCACGGCGAAGAACACGCCGGTCACCGCGAGCGCCCGAACGATCAACTCCCGGCGCAGCCACACCACGATGCCGATGGCCAGCATCGACAGGCTCCAGCCGAAGAAAGCGTTCTCCTCGGAGTAGTTCGGCGCCAGGTTGGTGTTGGCTCGCTGGTTGCCGCCGAGGGTGGGCGAGCCGGGGGCGAAGAAGGCGGCTATGTCGTTGCCGTAGTCCTTCACCGCGTCACTGAGCCCGTGGTACGCCATCGGCCCGGCGAACTGCACGTAGAGCGGGTACGCCAGCAGCGCCCCCGCCAGCAGCGCGCAGGTCACCACGCCAACGCCCAGGGGCCGCCACGCCGCCCGCCACCGGGCCGGCTCCTGGGCGAGCACCGCCAGCAGGAAGACGCCGCAGGCCAGCGCCGTGAAGAGCAGGATCTCCTCGTTGATGAACGCCTGCGCGGTGACCAGCAGGGCGAGCAGGGCCCCGTCCCGCACCGGTTTTACGGACCGGGTGAGCACCAGCACCCGCCACACGATGAACGGCAGCAGGAACTGGCTGATGATGTTCGGGTGCCAACTGGCGTGCGAGAGCATCGCGGGCGAGAACCCGCAGAACCAGCCGCCGACCGCCGCCGCGAGCGGGGTACGCACCAGGTGGCGGGAGAGCATCAGGTACCAGGCCATGGCGGTGCCGGCGAGACCGAGCGTTACCAGCACCACGAAGGAGACCGCCGGCCCGAAGAGCAACGTCACCGGGACCATCGGGATACCCAGCGCCAGCACTGCCGTGTTGGCCATCAGGTTGACGCCGTCGGGGTAGTTGAACTGCTCGGTGTAGAACGGGTACTCGCCGTGCAGCACCACGCGTACCGAGTGGGCGAGGAAGAACTGCACCTGCGCCGGGTCACCGGTGTAGAGCGAGGCCACCCGACCGGAGGGGTCCAGCCAGATCCGGCTGGTCACCCAGAGTGCGGCGAGCAGGAACAGTCCACCCACCGCCAGGTGCTGCCGACGCCGGGTCCACCGCCGCCACCACGCCCGCGTCGGCACCGCGCTCTCGGCCGGCGTTGCGGTCTCGGCCGGCGCTGGGGTCGGGGCGGCCGGCGCTGTGGGCTCGGCCGGCGCTGTGGTGGGGGCGGTCAGCGCGGGCGGGCCGGCGAAGAGGCCGGCCGGTGTGCGGTAGCTCACCAGCTCGGCGGAGTCGACTGCCGCCTCCGGGTGCGGCGCGGGCAGGGCGCGGGACTCGGCAGGCGTCACAGTCGGCGGAGTCTACCGGAGCAACCAAAACGCCCTAAACCCCCGGTGCTGTCCATTGTGGTGGTTCGGATGCCGGCCAACTGAGGTGCCGCATCGGACATCTCGTACTATGGCGCTTTCCGACAGCGACGGCGAGGCGATCGGGGGCGGATCAGGTGACTCCAGGCCGTCGGTACGGCAGGGTGCTTCCCGTCCTGCTGAGCGCGCTACTGGCCGGCACGGCCTGCGGCCCGGTAGCCGAGCGGAAGCCGCAGGACCTTCGGGTCGGGTACGACAGCCTGGACGGCACCCTCGCGGTGTGGCCGCCCCGGGGCGACCTCTCCGGGGACGCCACGGCGACGGCGGCGGTCACCGCTGCGGTCCGGGGCTGGCGGTCACCGGCCGACAACCGCGCGCACCTGCCCTCCTCGGGCATCCTCTTCTCCGGTCGGGTCGACGGCGCCCCGGTGGCGCTGGTGGCCGCCGACGTACCCGGCGAAAGCGCATCCTGGCTGCTGCAACTGACCCGCGAGGGCGACCGGTACGCGGTGACCCGCGCCACCGAGTACACCGATCCGGGTTACCTGGTCTACTCCGACGTGCTGCCGGTGCAGACGACCGGCGGCCGGCGTTACCTGGTCTCGGCCCGGGTGCAGAGCCTCCTCGGGCCACAGGACCGGACGTTGCCCATCGCCGACGGTCTCAGCGCACCGGTCGACGTGCCGTCCTGCACCGCCGTCGGCGTCACCGCGACGCTGCGGACCACCGAGTCGCTCCCCCGTGGGCGGGCCGCCGACCGGCTGCTCGACCTGGGCACCGGCACCGTCGACCCGCGCTACCCGTTGGTCCGCGACGAGTCCGGCACGGGCCGGCGGGCCCTCAACGGCCTGAACACCTGTGTGCTGTCCGGCGATCGGGGCCCCTTCGGCAGCATCCCCCGCCGAATCGGGGACCAGGACGCCCCACGCTCGGTGCCGACGTCCTGGCCGATGGCGAAGCTGACCGTACGCTCGCTCGGCGAAGTCGCCCTTGGCGGCGGCGAGGCGGCCGAGTTGCAGCAGCTCAGCTGGGACACCGACGCCGGCGCGATGACGGCGGTGATCTATCGACCGGCCGACGGGAGCGCGCCCGTCGTCTCACCCGCCGACCGGGCCACCCCGTTGCAGGCGTACCAACTGCCGGTGCCCGGTCAGCCGCTGGTGGTGCTGAGCTGGCGGCCCACCCGGGACAGTTCCCTGTCCGTTCCGCCGGGCACTCCCCTGTTGGTCGAGCGCCCCGGCCTGGCGGTCATCCCCACCCCGTCGCGCTCCCAGACCTACAGCCTCGCCAACAGCGACAAGACCCACTACCGCTCAATCTCCCCCCGCTAACCCCCCACCCCCGCTCCCCCGCCCCGCCCCGCCCCGCCCCCCTCCCGCGATCTTGCACTTTCTGCGCCGACAAATCGGGAATCAAGGGGCATTCCGTCGACCAAAAGTGCAAGATCGGCGAGCGGAGTGGCGGAACGGAGTGCCCCCCACCACCGCACCGGCACCGGACCACCGCACGGCACCCCTCACCCGGTCGATCATGGACTTGTGGTGCCCCACAAAAGTCGCGAATCATCAGCATCCGCCCACCATTAGTCCTTGATCGACCCGAGATGGCGGGGGTGCGGCGGGACGGGGCGGGGTGGGGTGACGTGGGGCGGGATTGAGCGAGGCGGCGGGCACCCCTCGAAGGGGGCCCGCCGCCTCGTGTTACCTGCGGTCAGTTCTGTGCGGCTGCGTCGCTGGGGGTGAGGCGGTCCGGGGTGGCGTCCAGGCCGGAGATCCAACCGGTGACGTTGCGGGCCACGTCCTGGGCGGTCAGGCCCAGGTCGGCGAGGATCTGCGCGCGGGTGCCGTGCGGGTGCCACTCGGCCGGCACACCCAGGTCCTTGAGCGGCACCCGGACGTCGGCGTCGCGCATCGCCTGGGCGAGCGCGTCACCCACACCGCCGACCCGGACACCGTCCTCGACGCTGACCACGAGCCGGTGGCGGGCGGCCAGGTCGACAAGCTCCGCCGGGACCGGACGCACCCAGCGCGGGTCGACGACGGTGACCCCGTAGCCCTGCTCGGCGACGCGGGCGGCCACCTCCATGCCCAGTTGGCCGAAGGAGCCGACGGCGACGAGCAGCACGTCGGTACGGGCGGACTCGGCCAGCACGTCGACAGGGCCGACCCGGCGCAGCGCCGGCAGGTCCGCGGCGACGGTGCCGGTCGGGAACCGCACCACTGTCGGGCCGTCGTCGACGGCCAGCGCCTCGCGCAACTCCTCGCGCAGGGTGGCGGCGTCGCGGGGGGCGGCGATCCGCAGCCCCGGCACCACCCCGAAGACCGACATGTCCCAGATGCCGTAGTGGCTGGGGCCGTCCGGGCCGGTGATGCCCGCCCGGTCCAGCACGAAGGTCACCGGCAGCTTGTGCATCGCCACGTCCAGCAGGACCTGGTCGAAGGCGCGGTTGAGGAAGGTGGCGTAGACCGCGACCACCGGGTGCAGCCCGCCGAGCGCCAACCCGGCCGCCGAGGTTGCGGCGTGCTGCTCGGCGATGCCCACGTCGTACACCCGCTCGGGGTACTTGCGGGCCAGCTTGGCGATGCCTGTCGGCTCGGCCATCGCGGCGGTGATGCCCACCACGTCCGGACGTTCGTCGGCGACGGCGAGCAGCTCGTCGGCGAAGACGTGCGTCCACTTCACCGCCGGGGCGGCCAGCAGCGCGCCGGTCTCCACGTCGAAGGCGCCGCCGGGGCCGTGCAGGCAGTCCGCCTCGTCCTCCTCGGCCGGGCGGTAGCCGTACCCCTTGCGGGTGACGGCGTGCACGATCACCGGGCCGCCGAAGTTCTTGGCCGCGCGAAGCGCCGCCTCGACCGCCGCCACGTCGTGCCCGTCCACCGGGCCCACGTACTTGATGCCGAGGTCCTCGAACATGGCCTGCGGGGCGACCGCGTCCTTGATGCCCTTCTTGACGGCGTGCAGCACCTCGTACATCGGCTTGCCGACCAGCGGGGTGGAGCCCAGGGCGTCCTTGACGGTGTCGAGGACCTTCTCGTAGCCGGGGTTGAGCCGCAGCGAGGAGAGGTGGTCGGCCAGCCCGCCGATGGTCGGCGAGTAGGACCGGCCGTTGTCGTTGACCACGATCACGAGGGAGTTACCGGCGGTGGCGATGTTGTTCAGCGCCTCCCAGCACATGCCGCCGGTCAGCGCGCCGTCGCCGACGACTGCCACGACGCTGCGTGCCTCGCCCCGCAGGGCGTACGCCTTGGCGAGGCCATCGGCGTAGGACAGCGCTGTGGAGGCGTGCGAGTTCTCGATGAGGTCGTGCTCGCTCTCCGCCTGGCTGGGGTAGCCGGAGAGGCCACCGCGCTGGCGGAGCTTGTCGAAGCCGGCCTGACGCCCGGTGAGGATCTTGTGTACGTACGCCTGGTGGCCGGTGTCGAACAGGAGCCGGTCCCGGGGGGAGTCGAAGACGCGATGCATGGCGAGCGTCAGCTCGACCACACCGAGGTTGGGCCCGACGTGCCCGCCGGTACGGGAGACCTTGGTGATCAGGAAGTCCCGGATCTCGGCGGCGAGGACGTCCAGTTCCTCGCCGGACATCCGCTTGACGTCCTGCGGACCACGAACCGTCCCCAGCAGCCGGCCGTGGTTGGCCGTGTCCTCTTCAACACTCATGACCGGAGAGTCTATCGGCCCTGCGGTACTCCGCAGCCTGGCCCGAGCCCCACGCACCCGCACCGGGCGAGGAGTGGGCAGCTGAGCACCCGGTCAGGCGCCGCCCGGGGTGTTCTCCAGCGCGTCCGGGGGGAGCAGCAGCCCGACCTGCTCGACGTGCTGCGTCATCGGGAAGAGGTCGAAGCCCCGTAGCGCCGCCAGCCGCCAACCGAGGTCGGCGAAGGTCCGCACGTCCCGGGCGAAGGCGGCCGGGTCACAGGCCACGTACGCGACCGCCCGCGGACCGGCGGCGGCCAGCGCGCGGACCACCTGGGCTCCGGCCCCGGAGCGCGGCGGGTCGAGCACCACCAGGTCGACCGGGCCGGTGATTCGTCGGCGGGCCAGCGCGGTCTCCACCCGGGCCGACACCACCTCGACGCTGGGCAGGTCGGCGAGGTTCTCCCGGGCGGCGGCGACACCCTGCGCGGCTGCTTCGACGAGTGTCACCCGGCCGGTCGCGCCGATCCGTGCGGCCAGCCCGGCGGCGAACAGCCCAGCGCCGCCGTAGAGGTCCCAGGCGACCTCGCCCGGCTGCGGGTCCAGCAACTCCAGCACGGCGGTGGAGAGGGCGTCTGCGGCGGCCGGGTGCACCTGCCAGAACGCGGACACGGGCAGCGTCCAGTCCCGTCCGGCGGCGACCTCGCGGACCTCGGTCGGGCCACTGACCGGGGTGGGCACCCCGTCGCGGATCTCCGTGACGGTCACGTCCCCGCCGGTGCTGGCGACGGTCTCCACCGCATCGGCGGCCGGCCAGCGCGCGCCGGTGGGGGTGAGCACCGGCAGCTGCTGGATGGCCGGGTGGGCGATCCGGCAGCGGTCTATCGGCACCACCTCGTGCGAGCGGTGCTTGAGCAGGCCGGCCCGGTCGGCGGCGTCGACCGCGTAGCGGACCCGGGAACGCCAGCCGAGCAGCCCACCGGGCAGCGCCTCGACCCGGACGCCGAGCCGGTCCAGCTCGACGTCGGTCAGCCCTCCGAGGCGGACCAGTTGCTCGCGGACCACAGCGGTCTTCCAGGCCAGCTGCGCGGCCGGTGCGACGTGCTGGAGGTCGCAGCCCCCGCAGGCACCCGGCTTCGCGTACGGGCAGGGCGGCTCCACCCGGTCCGGTGAGGGCTCCAGCACTGTCACCGCGTCGGCCCGGACGAACCCCCGGTGCACCTCGGTGACCTCGGCGATGACCCGCTCACCCGGCAGCGCGTGCCGGACGAAGACCACCTGCCCGTCCACCCGGGCGACACAGTGCCCGCCGGGGGCGACCGCGTCGACGGTCAGCTCGACCCGGTCCGTCTCGGCCAGGCCCCGCTCGAACGTCGTCGAGGCCGACGCCGTCGGTGTCCTGGGTGTCGCGGTCCGCGGACCGCCCGGCTCAGTCACGAGTGTTCCCCATCGTTTCGCTGTTCTCGGGCCCGCCCTCGCCGGGCGGCGCGCTGGCCACCGGCGGCGCGGCGACCAGCGGTGGCACGGCGCTCCGTGGCCCACGCGCCGGTGTCCGGGACAGCGTGGCGTCCAGCCGGTCCAGGTTCTTGCTCGCTGTCGACGCGAGCTGCCACGGCACGCTGACCACCATCACCCCAGGTTCGAAGAGGAGCCGGCCCTTGAGGCGCAGGGCGCTCTGGTTGTGCAGCAGGTTCTCCCACCAACGGCCGACCACGTACTCCGGGATGAACACGGTGACCACGTCCCGGGGCGACTTGCGGCGGGTGGAGGCGACGAAGTCCAGGATCGGGCGGGTGATCTCCCGGTACGGCGAGTCGATCACGGTGAGCGGGATCGCCATCTCCCGTCGCTCCCAGTCGGCCTGCAGGTCCCGGGTGTCCTTCTCGTCCACGTTGACGGTCACCGCTGTGAGCGTGTCCGGCCGGGTGGCGCGGGCGTAGGCGATGGCCCGCAGCGTCGGCTGGTGCAGCTTGCTGACCAGCACGATCGCGTGGTTGCGGGCGGGCAGCACGGCCCGACCCTCGTCCGGCGGGGTCAGCTCGACGGCGATCCGGTCGTAGTGCCGGCGGATCGCCAGCATCAGTACGTAGATCACCGCCATCGCGGCGATCGCGATCCAGGCGCCGAGCAGGAACTTGGTGATCAGGACGATCACCAGCACCGCGCCGGTCAGGCCCGCGCCGAACGTGTTGATGGCACGGGAGCGGTGCATCCGGCGGCGCGCCTCCGGGTCCCGCTCGGTACGCAGGTGCCGGTTCCAGTGCCGGATCATGCCGGCCTGGGAGACGGTGAACGAGACGAAGACCCCGACGATGTAGAGCTGGATGAGTCGGGTCACCTCGGCCTGGAAGCCGACGATCAGCACGATCGCGAAGAGGGCCAGGAAGACGATGCCGTTGGAGAAGGCCAGCCGATCGCCCCGGGTGTGGAACTGGCGGGGCAGGTAACGGTCCTGGGCGAGGATCGAGCCGAGCACCGGGAAGCCGTTGAACGCGGTGTTCGCGGCCAGGAAGAGGATCAGGGCGGTCATCCCGGCCACCACGTAGAGCAGGATCGACCCGGAACCGAAGACCGTCTCGCCGAGCTGGGTGGTGACCGTCTTCTGCACGTACCCCTCGGGGCCGGAGACGATCTGCAGGCCCGGGTCCTCGACGAACTGGAGGTGGGTCAGCCGGGACAGCCAGATGATCCCGACCAGCATGCTCACCGAGATGCTGCCGAGCAGCAGCAGGGTGGTGGCCGCGTTGCGGCTCTTCGGCGCCTTGAACGCCGGCACCCCGTTGGAGATCGCCTCGACACCGGTGAGCGCGGCGGCGCCCGAGCTGAACGTCCGCAGCAGCAGGAAGATGAGCGCGAAGCCGGTCACGCTGTGCTCGGCCTGGATCACCAGGTCGGCGCTCGGCGCGCGCAGTTCGTCACCCAGCACGAAGACCCGGAACAGCCCGGTGAGCAGCATCCCGCCCATCACGATCACGAAGCCGTAGGTGGGGATGGCGAACGCCGTGCCCGACTCGCGCAGCCCACGCAGGTTGACAGCGCTCAGCAGGACAACCGCGCTCACCGCGATCAGGACCTTGTGGGTGGCCACGAACGGCACCACCGAGCCCAGGTTGGCCACCCCGGAGGAGACCGACACCGCCACGGTGAGCACGTAGTCGACAAGCAACGCGCTGGCCACCCCGACGCCGAACTTCGGCCCCAGGTTGACGGTGGCCACCTCGTAGTCGCCGCCACCGGACGGGTAGGCGTGCACGTTCTGCCGGTAGCTCGCCACCACGGTGAGCATGACCACGACCACTGCCAGCGCGATCCACGGCGAGAAGACGTACGCGGAGGCGCCGGCGATGGAGAGGGTCAGCAGGATCTCGTCGGGCGCGTACGCGACGCTGGACAGCGCGTCGGAGGCGAACACGGGCAGCGCGATGCGCTTCGGCAACAGGGTGTGCTGGAGCCGGTCGGACCGGAACGGTCGACCGAGAAGAATCCGCTTCAGCAGCGAGGTGGGACTGGCCACGAACGCCAAGAGTACGACCACCACGGCGGGGGCGCGGGGGTGGGCGATCATCGCTGCTCGCGACGGCGGGGTACGGTCGGTCCCCGCTCGTGACCGGGACGTGGCAGGCTCGCACTCGAAGGCCGCCGGCAGCGGGAGTGGTACGCACCTTGGGAGGGACAGCGTGCACGTCGTGATCATGGGATGTGGTCGGGTCGGGTCGACCCTCGCCCACAGCCTGGAGTCCCGAGGGCACTCGGTGGCGGTGATCGACCAGGACGCCGACGCCTTCCGCCGGCTCGGCCCCGACTTCGCCGGGATCACGGTGACCGGGGCCGGTTTCGACGGTGAGGTGCTCCGGCAGGCCGGCATCGAGCGCGCGGACGCCTTCGCGGCGGTGTCCAGCGGCGACAACTCCAACATCATCTCGGCCCGGCTGGCCCGCGAGACGTTCGGCGTGTCCCGGGTCGCCGCCCGCATCTACGACCAGCGCCGCGCGCAGGTCTACGAGCGGCTGGGCATCCCCACAGTGGCGACAGTGCGGTGGACGGCGGACCGGATGCTGCGACACCTGGTGCCGGAGGGCAACGTGGAGATCTTCCGCGACCCCACGAGCACCGTGTCGATCGTCGAGGTTCCCGTACACAAGGACTGGATCGGCCGACCGGTGCGGACGCTGGAGGACGCGACCGGGGCGCGGGTGGCCTACCTGATCCGCTTCGGCATCGGCACGCTGCCCACCGGCTCCACCGTCATGCAGGAGGGCGACCAGGTGTTCATGCTGGTCAGCGATGACATCGTGGCGACGGTCACGTCGGTGGCGGCGACGCCGCCGGAAGGAGGGCACTGAGCCATGCGGGTCGCCATCGCGGGCGCGGGCAACGTGGGCCGCTCGATCGCCCAGGAGTTGATCGACAACGGCCACCAGGTGATGCTGATCGAGCGCCAACCCAAGATGCTGCGCCCGGACCGGGTGCCGGCCGCCGAGTGGGTGCTGGCCGACGCGTGCGAGCTGAGCAGCCTGGAGGAGGCCGACGTCGCCGGCTGCGACGTGGTGGTCGCGGCGACCGGCGACGACAAGACCAACCTGGTGCTGTCGCTGCTGGCCAAGACCGAGTTCGCGGTGCCCCGGGTGGTCGCCCGGGTCAACCGGGCCGAGAACGAGTGGTTGTTCACCGAGCAGTGGGGCGTGGACGTCGCGGTGAGCAAGCCGCGGGTGATGGCCGCGCTCGTCGAGGAGGCGGTCACCGTCGGCGACCTGGTCCGGCTGATGACCTTCCGACAGGGCGAGGCGAACCTCGTCGAGATCACCCTGCCGCCGACCGCCCCCTACGTCGGTCAACCGATCCACGCCGTGCCGTTGCCCCGCGACTCCGCCCTGGTGGCGATCCTGCGCGGCAAGCGGGTCCTGGTGCCCAGCCCGGACGATCCGATCGAGGCCGGCGACGAGCTGATCTTCGTCTGCACCGCGGAGGTGGAGGACGCGGTCCGCGCGGTGATCCTCGGGCCGGACAGCGTCGAACGGACCCGCAGCTCACGCTGACGCCGACGGGCGCGCTGAGCGATCCGGGTGGCCCGGCCGTCGCTCAGGCGCTGGGCAGCGGGGCCGGCGGCGACTCCCGGGTGACCCGGCGCACCGTCCAGACCGTGATCAGCAACAGCAGCGCGTACGGCGGGTAGCCCAACGCCAGCCGGGCCACGCCCAGGGCGGTGTCCTGGTGGGCCAGGTAGAGCCCGGCCTGCACGCCCACCTTGGCCAGCCAGACCACGCCCCAGAGCACTGTCAGCTGGGTGAAGGTGCGCACCAGCTTCGGGTCGGACCGCCACTCCGAACGGCCCTTGGCCACCAACACCGACCAGATCCAGCCCACCAGCGGCTGCCGGATCGCGGCCGAGATCAGCAGGGCGACGCCGTAGCCGATGCCGTAGAGGATGCCGGGGAGGTAGAAGTCGCGCTCGTCGCCTGTGCGCCACGCGATGGCCGCGCCGACGCCGACGCCGAAGAGCCCGTTGACGGCGTGCCGAACCGGCCGACGCTGGGCCAGCCGCAGCCCCGCGATCAGCACGGCGACCGCGATCGACGCGATCACCGCCGGCCGCAGGTCGCCGATGACGTTGGCGACGACGAACACCACTACCGGGATGCTGGACTCGACCAGCCCGCGCCAGCCGCCGAGCTGGTCGGCCATCTGCTCGGCGATCGTCGGCAGCGGCTCCTCGTCCTGAGGGTCGGTCTCCGGCTGTGCCGCCCGGTCCTGTCCCGTCGTCATCGCCGGCCTTCCGTCCGCATTGCCGTCACTTGGGCGAGTCCAGCTCGTAGTAGGGGTTGTAGATGACCTTGCGGTCGTCGCGCACGGCCACCCGGCCACGGGCGGTCAGATGCCGGCCCGGCTCGATCCCGGCGATGTGCCGTCGACCCAGCCAGACCAGGGTGACCACGTCGCTGCCGTCGTACAGGTCGGCCTCAAGGGTGGGCAGGTTGGTGCGCGGCGTGTAGACCACGGTGCGCAGCCGACCGGCGACCGAGACCAGTTGACCCCGGGAGCACTGCTGGGCGGGGATTCCGCCGCACTGGGCGCTCTCCCGACGCAGCTCCTGCGCGTCGATCTCGGCCTCGCTGGCGGTGAACCTCTGCAGGATGCGCCGCAGCGACACCCGGCCCTCGTCGGTCGTCATGACCTCCGCGTCACCCTCTCCACGCTCGCCGTCCCCGGCCGGCCCCGGCGGCGCCGGAACCGTGCCGCCAGCGTACGCCGACGGGGCTGGTTCCGGCGGGCCGGTGCGCGCCGGTCAGACCTGACGCGGCGCGGCGGCGGCGTCGCCCGCCTCGGCCTCGGCCTGGTCGGCGATCTCCCGAGGCAACCGCAGCGGCAGTGGCTCGCGGACCGGCTTCGCCTCCTGCCCACGGTCGACCACCAGGCCGTCCAGGCACTCGACGAGCGGGCCGGCCATGGCCGGGTCGGTGGCCACCGGGCCCTGGAAGACGCCCCGGACCATCCAACGCGGCCCGTCGATTCCGACGAACCGCAGGTTCGTCGCGCCGTCCGGCGTATTCACCTGTGCGTGCAGCTCCGGACCGTACTCGCCGGCGACCTCCTGCGCGCTCGCGCCGTCGCGGAGCAGCGACTGCCGGATCTCCTCGCGCACCTCGTCCCAGATGCCCTCGGACCGGGGGGCGGCGAAGACGCCCAACTGGAGCGCGTTGTCACCGTGCACCAGCACCACCTGCTGGACCACACCCTGCGGGTCGGCCTGCACCCGCACCTCGACGTCGGCGATCGCCGGGATGTGCAGGCTGCCCAGGTCGAGTCGCTGCACGTCGTCGTAGCTCTCGGAGATGTCGTAGGGGCCGCGCTCCAACGTCGGCGTCGCATCGCCCTGGTCCGGGACCTGGGTAGCCCGCTCGCCACGGGTCTGCCGCTCCGCATCGGCCCGCTTTCGGGAGAAGATCACTGCGCCTGCCCTCCGCTGTTCACACTCACCCTGCCACCTCTTCCGTCTGCCCGCGGCCCGGCTCGCTCGGCCGCCGCTCGACCCGGTCCTGGCCCGTCGGCGACGGCACCAACCCGGCGTGCCCACCGGTGGACCCGTGCCCACCGGCCCCGCGTCGGGACGCGGGCAGCTCGACCACCGGCTCGAACCGCGCCCGCGCGACCTGCTGGACCACGAGCTGCGCGATCCGATCGCCGCGGGAGATCTTCGCCGGCACCTCCCGATCATGATTGATCAGGTTGACCAGGATCTCACCCCGGTAGCCGGCGTCGACCGTACCGGGCGCGTTGAGCACCGTCACGCCGAGCCTGGCCGCCAGACCGGAGCGGGGATGGACCAGGGCCACGTACCCCTCCGGCAGCGCGATGGCCACGCCGGTGGGCACCAGGGCACGGCCGCCGGGTGGCAGCTCCACGTCCGCGGCCGCCACCAGGTCGGCCCCGGCATCGCCGGGATGGGCGTACGTGGGCAACGGCAGCTCCGGGTCGAGCAGTTGCACAGGCACGGGTACGACGTCGGTCACGGGTCCCCTCTTCCGTCCGGTTCGCGGGGTGACCCTGCCATCCTGCCGGTTCGTCGAGCCGTCGTGCGCCGTACCCTCGCAGGAGTGAGCATGTCGCCCTCCCCGTCCGCCGATCAGCCGCCGGTCGCCGCCCGCGCCGCGTACACCGAGCGGCTGGATCTGCCCTGGTGGCTGTGGCTGGCCGGGCTGGTCGCCGCCGCGTTGCTGGCCGTCGAGATCTGGATGGGCGCCTCCGGCGTCCGTACCTGGCTGCCGTTCGCCGTGCTGGTGCCGCTCACCGCTGTCGGGCTGTGGTGGCTGGGCCGGATCCGGGTCGGGGTGGCCGACGACGAGCTGCGGGTTGACGACGCCCGCCTACCGGTCCGTTTCGTGGCCGACGTGGTGCCGCTGGACGTGGCCGGCCGACGTGAGGTGCTCGGCGTCGGCGCGGACCCGCTCGCCTTCGTGGTGCAGCGACCGTGGATCGGCGGCGCCGTGCAGGTGGTCCTCGACGATCCCGCGGATCCGACCCCGTTCTGGGTGGTGAGCACCCGCCACCCGGTCGAGCTGGCCGAGGCGGTGCTGACCGCCCGGAACGCCCTGGCGGCTACCCACCCGACCGCGGGCGAGCCGGGCTGACCCGACGCCGAAGGCCTCGCTCAGGAGCCGGCCCGACGGCATGGGCCCGCTCAAGAGCCGATCCGAACGGCGGGGAACCGCTCAGATGCCGGCCCGAACGGCGCAGGGCCGCTCAGGTGCCGGCCCGAGCGGCGAGGGCCGCTCAGGTGCCGGCCCGAGCGGCGAGGGCCGCTCAGGTGCCGGTGGGCGGGCCCGGGAGGGCCGCCGGTGGCGCGGGGCGGGCGATGCCCCGCCGACGCAGGTCGACCTGGAGTTGCTCGGCCATCTGCTGGGTGGCCCGGCGGTTGAGGAAGCTGGCCACCGCCGCGCCGGTCAGGAACGGCCCGAGCGTGGTGAGGTTTCGCCCGAAACGCCGCAGCAGCATGTCCCGCAACTCCTTGCGGGCGGCGGTGCCGAGCACCGCCCCCACTCCCACGCCGGGCACCATCGGGTTGACGCCGCGTTGAGTGGCCCAGGAGTGCACCAACGCGACCGCCCGTTGGCTGCCGGCGGCCGGTAGTGCCACGCCGTGGATCTCGTGCAGCTCGCCGACGAGTTTCAGCTCCACCGCCACCACGGCTACGGTCTCGGCGGCGAGCAGCACCGGCGCGGAGAGCAGGGTCGGGGCAACCGCCCACTCGACGGCGGCGACGCCCCCACCGGCCGCGCCGATCGCGGCAGTGGTCCTCGACGCGTTGCGGATGAGCCGGTCGGCCAGGGCGGCGTCGTCCAGGCCGGGAAAGTGCCGCCGCAGCGTGTCCAGGTCTCGTACCGGGACGTGCGGGGCTACCTCGGCGACGGCGTCGACCATCCACCGCACGGCGGCGCGGGGCTTGAACAGGTCGGAGATGCCCCGCGCACGGGCCTGCCCGACCATCCGGGTCAGCAGTTGACGGCGTCGGGCCGGCGCGATGTCGTCGGCGGTCAACGCCGCGACGGTGGCACCGAGGTCGTCAGCGCCACCGTTGGCGCCGAGGTCGTCAGCGCCACGGGTGACGCCGAGGCCGTCAGCGCCGCCATCGGTGGTGCCGCCTCGATCGCTCATCGGACCTCCCGGTGCTGTGGCTACCCGCTACGAGTCAAGCAGGTACCCACAGCTGCCGCATGCCTACACCGGCAGCGGCGACCCCGTTCAGGAGGCCGCCGCCGGTGTTGTCGTGCTTGTCAGACGCACTCGCGGCAGATCAGCTCGCCGTTACGCTCGACCGCCAGCTGGCTACGGTGGTGGACCAGGAAGCAGCGGGCGCACCGGAACTCGTCCTGCTGCATCGGAAGCACCTTGACCGTGAGCTCCTCGTCGGCCAGATCGGCACCGGGCAGCTCAAAGCTCTCGGCCACCTCGGCCTCGTCGACGTCCACCGCGCCCGACTGTGAGTCGACGCGCCGTGCCTTGAGCTCTTCCAGGCTGTCCTCGCCGAGGTCGACCTCGTCGCGACGCGGGGCGTCGTAGTCGGTGGCCATCGGTTTCACTCTCCCATATCGATGTTGTCGCTTCCGGTTGTAACGCCGGACGACGCTGTTTCGGTTCCGCTGGCCGGCCACCACTTGTGTCGGGCACCCGACCCGAGGACCGAACGGGTCGAGCTCGCCGGGGCGACTCCCCTGCGAGCGCGGAACCTTACCCCCCCTTGGGCGAGGCATGTATACCGCCCTTGCGGCTGAGATGTACGCCCCCGCACGCGAAGTTGTTCCCAATGTGATTCAGGCGACACGAAGATAGGGGTAGTAGTACCCGGTTCGCGGTCGGCGCGCCGGCATGTCGGGCTGTTTCCACGCGACGGCCGGACAACCGTTAACCTCAGCGGCGTATTCGACGGCCGGCGGCCTGAGCGATCGTTCCCGGCCGCCACCACCCACTGAGGTCCGGGGAGTGCCCTGATGAGTTTTGCGCGCGTGCGAGCACTCGTCGTCGTCGGCCTGCTGGCGGTCATCGCCCTGGTCTTCGTCGTCGTGGCCGTGGTCCGCGACAGCCAGGGCAACGTGGGCACCGCAGCGGGTTGCCCCGAGGGCTGGCCTCTGGCGGATCTGACCCTGCGCGAGCGCAAGGACGTCAAGATCAACGTGTTCAACGCCACGGATCAGCCCGGTCTCGCCCACACCGTCGCCGACGAGTTCAGCAATCGACAGTTCCAGGTCAAGAAGACCGGGAACGAGAAGAAGGTCAACAGCGTCGCGGTGCTGCGGTACGGCCCGAAGGGCGTCGGTTCCGCGCACCTGCTCCAGGCGTACTTCCTCAACAACGCCGTGCCGGGCTACGACCCGAAGCGCGCCGACGACACCGTGGACGTGGTGCTGGGCAACGGCTTCCAGCAGCTCGCCACCACCACCGAGGTCAACCAGTCGCTCGGCGACTCGGGTCCGCCGGAGGCTCCCAAGGGCTCGTGCCCATCCCCACCCGCCAAGTGACGGCGTAACCGGCCCACCGCCGCGCCAGGTCGGCGCCCAGCACCGACCTGGCCCGCTACCTGGCTCACCGGCTCTGACCCGCCGACCTGGCCCGCCGGACCTAGCCCGCCGACCTGACCCGCCAGGTCTGGCCCGCCAGGTCTGGCCCGTCGGCCAGAGCTGACCGCCGGGAGGCCGGAGCCAGCCGCCGGAAGGCCGGAGCCGGCCACTCACAGCCGGCCGACCCGGTCCGCCGGTCAGGGACCGCCGGAGGCGTCCAGCGCGGCCAACCGGTCGTGCAGCGGCGCGAAGAGCGCGGGCGGGGCCGCGACCACCAGGTCCGGCCCTGGCGGCCGTCCGGCCAGGCCGGCGACCCGAGCCCCCGCCTCGGCGGCCACCAGCCCGCCGGCCGCCAGGTCCCAGGCCGCAAGACCCTTCTCGAAGTACGCGTCGAGCCGCCCCTCGGCGACCAGGCAGAGATCCAGCGCCGCGGCCCCGAGCCGGCGGATGTCGCGTACGTGCGCGATCAGACCGGCCACCACCTGCGCCTGGTGCGCCCGACGGCCGGCGTCGTAGCCGAAGCCGGTGCCGACCAGCGCCTGCCCCAGATCGACCTCGCCGGAGCAACCCAGCCGGACACCGTCGCGCCAGGCGCCACCGCCGGCTGTGGCGGTCCACTCCTCGCCGGTGCTCACGTTGCGCACCACTCCGGCGACCACCACCCCGTCCACCTCGGCGGCCAGCGAGACCGCGGAGTACGGCAGTCCGTACAGGTAGTTCACAGTGCCGTCGATCGGATCGACGATCCAGCGCACACCGCTGCGAGTCGCCCCGGAAGCCCCCTCGCCATACTCCTCGCCCAGCACCGAGTCGTCAGGGCGCAGCGCGGCCAACGCGTCGAGGATCTGCCGTTCGACCGCCCGGTCGGCGGCGGTGACCACGTCGGTGACGGTGCTCTTGGTGGCGGCGACGACGACCCCCTCGGCGCGCATCCGGTACGCGGTGTCCGCCGCGTCCCGAGCCACCTTCACCGCGATGGTCAGCAGCTCCGACGGGGTCGTGGCCGAGTTGGTCATGATTCGCCTCTTTCCGCACTCCGGGCGCATGTGGGTGGGTGAAACTACCGACCCGACTTCCGAAGATCATCGTTCCCGACGCCGTACGACGGCACCAGACCAGGATCTTTGGCACCTGGGATCCGCTGCGAGGTGGGCGCACCCGCACCGCCCTCGCAGCTTGAGCGGCCGACCTCCGGCAATATGCCCCTTTAGGTTGGTAATGTCGCTTAAATGCTTACCGCCCCGTCCATGCTCGGCTCACAACCGTTGCCCAACCGCGACCTGGTGGGGACGCCACCAGCCGGACCAACAGCGACCTCGGTGATCCACGCGCGCACTCTCCCAACCGCCACGTTGACCTCGTACCGCCTGCTCAAACGGCAGTTCGGACACGATCTGCGCGCCACCGCCCTCGATGACGGAAGCCCTTCGCCGGCAGCGCGGCTATCATTACCGCGAAGCCCATATCTCCGCCCCACCGACGGTCCCCACCGGCGGTACGCGGTGCGGAGCAGGATGATCGCCGCAGACGGCGTTACAATTCACCCCTGCCCACGCGGCACGGACCGCCGACCACCGGCCGGACCGTGACACGAGGGTCCCTCAACCACATCGCCCGGCACGGTAACCCTCGCTGCGCTGGACGAACCCGCCGTGCCCGCTCTTCGCCTCCGGAAGGTCATTCGTGACAGAACCCCGCCAGCCCGGCGCCGACGTTCGCTCGCTCACCGACACCCTGATCGCCCACGCCCAGAGCGCCGGTGGTCAGCTCACGTCGGCTCAGCTCGCGCGCACCGTCGAGTCCGCCGAGGTGACTCCGGCCCAGGCCAAGAAGATCCTGCGGGCGCTCTCCGAGGCGGGAGTGACCGTCGTGGTGGACGGCTCGGCGAGCACCCGCCGCCGCGTCGCCGCGGCCCGCTCGACCACGCCAGCGTCCCGGGCCACCACCGCCAAGACCACCAAGAAGGCCGCCGCGCCGGCCCCGAAGCAGGCGCCCGCCGGCGACGACGCCCCGGCGACGTCGGCCCCGCGCAAGGTGGCCGCTCGCAAGGCGACCGGCGCGGAGGCTGCGACGCCGACGAAGGCGACCAAGTCGACCCGAGCCACCAAGGCGACGGTGGCAGCGGCTGCCGGAGCCAAGCCGACCAAGGCTGGCGGCAAGGCCAAGGGCGAGGGCGCCGAGGGTGAGATCGACCCGGAGGAGCTGGCCGCCGCGATCGAGGACGTGGTGGTCGAGGAGCCGGCTGAGCTGGCCCAGGCCGCCGAGACCGACGCCGCCGCCTCGGCGACCGACAACGACTTCGAGTGGGACGACGAGGAGTCCGAGGCCCTCAAGCAGGCGCGACGCGACGCCGAGCTGACCGCCTCCGCCGACTCCGTCCGCGCGTACCTGAAGCAGATCGGCAAGGTTCCGCTGCTCAACGCCGAGCAGGAGGTGGAGCTGGCCAAGCGGATCGAGGCCGGGCTCTACGCCGCCGAGCGACTGCGGGCTGCCGACGAGGGCGAGGAGAAGCTCGTCCGGGAGATGGTCCGGGACCTGGGCTGGATCTCCCGCGACGGCGAGCGGGCCAAGAACCACCTCCTGGAGGCGAACCTCCGACTGGTGGTGTCGCTGGCCAAGCGCTACACCGGCCGTGGCATGGCCTTCCTCGACCTGATCCAGGAGGGCAACCTCGGTCTGATCCGGGCCGTGGAGAAGTTCGACTACACCAAGGGCTACAAGTTCTCCACGTACGCCACCTGGTGGATCCGACAGGCCATCACCCGCGCCATGGCCGACCAGGCCCGCACCATCCGCATCCCGGTGCACATGGTCGAGGTCATCAACAAGCTTGGCCGCATACAGCGTGAGCTGCTCCAGGACCTGGGCCGCGAGCCCACTCCCGAGGAGCTGGCCAAGGAGATGGACATCACACCCGAGAAGGTGCTGGAGATCCAGCAGTACGCTCGGGAGCCCATCTCACTGGACCAGACCATCGGCGACGAGGGCGACAGCCAGCTCGGCGACTTCATCGAGGACTCCGAGGCCGTGGTCGCGGTCGACGCGGTCTCGTTCTCGCTCCTGCAGGACCAGCTCCAGCAGGTGCTGCAGACGCTCTCCGAGCGTGAGGCGGGTGTGGTACGGCTGCGTTTCGGCCTGACCGACGGCCAGCCGCGGACGCTCGATGAGATCGGCCAGGTCTACGGGGTGACCCGGGAGCGGATCCGGCAGATCGAGTCCAAGACGATGTCGAAGCTGCGTCACCCGTCCCGGTCGCAGGTCCTCCGGGATTACCTGGACTGAGCGGGTTTCGTCAACCGAACGTGTCGTTTTGACCACCTGGTGTGCAACACCAGATGGTGATCGTCCGGATGCACGAATGTGATCGTTGACGTGGCACCCTGGGTGCACGGCACACTGTCCCTTCCAGGTGTGACCTCGGTCCCCCGCGGGCACACAGGGAAGGCAGTGCCTAGTAAGGGTGTTGCACGATAGGTGAGCAACGACCGAAGAGATTGTTCATCGGTGACGACCAGAGGAGGAAGGCGATGACCCCGACCCTCACGCCGCCGCCCGTGACGGCGGCTCCCCCAGCCGCCGATGAACGGTGCGACCGCTGCAATGCTGCCGGGAAGCTCCGGATCACTCTGGCGGGTGGGAGCGAGTTGGTGTTCTGCGGGCACCACGCGAACAAGTACGCGGAGGATCTCGTGAAGATCACCGAGCGGTTCGCGACGGAGCCCGATTTCAGCTGGCGTGGCGCCGACCTGATGGCGAACTAAATCCGCAAACCGACATAGCTGACCGGAGGCACCCCGAGGGTGCCTCCGGTCAACTTTTTTCTGTCCGCGCTCCGCCGCACCCCGCACCCCGCACCCCGCGCAACATCCCTGTTCCTGCGCGGTCTTGACGACCACACCGCCCTCCGGCAGGCCGGGAGCGAGGTCTGGGCGCCACCGACCGTCAAGGTCACGCTCGAAGCAGGATGTAGTGGCCTCCCCGACTCACCGACACCACTAGAACCAGGATGGTGCGCGATCTTGGGATCGGGACGCCCCGACAGGGCATCCATCGCCGTTCCGGGTAGGCAAGCCGCAGCACCGCCCAGGCCCCCGTTGATCCACTCGGGTTCGAGGAAGTCGCGCTGTCCACCTCGCTCGAACACCGCGTCGTCAAGGAAGCCGAGTGGATCACGGCGCAAGCACTGACACCGACCCACACGCCCGCAGGGACACCGACCACCACGGGAGCACGCCACGCCGCAGGTACCACGCGGCCCCGGTCACGGCCCAAAGGCGACACGGCCGACACGGCGCAGTCCGCCACGGCCCCGGAACCGGTCTAGAGGGTCTGCACGGTGGCGATGCGTTCCTCAAGCTGCTCGATGGTGGCCTGGGCGCTCGGCGGTCCGCCGCAGAGCCGGCGCAGCTCGGCATGGATCTTGCCGTGCGGCTGGCCTGTGCGATGGTGTCGGGCGGCCACGAGAGCGTTCAGTTGGCGTCGGAGGGCCACGCGACGCTGAGCGGCGCTCATGGGTGCGGGTGGCGCTGCTGTGGCCGCAGCGGCCGGCTGAGCGCCCCCGTCGGCCGTACGGCGGCGTTGGGCGGCGAGCTGTGCGGCCTGCCGCTTGGTCAGCAGCAGCGAGACCTGGTCGGCGGTGAGCAGACCGGGCAGGCCGAGATATTCCTCTTCTTCGGGGGTGCCGGCCTGGGCCGCGGTGCCGAACGACGCGCCGTCGAAGATCACCTGGTCCAGCTCGGCGGTGGCGGAGAGCGCCGCGAACCGCTTCTCCAACTCCCCGCTGGCCTGGTCGTCGCGCTGCGCGCGTTCCAGCAGGTCGTCGTCGAAACCGTCGGCTTCCTTGGGTTTACCGAGTACGTGGTCGCGCTCGGTCTCCATCTCGCTGGCCAACCCGAGCAGGTGCGGCACGCTGGGCAGGAACACCGAGGCGGTCTCCCCGGGCCGGCGGGCCCGCACGAACCGGCCGATCGCCTGGGCGAAGTAGAGCGGTGTGCTGGCGCTGGTGGCGTAGACCCCGACTGCCAGTCGCGGGATGTCGACCCCCTCGGACACCATCCGCACCGCCACCAACCACCGCTGGTCGGACGCCGCGAACGTCGCGATCCGGGCGGACGCGCCCTGGTCGTCGGAGAGCACCACGGCGGCCTTCTCGCCGGTCACCTGCTCGATCAGCTTGGCGTACGAGCGGGCGGTCTGCTGGTCGGTGGCGATGATCAGACCACCGGCGTCGGCCATGCCCGCGTTGCGCAGCACTGTGAGTCGGGCGTCGGCGGCGCGCAGCACCTGCGGCATCCAGTCGCCGGCCGGGTCCAGGGCGGTACGCCACGCCTGGGCGACCAGGTCCTGGGTCATCGGCTCACCCAGCCGGGCCGCCAGTTCCTCCCCCGCGTTGGTACGCCAGCGGGTCTCCCCGGAGTACGCCAGGAAGAGCACCGGCCGGACCACGCCGTCGCGCAGCGCGTCGGAGTAGCCGTACACGGAGTCGGCGCGGGAGCGCAGCAGCCCGTCCCCGCCCCGCTCGTAGCTGACGAACGGGATCGGGTTGTCGTCGGAGCGGAACGGCGTCCCGGTGAGCATCAGTCGGCGTACGGCGGGTTCGAACGCGTTCTTCACCCCGTCGCCCCAGGACCGGGAGTCGCCGGCGTGGTGGATCTCGTCGAGGATGACCAGGGTGCGTCGGGTCATGGTGCGTCGCCGGTGCACCTGCGGGGCCATCCCCACCTGCGCGTAGGTGACCACCGCGCCGTGGAAGTCGGCCGCGGAGTGCAGGTCGGCGTTGCGGAAGGCGGCGTCGAGTTGGATGCCCACCCGGGCCGCGGCGTCTGCCCACTGGTTCTTGAGGTGCTCGGTCGGGGCGACCACGGTGACCGCCTCCACGGTGCCGTCACCGAGCAGCTCGGCCGCGATCCGCAGGGCGAAGGTGGTCTTGCCGGCGCCGGGCGTGGCGACCGCTGTGAAGTCGTCGCTGCGGCGACGCAGGTATTCCACCAGCGCCTTGCGCTGCCAGGCGCGCAGCGCCGGGAACGTCTCGAGCACCGGCGTCCGGGCTGCCACGCGAAGCTCCTCTCCGACCGCACGATGGCGGACCCCGGGCGAGGGCCACGAGGATCCGCCGCCCATGAAAACGCCTCCGCGCAGAAGCTGCCGCGAAGGCCGACTCAGCATAACCAGCACGGGCCGTCGGGCCCAGGCGACGCCACGCTGGTCACAATCCGGTACCCGATCGAACAGCGGACCGCCCGTCTCACCACTCCCGGTCGGTGCGTGGATCCGCCCCGTCGGCACGCGGCGGGCGCAGCGTGGCCACCGGCGCGGACCAGCGTCGACGCAGCGCAATCAGGCGTAGTCCGAAGACCAGGACGGCGGCGGCGGTGAGCGGCAGGGGCCCGGTCTGCCCGGTGACGTACAGCAGCACCACCAGGACCGAACCGGCCAGTGCGGCCAGCGCGTAGATCTCCCGGCGCAGCACGACGGGGATCTCGGCGGTGAGCAGGTCGCGGCCGAGCCCGCCGCCGATCGCGGTGAGCATGCCGATCAGGCAGGCCCCTACCGCCGGTACCCGGGCGTCGAGCGCCTTGAGCGTGCCGGTGACGGTGAACAGTGCCAGACCGGCCGCGTCCAGCACCAGCACCGTGGTGCGCAGTCGGGCCAGTTGCGGGTGCAGCCAGAAGACGGCGAGCGCGGTGATCGCGGCGGTGGCCGCGTACCGCCAGTCGGCGAAGGCCAGCGGCGGCACCTCGTCGATGACCAGGTCCCGGAGGATCCCACCGCCGAGGGCGGCCACGAAGCCGACGAACGCGACACCGAACAGGTCAAGTCGCTTGGCCACCGCCGCCGAGGCCCCGGAGGCGGCGAACACCGCCACCCCGGTCAGGTCGGCGAGGAGCAGGGCGGTGGAGGTGGTCACCGCCGCAGGCTACGTCGCCGGCCGGAGCACCGGCCGAGGTTCACTCACGGTACGAGTCGTAGATCTCCTTGCACTTGGGGCAGACCGGCGAACCCGGCTTGGCCGCCTTGGTGACCGGGAAGGTCTCGCCGCAGAGAGCGACGACGAAAGTGCCCATGACGGCGCTCTCGGCGATCTTCTCCTTGCGGACGTAGTGGAACATCTCGGGACCGGTGTCGGCGTCCTTCAGCTCCGGACGCTCGAGAACCTCTGTGCTCACGTCTGCACCTCCAACCGACAAGTTTGGCAGGTCATCATGGCCGGGTCCACTTGAGGCCGGCCGAGGCCCCACCCCGTACGGTGCCCGTGTGACTGACTTTCGCATCAGCTACGGCACCGAGGTGGCCGAAGCCCAGCGCGACGGCCGGCCCGTCGTCGCCCTGGAGAGCACCATCGTCTCGCACGGTCTGCCCCGACCGGAGAACCTGCGCGTGGCCAGGGAGATCGAGCGGACGGTTCGGGACGCCGGGGCCGTTCCGGCGACGATCGGCATGATCGCCGGTGAGCTGGTGGTCGGCCTGGACGACGCGCAGCTGACCAGGCTGGCCACTGTCGACGGCGTGACAAAGCTCTCCGTCCGCGACCTCGCGGTCGCCGCCGCGACCGGCGCGGACGGCGCCACCACCGTGGCCGCGACAAGCGCGGTGGCCGCCGCCGCCGGCATCGGCGTGTTCGCCACCGGCGGGCTGGGCGGGGTGCACCGGGAGGCCGAGCACACCTTCGACGAGTCGGCGGACCTGGTCACCCTGGCGCAGACCCCGATCGCTGTGGTCTGCGCCGGGGTCAAGTCGATCCTCGACGTGGGCGCGACGTTGGAGCGCCTGGAGACCCTCGGGGTCGCTGTGGTCGGTTACCGCACCCGCAGGTTCCCCGGCTTCTACCTGACCGACGCCGGCTTCGACCTGGACTGGTCGGTGGACTCACCGGAGCAGGTCGCCGCCGTGCTCGCCGCCCGGGACGAGCACGCCGTGCACACCGGCGGGCTGCTGATCGCCAACCCGCTGCCGGTCGACGAGCAGCTCGACCCGGAGCTGCACGACCGGACTCTCACCGAGGGCCTGGCCCTGCTGGAGCGGGACGGGATCACCGGAAAGGCCGTCACCCCTTACCTGCTCGCGCACTTCCACTCCGCCACCGAGGGCGCGAGCCTGGCGGTGAACGTGCGGATCATCCTGCGCAACGCCGACCTGGCCGCGCGGATCGCGGTCGCCTCGGTGGCCCGCGGCACCGCCGTCCCGGCATGACCCGACCGGCCCGCGTGGTCGTCGTCGGGGACGTGATCACCGACGTGGTCGCCGTGTTGTCCGGGCCGCTCGCGGCCGGCTCGGACACCGGGGCCGTGATCAGTCTCGGCGGTGGCGGTCAGGCGGCCAACACCGCCGCCTGGATCGCCGCGCAGCGGGTGGACGTCACGCTCGTCGGGGCCGTCGGTGACGACGACGCCGGGCGGGACCGGGTCGCCGAGCTGGAACGGGCCGGCGTCGACTGCGCCATCGAACGGGTCGAGGGCGCCCCGACCGGCACTGTCATCGTGTTGGCCGCCGACGACGAGCGCACCATGGTCAGCCAGCGGGGCGCGAACCTGCGGCTGAGCGCCGCGCACGTCGAGCAGGCCCTCGCGGCGGCGTCCGGCGCTGGGCATCTGCACCTGTCCGCGTACACCCTGTTGGACGCGGAGTCGCGCGGCGCGGGGCTGCGGGCGTTGGCCGCCGCCCGCGAGCGCGGGCTCACCATCAGCGTCGACGCGGCCTCCGCGGCGCCGTTGCGGCGGGTCGGCGCGGCGGCGTTCCTGAGTTGGGTACGCGACATCGACCTGCTCCTGGTCAACGCGGACGAGGCCACGGTGCTGGCCGGCGGGCTGGACCCGGCGGCGCAGGGGCGGGCGCTGTCGGCGACGGCTCGGCGGGTGGTGGTGAAGCGCGGCGCGGCCGGCGCGGTCTGGGTGGACCGCACCACTCCGGTCTGTGTGGCCGAGGCGCGGCGGGTGGCGGTGGTGGACGTCACGGGCGCGGGCGACGCCTTCGCGGCCGGTCTGCTCACCGCGTGGCTCGCCGGTGCCACCCCGACCGCGGCGCTGAGCCGGGCCACCGACCTGGGCGCGCTGGCCGTCTCCACCGCCGGCGCGCGGCCACAGGCGTAGCGGTCGGCGCGCGGCCACAGGCGTAGCGCTGCCCTGACCGCTCGAACCCTGGCCCGTTCGCGGGTCAGGGTTCGACGTCGATGACCTTGTGTGGGCGCTCCTCGGCGGTGAGGCTCATCGGCGGGGTGTCGTCCGTGTGCCGGCGGTGGAACCGGTTGGCCAGCCGGTGCTCTTCCTTTGGCGGCCGGTCGTTGGCCAGCAGCACCGCCAGCCAGGGGATGAGCACCATGCCGAGGGCGCACAGTGGCAGCCAGAGCCAGAGCAGTGGGGCGTTCGCACCGACCAGGATCGCGCCGACGATGATGCAGGCCACTCGGATGCCCATCATCAGGACATAGCGGCGCTGACGGCTGTTGAGCTGATCACCCTGGCTGCGCGAGGCGTCGGTGATCAGAATCGGCTGGTACGCCTGACGCTTCACCATGGACCTCCTCGAGGGGGTTACGCCTCATCCTGTCACCGCGGGTCCGTGATCAGCGAACTTCGACCCATCCCGTCGCGTGTTACGCCCGTGGTACGCTCCGCGATGTGGGCAGCAGGTTCAGCTTCACTGACGAGGCGTTGGCCAACCTGAGGGTCTACGACGTCACACCCGGGGAAGTCTGGGAGGCGCTGCACAGCGCCCGACGGGTCATCCGTCATCTGGGTGACGACGTGATGGTGGTCTACGCCGCCGCCCGTCGGGGCCGCCGGCTGGCGGTGCTGCTCGCCGAGGCCGATGGCACCGACAACGACTGGGACATCCTCTCCGCCCGCGAGCTGAGCGACGTCGAGTCCAAGCGCTACGACGAGGCCGTGCGGAGAGACCGCCGATGAGGAGGCCGTGACGATGCACCGTAACGACGCGACCAAGCAGTTCCACGGCGGCGGCGAACGAATCGCCGAGCTGATCGACGAGAGCCCGGCGGCGGAGCTGCCCACCCCCGACAGCGACGTGCCGATGGTGAGCCGCTCGGTGCGGCTGCCACTGGACACCTACGAGCGGGTCCGCGCCGCCGCCGACGCCCGGGGCATCGGGGTCACCACGCTGATGCGCCAGTGGATCGAGGCCGGCCTGGCCGACCTGGACGACTCGGCAACCGTCTCGCTGGCCGACGTCCGGCGCGCGCTGGCCTCGCTGGCGCACCCCACCGCCGCCTGAGCAGACAGCTCAGCCGCCGGTCGTCTTCGCCTTTGCCGCCGCCTTCATCTGCTGCTTGAACTCCCGCACCCGACGCAGCGAATCGGCGTCGGTGACGTCGGCGACCGACCGGTACGCGCCCGGGTCGCCGTAGTCCCCGGCCGCCTTCCGCCAGTCCTGCGGGGTCACCCCGAACCGCTTGCCGAGCAGAGCCACGAAGATCTGCGCCTTCTGCTTGCCGAACCCAGGCAGCGCGGCGACCCGGCGCAGCAGCTCCGGCCCGTCGGCGACCTCGGCCCAGAGGAGCGCCGCTTCACCGTGGTAGCGCTCCACCAGCACCTGGCAGACCTCCTGCACCCGGGCCGCCATCGCCTTCGGGAACCGGTGCAGTGCGGGCGGCTGGGCGAAGAGCGCGAGCAGGGCCTCCGGGTCGTACCCGGCCAGCTCAGCCGCGTCCAGGTCGTGGCCGAGCCGCTGCTGCAGCACGTACGGCGACGAGAACGCCTTCTCCATCGGCACTTGTTGATCAAGAACCATGCCGAGGAGCAGGGCCAACGGGTTGCGCTCCAGCAACCGGTTGGCCTCCGGGTCGATGGGCAGAACGAGCGTCATGCGGACCATCCTGCCCGGCGCTCCGATCGGGGCGGACACCGACGCTCCGACACCATCCGGCGGGTGACCCTGACCCGGGACGCGACGGGAGGCAGGATGTCGGGGTGGACGAACACGACATGCTGCTCTCCCCCGCCGGCGTCGACGCGCTGCGCAGCGCACTGACCCGGACCGGATTCACCAGCCACGGCATCGCCGAGCGGCTGGGCGCCCAGGCGACCGCGGCGGTCGCCCGCAACGACTACCGGGCCGCGCTGCGCGCCACCGAGGAGGGCGACCCGCTCGGCACCCTGATCCGGCTGTTCATCTGCGCCCAGACCGAGTCGGAGGCGGCGGTGACCGCTGCGCTGACGCCGCTGAGCCTGGCCGAGGCCCTCGCGGGCGGGCTGGTCGAGCGGTACGGCGACGGCCTGCGTGCCGGCATCGACCTGGAGCCGTACGGCGAGGACTGGTGGGTGCTCGCCGACGTGCCGGCCAGCGCCCGCCCGGGTCGCCCGTTGCACGCCGAGCACGTCCTTGGCGTCGGCGGGGCGACCCACACCCTGATCGGCGCGACCATGCGCCGGCCGGTCGACACCGCACTGGACCTGGGCACCGGTTCCGGCATCCAGGCCCTGCACCTGGGCACCCACGCCCGGTCCGTGACCGCCACCGATCTCTCCGAGCGGGCGCTGCGCTTCGCCGCGACCACCGCCGCCCTCAACGGTCAGGACTGGGAACTGCTCCGCGGCGACCTGGTCGCCCCGGTGGCCGGTCGGCGGTTCGACCTGGTGGTGAGCAACCCACCGTTCGTGGTCGGCCCCGGCACGACCACGCACGTGTACCGCGACTCCGGCCGGGTCGGTGACGCGATCGGCGCCGAACTGGCCGCCGCCGCCCCGGACCTGCTCACCGAGGGCGGCACCATGCAGTACCTGGCGAACTGGGTGCACGTCGCAGGCGAGGAGTGGGACGAGCGGGTGGCCGGCTGGTTCGCCGGGACCGGCCTGGACGCCTGGGTGATCCAGCGCGAGGTGGCCGACCCGATGGCGTACGTCGACCTGTGGCTCACCGACGTCGGTGAGACCGCCGACCCGCAGCGGATGGCCGCCTGGCTGGACTGGTTCGACGCGCACAAGGTGGAGGGCATCGGCTTCGGCATCGTGTCACTGCGTCGGGGCGGGCACGCCGACCCGGTGGTGCGGGTGGAGGATCTACGCCAGCGGGTGCAGCCACCGCTGGGCGACCACGTCGCCGCCTGGTTCGACCGCCAGGACTTTCTCCGGGTACGCGACACCGAGGCGTTACTCGCCGAGCGCTACCGGGCCGCCGAGGGCCTCCAGCTGCGACAGGAGGCCACCATGGGCGACGAGGGCTGGGGGGTGGACCGGCAGGTCCTCGCGATGCCGCACGGCCTGCGTTGGACCGAGGAGATCGATCCGCTGGTACTGGCGCTGGTCGGTGGCGCCGATGGCCGGCTGCCGCTACGTGACCAGCTCGCCCTGCTCGCCGCCGCGCACGACGTCGAGCCCGACGAGATGGCCGAGGCCGCCGGCCCGATCGTGGCGCACCTGGTGGAGCGCGGCTTCATCGAGCCGGTGAGTGCCTGATGCGGGCTGTGGTGCAGACCGTCGGGCGGGCCAGCGTGACTGTGGACGGCGAGGTGGTCGGTGCCATCGGGAACGGCCTGCTGGTGCTGCTCGGGGTGACCCACACCGACACTGCGGACACCGCTCAGACGATGGCTCGCAAGGTGCACGAGGTACGGATCCTGGACGGCGAGCGGTCCGCCGCCGACGCCGGCGCGCCGATCCTGGTGGTCAGCCAGTTCACCCTCTACGGCGACGTCCGCAAGGGCCGCCGACCGAGCTGGACCGCCGCCGCCCCCGCCGAGGTCGCCGAGCCACTGGTGACAGCTGTGGTCGACGCCCTACGGGAACGAGGAGCGAAGGTGGAGACCGGTCGCTTCCGCACCCACATGTTGGTCGAGAGCACAAACGTAGGCCCCCAAACCCTCCTCCTAGACCTCTAACCCCACCCCACCCCCCCACCGCCCCTGTTGATCATGAAGTTATTGCCCGCCGCCTCGGCGTGTCCTGGCAACAACTTCATGATCAACGGACGAGGAGGGTGGGGTGGGGTGGGGGTTAGGAGAAGAGGCCTCGGCGGGTCAGGGACTGGCGGAGCCAGTTGTCCAGTTCGGCGGTCCAGTCGGTGCGGTCGGCCGTGGCGTGGTCGACAGTGAATCGACCGAAGGCGTCCCGACCCTCGGTGAAGACACCGCCGCGCTTGTCGACCTCCAACACCACCTGCATCTGCTGCGCGTCGGCGATGAAGGTGACCTCCAACTGGTTGATCGAGCGGGCGTACTGCGGTGCCGGACTGAACTCGATCTCCTGGTAGAACGGCAACGTCTGGCGTACGCCGTAGATGTGGCCACGTTCCACATCGGCGCGGGCGAACCGGAAGCCCAACCGCAGCAGCGCGTCCAGCAGTCGCTCCTGCGCCGGCAGCGGGTGCACCGACACGGCGTCCAGGTCGCCCTTGTCGACGGCGCGGGCGACCTCCAGCTCGGTACGCAGGCCCATCGTCATCCCGTGCAGGTGCTGCCCGTACAGCTCGGTGACCGGTGTCTCCCACGGCACCTCGAAGCGGAACGGGAGGTCGTAGCGCTGCCCGGGCTCCAGCCGGAACGAGCCGGTGACCTGCTGGCGGTGGAACTCCTGGGTGGTGTCGTAGTCGTTGTCGCCGGTCTCCACCTCGACCCGGGTGACCAGGCCGAGGGTGACGTGGTCGATGTCGACCTGGTGATCGCCGCCCAGCACCTGGATCCGGCCCTCCAGCTGGCCGCCCGGACGGCAGTTCGCGTTGGCCAGCACCGTCTCCACCGACGGACCACCGACGCCCATCGCCTTCATGAGCCGCTTGAAGACCACACCGTCCTCCAACTGTCGTTTCCGGCCGACCAGAGATGGCCGGCCGTCCGCAACGTAGCCGGGGCGGGCAACCACACACTCGGACGACACACCGCACCAGCGATCCGACGCGATTCCTGTCGGGTGCCCGATCGCCTCACTCCCGTTTTACGCGCCGCCCGCCAAGCTGTTGTCACACCGGCACCACTGGGCCGGGAACACGGCACCGACGTGGAAACGGGGAGAGACAGAGATGGTCCTTCAGATGACGGAACACCGGACGCGCCCGGCCACCACGACCGACACCGACGGGGCCCCCGAAGCCCTCGTCGACCTGGACGCCACCGACGAGCGCGGCATCTCCACCGACCTGGTCCGGGCCTACCTCAACGGGATCGGCCGGACGAAGCTGCTGACCGCCGCGCAGGAGGTAGACCTGGCCCGGCGCATCGAGGCGGGCCTGTTCGCCGACGAGAAGCTTGCCACCTGCACCCCGGTCTCCGCGGAGCTGCGAGCCGACCTGGAGCTGATCGTCGCCCAGGGTCGGGCGGCCAAGGACCACCTGTTGGAGGCGAACCTGCGGCTGGTGGTCAGCATCGCCAAGCGCTACACCGGCCGTGGCATGGCGTTTCTCGACCTGATCCAGGAGGGCAACCTCGGTCTGATCCGGGCCGTGGAGAAGTTCGACTACGCCAAGGGCTACAAGTTCTCCACGTACGCCACCTGGTGGATCCGACAGGCCATCACCCGCGCCATGGCCGACCAGGCCCGTACCATCCGCATCCCCGTGCACATGGTCGAGCAGGTCAACCGGATGGTCCGGGCCCGCCGCGAACTGGCGGTGACGCTGGGCCGCGAACCGACGGTCGCCGAGGTGGCCCGCGCACTGGAGATCCCGGAGATCCAGGTCATCGAGCTGATCTCCTACGACCGGGAGCCGGTCAGCCTGGACCAAGCCGTCGGCGACGACGGTGAGAGCGCGCTCGGCGACTTCGTGGCCTCGGTGGACCCGCGTACCGACTCGGGCGACGCCGCCGCCCAGGGCGAGCTGCGCAACGAGGTCAGCATCGTGCTCTCCACCCTGTCCCAGCGGGAGCAGGCGGTCATCCGCCTCCGGTTCGGCCTGGACGACGGCCGCCAGCGCACCCTGGACGAGGTCGGCCGGGAGTTCGGCCTGTCCCGGGAGCGGATCCGGCAGATCGAGAAGGTGACGCTGCTGAAGCTGCGCGCCCCGGAGCGGGCTCAGCGCCTGGAGGCGTACGCCTGCTGACGCATCCGGTTCCCACGGAAGGCCCCGGCGGTTCGCCGGGGCCTTCCGTGCTGTCGGGGTGCTTGACTGGGACACCGTCTGCTGAACCACGAAGGAGAGCGACGATGAACTGGACGCTGGAAGTGGTGATCGTGCCGGTCTCCGACGTGGACCGGGCGAAGAAGTTCTACGCCGACCAGCTCGGCTTCACTGTGGACCACGACACGGTGATCAGTGACGACGCGCGCATCGTCCAGCTGACGCCGCCCGGCTCGGGCTGTTCGATCGTGATTGGCAAGGGCGTCGTCCCGGAGATGCCGCCAGGCTCACTCAAGGGGCTGCAACTGGTGGTGCCCGACCTGAAGCGGGCCCACGAGGAACTGGTCGGGCGCGGCGTGGAGGTCAGCGAGATCCAGGTGGTGGGTCGGAACCCCCGGCCGGTGCCGGATCCGCTGGACAACGTCGGCTTCGTCTTCTTCGCCGACCCGGACGGCAACACCTGGGGCGTCCAGCAGATCTCCAGCCGCGCCTGACCGGGCCCGCTCACAGACGGCGGGGGCCGGTGTCCGGGCGGGCGGCCACGCCACCCACCCCTACCTGCGCGTGCAGGATCGAGATGCCATCGGGGCGGGCGAGCACCGGGTTGAGGGTCAGCGAGCGCACCCGGGGCTGTTCGTCGGCGAGCTGACCCACCCGTAGCAGCAGATCGGCAAGGGCCGCCCGGTCGACCGGCGCGGCCCCCCGGTGCCCGCGCAGCAACGGCGCCGCCCGGGGCTCGTCGACCAGCTCGGCCGCGTCCCGGTCGGTCAGCGGCACCGCCCGCCAAGCCCGGTCGCCGAGCAGCTCGGTGGCGACCCCGCCCAGGCCGAAGCCGACCACCGGCCCGAACGCGGGGTCTTCCACCACCTCCACCACGCAGGCCACGCCGGGCGGGACCATCGGCTGAACCAGCGCGTCCGCGCCGAAGGTCACCGCCAGGTCGGCGTACGCCCGGCGGAGAGTCGGCTCGTCGGGCAGGTCCAGTCGGACCGCGCCGAGGTCGAGTCGGTGCCGCAGCCCGGGAGCGGCCGCCTTGAGCGCAACCGGGAAGCCCAGCCGCGCCGCCGCGTCGACAGCAGCGTCGACCGAGTCGACGGACACCGAGGCCACCACGTCGATGCCGTACGCGGCCAGCAGCGCGCCCGGGTCGGTGCCGTCGGCCCGGAGCGCGGCCTGCGCGGCAGCCCGATCGAGGTCGGGCAGCTCCGGTGCCACCCCGGGTGGGCGGCGAAGCCACTCGGCGTACCGGTGCGCCCGGGCGAGCGCGCGGACCGCCTCCTCCACGCCGCCGTACGCCGGCACCCCCGGTGGCAGCCTCCCGACCAGGAACGTCGCCACTGTCGGCTTGCCCAGCGCGAGGGCGGACGGCAGTGCGGCGGTCACGTCGGCGTCCACAGCGGTCAGCTGGCCGGGCAGCGGCGGCGCGAACACCACCACCAGGGCGTCCACCCGTTCGTCAGCGGCCGTCTCGGCGAGCGCGGCGGCGAACGTGGCGGCACCGGCGCTCGGCCGGACGTCGCGGGGATAACCGTCGGCCACGCTCAGGCCGTGCCCGACGCAGGCCGTCGCGGCGAGCCCGGTGAGGGCCGAGGAGTTGCCGACCACACCGACCCGGCCGCCGGCCGGCAACGGCTGGTTGGCCAACAGCACACCCACGTCGAGCAGCTCCGGCACGGTGTCCACCCGAATCACCCCGGACTGGGCGAAGAGCGCCGCCACCGCCACCTCGTCCGGCCCGGCGGCGTCACCGACCCCTGGCGGGCGGGCCGGCGAGGCGAGCGCGACGACCGGTTTGGCGCGGCCGATCCGCCGGGCCAACCGGGCGAACTTGCGCGGGTTCCCGAAGGTCTCCAGGTAGAGCATGATCACGTCGGTGGCGGGGTCGTCCTGCCAGTACTGCAGGAGGTCGTTGCCGGAGACGTCGGCCCGATTGCCGGCCGAGACGAAGCTGGACAACCCGAGGCCCCGCCGGTCCGCCTCGGCGAGCAGCGCCACCCCGAACGCACCGGACTGACTGAAGATGCCGACCCGGCCGGCCGGCGGCAACGCCGGGGCGAGGGTGGCGTTGAGGCGTACCGTCGGGTCGGTGTTGGCCACGCCGAGGCAGTTCGGGCCGACGACCCGCATCCCGGCCGCGTGCGCCGCGCGGACCAGTGCCCGCTGGGTGGCCGCGCCCTCGCCGCCGGCCTCGGCGAAGCCGGCCGAGATGACCACCAGGCCGTGCACCCCCGCGGCGGCCGCGTCGGCGACCACGGCGGTCGCCGCCTCCGGTGGGACCGCCACCACCGCCAGGTCCACCGGCGTTCCGGCATCAACCGCCGACGGGTACGCGGGGAGACCCGCCACTGTCGACGCGCTCGGATGCACAGGCACCACCGCACCGGTGAACCCGCCGTCGCGCAGGTGCCCGAGCACCGCCGCGCCGACGCCCTGGCCGGTGGCGCTGGCACCGTAGACGACTATGCCGCGCGGAGCGAGAAGCCGGGCGATCGAGCGGGCCTCGGTGCGGTGCTCCCGGCCGCGCTGCACCTCCAGGCTGGCCTCGGTGGGCGCGATGGGGAAACTCAGGTGGACCACGCCGTCGGCGTACTCGCGCTGGACCTGGTAGCCGAAGTCGGCGAAGACCCGCAGCATCGTCCCGTTGGCCGGCAGCACCTCCGCGACGAAGCTCATGATGTCGTTGCGGCGGGCCGCGTCGGCCAGGTGTTCCATCAGCACCGAGCCGATGCCCCGCCCCTGGTAGGCGTCCTCCACCACGAAGGCCACCTCCGCCTCGGGGGCCTGCGGGCCGAGCCGCTCGTACCGGCCGACCGCGACGATCCGGTCGGCGGCCAGCACCACGAACGCCTCCCGGTCGTGGTGGTCCACTGTGACGAAACGGATCAGATCCCGCTCCGGGATGCGCGGGTACGGCGAGAAGTACCGCAGGTAGCGGGTGCGCTCGGAGAACCGGCTGTGCATCGCCACGATGCCCGGCGCGTCGGCCGGGTCGATCGGGCGCAACTGGACCGTGCTGCCATCGCTGAGCAGCACGTCGACCGGCTGGTCCACTGTCGGCACCGGTACGCCCTCCCCCGGCCCGGCTCAGTCCCGTGGATCGTGCGGGTCGAGCCCGAGCAGCGGGAAGACCGTCTTGCGGGTGGCCGCGATCGCCCGGTCCACCGCGTTCGGCTCGCCGGTCGGCTGCCACGGCTCGTACGACGGGTCGGCGTCGTCGGTCATCCGCAGCGGCACCTCCCGGCCCAGACGTCGGGAGGCGACCAGGTCCCGCCACGCGGGTGGGGTGAGCGTGGCCGGGTCGATCGGGTCACCGGTGGCCACGGCCAGCAGGTGACTCCAGGCCCGGGGCACCACCTCGACGAGCGCGTACCCGCCGCCGCCGGTGGCCACCCACCGGCCGTCGCACAACTCGTCGGCGAGCGCCCGCATCGCCAGGTAGGTGGCCCGCTGCCCGTCCACTGTCAGGTTCAGGTCGGCGAGCGGATCCAGCCGGTGCCCGTCGGCGCCGCACTGGCTGACCAGCACCTGCGGCCGGAACGCGCGCAGCACCGACGGCACTATCGCGTGGAACGCGCGCTGCCAGCCGCTGTCGTCGACGCCGGGCGGCAACGGCATGTTGACGGCGGTGCCCTGCGCACCCGGCCCACCCGTCTCGTCCGGGAAACCCGTGCCCGGGAAGAGGGCCAGCGGGGTCTCGTGCAGGCTGACCGTGAGCACCCGAGGGTCGTTCCAGAAGATGTCCTGCACACCGTCGCCGTGGTGCACGTCGACGTCCACGTACGCCACCCGCTCCGCGCCGAGGTCGAGCAGGCGGGCGATGGCCACCGCGGGGTCGTTGTAGACGCAGAAGCCGGAGGCTCGGGCGGACATCGCGTGGTGCAGCCCACCGGCCACGTTCACCGCCCGCCGGGCGTCGCCGCGCCAGACCGCCTCGGCGGCGGCCACCGTCGCGCCGGCGATCAGCGCGCTGGACTCGTGCATCCCCTCGAAGACCGGGTTGTCGGAGGTGCCCAGCCCGTACCCGGCGAAGAGCGGGTCGCGCGGCGCGTTGCGCACCGCGGCGAGGTAGGCCGGCGCGTGCACCCGGGTGAGTAGGGCATCGTCGGCGGGCTCCGGCTTGATCACCCGCACCCCTGGCCGATTGAGGATGCCCAGCTCGCGGGCGAGCGCGATGGTCAGCTCCACCCGGACCGGGTCGAGTGGATGGTCACCCATGTCGTAGGCGAGCAGCGACTCGTCCCACACCACAACAGTGTCGTCGGACATGAGCCCATCGTCGCACGAGGATCGGCGCCGGCCCACCGCACGCGCTGGTCAGCGGCCAGGTATCGGCCCGGAGGCGACCGGTCGGGCCGGGTCCGCGACCCAGTTGCTCCACGATCCAACGTAGAGCGCGGCGTCCGTGCGGCCGGCCAGGTGCAGCGCGAGCACCGCCTGGGCGGCGGTCACCCCCGAGCCGCAGTACGCCCCGACGGCCCGCCCCTCGGTCACCCCGGCGGCGGCGAACCGCTCCCTCAGCACGTCGGCGGCCAGGAAACGGCCGTCCGGCCCGACGTACTCCCCGGCGGGCAGGTTCGCCGCTCCCGGCACGTGCCCGGCGACCGGGTCGATCGGCTCGACCTCGCCCCGGTAGCGCGGCGCCGCCCGTACGTCGAGCAACGCGGCGTCGTCCGCGGCGGCCAGCGCGGCGGCCTGCCCGGCGTCGAGCACCGGGAGATCACCGGGGCGCACCACGACGTCACCGGGGGGTGGGGCGGGCGCGTCGGTGGAGACGGGCCGGCCGGCGGCCACCCAGGCCGGGTAGCCGCCGTGCAGCAGGCGTACCGGCCGGTGACCCGCCCAGCGCAGCGTCCACCAGGCCCGTGCGGCGGCCATGCCGTCGCCGCCGTCGTACACCACCACTGGGTGACCGGCGCGGACGCCGGCGGCTCGCAGCGCGGCCTGCAACGCGGCCGGGTCGGGCAACGGGTGCCGGCCGCCGGCGCCCGGCGCCCCACAGAGCGCGGTGTCCAGGTCGACGAAGACCGCCCCGGGCAGGTGGCCGGCGAGGTAGTCGTCGCGCCCGGGCGGGCCGACGAGCCGCCAGCGGACGTCGAGCAGGGTGGGCGGATCGACCTGGTCGAGTTCGGCGACGAGCCGATCGACCTCGACCAACGGCTCCTGGGTACCGGACATGGCGACCATCCAACACCATTCGCGTGGAGGGCACGCGGTTCGGCGAAGGTCACCAGCCGTTCTCCGAGGTAACATCGTGCACCGGAGGGCCGCTGACCTTATGAAGTCTCACGACCTGGTCGATACGACCGAAATGTACCTGCGCACCATCCTCGAATTGGAAGAAGAGGGGGTGCCACCGCTGCGTGCCCGGATCGCCGAGAGGCTGCAGCAGAGTGGCCCCACCGTGAGTCAGACCGTCGCCCGGATGGAGCGCGACGGCCTGCTCACAGTCGAGGGAGACCGGCACCTGACGCTCACCGCCCTGGGTCGCGGCAGCGCCGTGTCCGTGATGCGCAAGCACCGCCTCGCCGAGCTGCTGCTGGTCAACGTCATCGGAATGCCCTACGAGGAGGCCCACGAGGAGGCCTGCCGCTGGGAGCACGTGATGAGCGACGCAGTGGAGAAGCGGGTCTACGACCTGCTCAACCGGCCGACCCGTTCCCCGTACGGCAACCCGATCCCCGGGCTTCAGGAGCTGGGTTCGCCGGCGGCGGAGACCACCGAGGCCGCCGAGGGCGAGCGCAACCTGGCTTTCCCCGGCCTCTCCGGGTCGGTAGTGGTCCGCCGCATCTGCGAGAGCGTGCAGAAGGACGCCGACGTGCTGCGCCAACTCCACGCCGCGGGTGTCGACCCGGGTGCCACAGTGACAGTGGCCCAGGAGCGCGACGGGGTGTCGATCGACCGCTCCGGTGACCGGGTGCGGCTGCCCCGCGAGGTCGCTTCCCGGGTCTTCGTCGCCGCCAACTGACCAACCGGGCACCCGGGCGTCACAACGCCCGGGTGTCCACCTTTTTGGCCAACGCGGTCAGGTCGCCGGTCAGCTTCTCCACCGCCGAACGCGCACTGCCGCGGGCCGTGGTCCAACTCACAGTGGCCAGCCGTCCGTCGCCGGCCAGCCAGCCCACCTCGGCGACCGGGCCGTGCCCGCTCGCCGCGGCGGTGGTCCGCTTGTACGCCTGCTGACCCAGCCCGGTGACCTTCGCCGCCTTGTCCGGCACCACGTCCGCGCCGAAGCTGGCTTTGTCGATCGTGGTCTCGGTCACGGTGAGCGTCAACTCCGGCAATGTGGCACCTGCGGCCCGGACCACACAGGTGTGGGTGTCGCCCTGTTCACTGGCCGCCGCCACGTCGAAGCGGATCTTCACCGTCTGCTCGATCACCGCGAAGTCCAGCAGGCGGCAGGCGCCGCCCGAGGAGGCAGCCGCCACGTCAACAGCTATCGGCACCGGCGGCGGCACCGCCGGCGGTTCCGCCTCGTCGGCGCAGCCACTCACCAGCAGCCCGGCCAGCCCGGCGACCACGATCCGCCCGCGCACACTCCACCCTCTCGCCGACCGACGGCGGAAGGTGCCCGCCAAGTGTCCGTCGGACACCGTACGGGGTGTCGGTGTCGCACGGAAGTCCCCGTTTACGCCTGTTCCGAGGGTGGATCGTCCACGTACGGACAGTGCCGGCAGCCGCGCCCGCAGCACGTTCCACGGCGGGCCAGGAAATTGGCGCTGAGCACGAACAGCCCGCTCGCCGGGTCGAGGTAACCGGCCTCACCGGCGGCCAACGCGGCGGTGTGCGCGGCGAGGATCCGGGCCCGGTCGGGGTGTTCGGACGGCAGCCGGGACGGGTGCGGCTCGGTGAGCGGCCGGTCGGCCAGGGGTGGTCGCTCTCCGGTCACCGCAGCAGTCTAGGGACCGGTCGTGGTCAACCTCCCGCTGCCCGGATGCCCGACATGCCTCTGCGTCGTCGCGGCGACCGGTCGTTTCGTCGTACGGTCCGACGACGATCGGGTTCGACATCCATCGACGCATACGGAGGAGACACGGTGCGGAAGATCGTTGTGCAGATGAGCCTGTCGTTGGACGGGTTCTTCGAGGGCCCGGGTGGCGACATCGGCTGGCACCAGGTCGACGAGGAGTTGCACCAGCACTTCAACGACGTGATCGCCCCGATGGGCGGGTTCCTCAGCGGCCGGGTCAGCCACGAGCTGATGGCCTCCTACTGGCCGACCGCCGATCAGGACCCGACCGCCAGCGGCCCGGAGCGCGAGTTCGCCCGGATCTGGCGGGACATGCCGAAGATCGTCTACTCGCGCACCCTCGACCACGCCGACTGGAACGCCACAGTCGTGCGCGAGGTCGACGTCGAGCAGGTCCGCAAGCTCACCGCCGAACCGGGCGGCGACCTGGCGCTCGGCGGGGCCGACCTGGCCGCGACGTTCGCCCGGCACGACCTGATCGACGAGTACCGGATCTACGTCCACCCGGTGCTGGTCGGTAAGGGCCGCCGACTCTTCCCCGACGCCGAGACTCCGACCGGTCTGCGGCTGGTGGAGAGCCGGGTCTTCGGCAACGGGGTGGTTCTGCTCCGCCACCAGCGGGTCCGCTGACCGATGGCCACCACATTCGACGCGATCGACGGAACCATCCTCGCGTACCGGACGGTCGGGGTTGGGGATCCGCTGGTCTGCCTGCCGGGCGGGCCGATGCGTGACTCCGCGTACCTCGGTGACCTCGGCGGTCTGGGCGCGCACCGGACGCTGGTCATCCTCGATCCGCGGGGCACCGGTCGCTCGGCGGTCCCGGCTGACGTCTCGACCTGCCGCTGCGACCGCATGGTCAACGATGTGGAGGCGCTGCGCGGCCACCTGGGCCTCGACCAGCTGGATCTGCTCGGGCACTCAGCCGGCACCAACCTGGCTCTGCAGTACCTGACCCGGCACCCCGATCGGGTGGGCCAACTCGCGCTGGTGAACCCGAGCATCCGAGCGGTAGGGCTGCAGGTGACCGACGCGCAGCGCCAGGAGGTCACCGATGCCCGGGCCGGCGAGCCATGGTTTCCGGTGGCCGCCGCGGCGGTGGAGTCCATCCTCGCGGGCCGGGCCGGGCCCGCCTCCCAGCAGGAGATCGCTCCGTTCCTGTACGGCCGGTGGGACACTGCCGCTCAGGTCCACCAGGCCGCCGAGTCCGGCCAGCGCAACGAGGAGTTGGCCGGGATCTTCAGCTCCGAAGGCGCCTTCGATCCGCCGGCCACCCGTGCGGCCCTCTCCGCCCATCGAGGCCCGGTGCTGCTGCTCGCCGGCGCTGTCGACCTGGCCGCACCGCCGGGCCTGGTGGCCCAGTTCGCCGAGCTGAGTCCACGCGCCGAGCTGGTCGTCCAGCCGGGCGCCGGGCACTACCCGTGGCTCGACGACCCCGAAGCGTTCACCGCGACGGTCGCGGCGTTCCTCGCCGGCCCGGATGGTGCTTGAGTCTCCACCGGGGGGAGACGCGAGGGTGGGGGCATGAGCGGGCAGACGTTTCACACGATCGGCGACCTGGCCCGACGGACCGGCCTGAGCGTCAAGACCATCCGGTACTACGCCGACAGCGGGGTGGTGCCGCCGACGGACCGGAGCCCGGCCGGCTACCGGCGGTACGGCAGTGCGGCAGTGGCCCGGTTGGAACTGGTCCGGACGCTGCGTGACCTCGGCCTGGACCTGGCCACCATTCGGCGGGTGGTGGACCAGGAGGTATCCCTGCCCGAGGTGGCCGCCGCACACGCCGAGGCGTTGGCCGTGCAGATCCGGGTGCTGCGGCTGCGCCAGGCGGTGCTCACCGTCGCGGCGAGGCGCGGGTCAGGCCCGACCGAGGTGGACGAGCTGCACCGACTGGCCCAGCTCACCGCCCGCGAACGCGGGCAGTTGGTGGCGGACTTCCTGGACGGCGTCTTCGCCGGCCTCGGCGACCAGCCCGCGTACCGGGGTGCGGTCGTCTCGTTGACACCGGAGCTTCCCGACGATCCCGACACCGCGCAGGTCGAGGCGTGGCTGGAGCTGGCCGAGCTGAGTCGGGAGCCGGAGTTCCGGGCCCGGATGCGGCGGCTGGTGCGGCAGCACGCCGCCGACAACGACGTACCGGGGCTGCCCCGCCCGGACGCCGTCGCGGTGGTCCGGGACGCGGTGGCCCCCGCCCTCGCGGCCGGTCTCGACCCGGCCAGCCCGGACGCCGATCCGGTGGTCACAGCCGTCACCAACCGGTACGCGAGCCTGCACCATCACTCCGACGAGGCCGACGTGCGTCGACGGCTGCTCGATCGGCTGGAACCGGCCAACGACCCCCGCCGGGACCGCTACATCGACCTGTTGGCGGTGCTCAACGGCTGGGCGACCGGCGACGCGACGGCGCCTGCGGTGGACTGGTTCATCCGAGCCCTGCGCGCCCGGATGCCCGAACCGGCTCGTTGAGCTGGCCGGCGTCCAACCAGCGGCCTGGTGACGTCAGCCGAACCAGGTCAGCGCCTGGCCGTGACCTCTGGCCCAGGCCAGCGGCTTTCCGTCGAGCGCGAGGACGTTGTGCAGCACGTCGCTCGGTGGGGCGGGCAACCCGTCGTAGCGGAGCACCTCCGGCCCCTCGTTCGCCACCCAGTGCCCCGGCAGCTCGCGGACCAACCGGACGAACGCGTCCCGGCGCGGGGGCGGCACCTGGTAGAGCACTGACGTGTGGAAGACCACAAGCGTCGCGTCGGTCGGCGCCCGCGCGGCCAGCGCCGGCAGGTCGTCAACCAGGTCGCCGCGGACCAGCAGCGGCGGGTCGGCCGCGGCAACCGCCGCCGCGGCGCGCAGCCGGGCCCGCCGGTGGGCGTGCTCCGGCCAGATCAGGGCGTCCAACCAGGACACGTCGTCGCTGTCGGTCACGTCGAGCGGGTTGAGGTCCAGGCCGGCCCGCCACACCACCTGGGGTACGCCTGCCGGCGGTGCCAACCCGTTGGCCGCGCAGTCGAGAACCAGCTCACCGGAACCGACCCGATGGTCGCCGTAGCGGTACGCGTACCGGTCGGGGTAGAGGCAGAGCCCGGCCGACGCGCCGACCTCCAGCAGGGCGAGGGGCTGCGGCAACGCGGCGAGCACCGGCAGCAGGACCGCGCACCGACCGGCCTCGTTCGTCTGGGTGGCCCGGGTGAGCATCTGCGTCTCGATGGCCGGCCAGTGCGTCATCACGTAGTCGTGGAACGCGGCCGGGTCGTCGACAGGGCCACCGAGCCAGCGGACGACGCCGAACAGCAGATTCGGCTGGCGTTTGGCCGGCGGCAGCCCGTCGAGCACTGTGAGCAGGTCGTCGTCGCGGGCCACGGCCTGCGACAGGCGCTCATACGTGGGCGACACCCCGCGCGCCTCGCGGCTGCCGAACTCGGCGTACGTCTCAGCTGTCGTCATGCCTCATCGTCGCAGCCCATTCCTCGGTATTTCAGCCCCCGTTCCCGTGCGCTGACTCACCCGCCTCGTAGAGTGCTGCGGCGGCTGGACCCTTGAGCAGCAGCTCAGCGGGGTCGCGCAGGGGCAACGGGGAGGAAAGTGTCGTGCGGGGTGACGGTGTCCGGGTACTGATCGTCGGCGGAGGTGTCGCCGGACTGGCGACGGTGGCCGCGCTACGCGAGTGGGGTGCCACTGTCGACGTGGTCGAGCGGGCATCCGGGCCGACCGACTCCGGCACCGGGATCTACCTCACCGGCAACGCGACCCGGATGCTCGACGTACTCGGTCTGGCCGAGCCGGTCTCCGACGTCTCCGTGGAGATCACCCGGCAGCGCAGCGCGAACCAGCGCGGGCGTCGCCTCTTCGACATCGACGTGGCCGCGCTGTGGCGGGGCGTCGGACCGTGCGTGTCGCTGCCCCGGGCCCACCTGCACCGGGCACTGCTCGCCGGCGTCGGCGACACCCCGATCCGCTGGGGCCGCCAGCCGGTCGCGCTCCTGCCAGAGGGCGACCGGGTCGCCGTCGAGTTCGACGACAACAGCACCGGACGGTACGACCTGGTGCTCGGCGCGGACGGGGTGAACTCGACGGTCCGCCGGCTCGCCTTCGACGGTCAGGCGGCCCGCGACCTCGGCCAGTACGCGTACCGGTGGGTCGCACCCCGCGTCGACGACGAGCCGGTCTGGTCGGTGCAGTTGGGGCGCGGTCGGCAGTTCCTGACCATCCCCATCAGCGCTGAGCACACGTACTGCTACTACAACGACGGCCCGGTGGCCGACCGGCCCGGCTGGCGCGACGAGCTTGCCGCGACGTTCACCGAGCCGGTGGCCACCATGCTCAAGGCCCTCGACTACGACGACAGCACCCTGCACGCCGGGCCGAACCAGGAGGTCGTGCTCGACTCCTGGTCCCGGGGCCCGGTGCTGCTGATCGGCGACGCCGCCCACGCCACCTCGCCGAACATGGCCCAGGGCGCGGCGATGGCCCTGGAGGACGCCGTCGTGCTCGCATCCTCGTTGGCCGCTGCCGGGTCCATCGCCGAGGCCCTGCGCGGGTACGAGGCGCGACGCCGCCCGCGTACCGACTGGGTGCTCAGCCAGACCCACCGCCGCGACAAGGCCACCGGGCTGCCGCCCGCGCTGCGCGACCTGGTGATGCGCCGCCTCGGCGAGCAGATGTTCCGCTCGAACTACGGCCCGCTGTTCGCCCAGCCCTGACCGGTCCGACGTGACCGGCCGGCCACGTCCGGGGCGGTGCCAGCGCCGCTCAGGGCAGCTGGCCCGGCCGGTCGACGATTGCGATGCGGAGTAGCGCGACAGCCGTGTGCAGGGACTCCTTGCCGTCGCGCACCACCGACCCACGGCGGCCGAGGAAGACGTGGGTGTCGCGGTCGAAGAGCAGGTCCTCGTTGCCACCGATCACACCGGGCATCCGGATCGCCACCCCATGCCGACCGGCAGCGTCCACCACGTCGCCCGATATGACGACCGCCCCGGGCTCCCGTGCCAACAGTTCGAACAGCGCCGCCAGCGATCGGGGTGGCACGTAGCCCTGGAGCATCAACCGCGCGGTGGTGTACGCCATGCTCTCGTCCCCGTAGACGGCCTCCTCATCGGCTCCTTCGGGGAGGTGCAGGTCGACCGGGTTTTCCCGAAGGTATCGAAGCAGCTCGTCCGGGTCGGTGGGCAGGTCGCCGTGGTATGCCGGCGGCTGGAACGCGTCGAGATCCTTCGTGGGATCGGTGGCATCGTTGATCCGGAGCTCCCGCAGCTCGCCCCACCCGTTCGGGTCGCTCTCCGGTCGGTAGCGTCCCTGCGTGTACGCGACTCCACCGGCCGACTGCCACAGCTGGTTCCGAATGGTCTGGTAAGGCCCGCTGGCCGGCAGGTCCCGGATCGTCGCCAGGTTTTCCGTGAAGACGTACTGATCGGGTCGGGCGGTGAGCTCCGGCTGCTGCCGGGCTGCTTCGGCCGCCAGATGGAAGATCTCCGACGCGCTGGCAGTCGGCGGCTGGTCGCCCACCCTGATCGTCTGCACCACCAGCGCACCGGCGGTCAGCGTCACCGCCAGCCCGAACGCTCCGGCCAGGCGCCAACCGTGGAGGAACCGGGCGCGGCGTCCGGCGGGACGGGCCTCCGACGCCGCCTCGGCCCGTTGGGCCACGTGTGCGGTCAGATCCCGCAGGAGCTGCTCCTCGAAACCCTGCGGCGACGGTTCGGTCTTGTTCATGGCGTCATCTCCGTCTCATCAGGCGAGGGTGGTGACCGGGCGGGCGAGCACGGCGCGCACGACGCGGCGGGCACGATGAAGGCGGACCCGAGCGGCGACAGGTGACACCCCGAGCACTGCCGCCGCCTCCGCGACGGTGAGGCCGTCCACGGCGACGAGTTCGACGAGCGTTCTGGTGCCCTCGGGTAGCTCGCGCAGCGCCCTGTGGGTGCGGCGGGCCGCCGACTCGGCGTCGATCCGCTCCTCAATGCGGGCGATGTCGTCGGGGCTCAGGTCCCGTCGCCCGGCCAGTCGGCCGGTCACCCGCAGCCGTTGAGCCGCCCGACGCCGCTCGTCGCCGATGACGTTGCGGGCCACCCCGTACAGCCAGCCGATCTGACTCCCCCGGTCCGGCCGGTAGCCGGCCGCCGACTCGATCACCGCCAGGAACACGTCGGCGGTGAGGTCGGCGGCGAGGTGCGGGTCGTCGACCCGCCGCGCCACGAACCGGCCCACCGCCTCCAGGTGCCGCCGGTAGAAGACCTCGAAGGCCACCGGATCGGCTCCGATGCCGGAAATGTCGTCATCGGCTCGGCTCGGCTCATTCACAGGCCGTCCTCCCTCGTAGCCCTCACACCCCTTCTTCGTAAGGCGGAGCACGAGTGTTACCGAACCATCCCGGCGCGAGTCTGCCGGCGCTGCTGGCCCAACTGGGCAATCGCCCTGCTGATGCGGCATCATCGGATCACCGGCGACTGGCGGCACGGGGATGGTCAAACCATCGGGGAGCCTCTCGCGGGCGTCGACCGCCTGGGCGCCTGCGTCGAGGGACCGTCATGACCACAACCAGCGCATCCGCCGAGCACCACACCCCGTCCGGCACGGCCCGGCTCCTGCCGGGCGCACCGGTCGCCGAAGCCGTCCTGGCCGAGACCGCCGCCGCTGCCGCCCAGCTGCGCAGCCGCGGGATCACACCGAGCCTCGCCACCATCCTTGTCGGCGACGACGACGCCAGCGCCGGTTACATCGCCATCAAGCAGCGCCAGGCCGCCGCGCTCGGGTTCGACTCGCCGCACGCGCACCTGCCTGCCACAGTCACCCAGGCCGAACTGCACCAGGCCATTGCCCGGTTCAACAACGATCCGGCCGTACACGGGCTGCTCGTGCAGTACCCAGTTCCGGGGCACCTGGACTACGACGCGGCGTTGCAGACCATCGACCCGGACAAGGACGTCGACGGCATGCACCCGCTGAACATGGGACGTCTCGCCGTCGGCCTGCCCGGCCCGCTGCCGTGCACCCCCGCCGGCATCGAAGCCCTCCTGGCGTACTACGAGATCCCCGTCGCCGGTCGTGAGGTAGTCATCCTCGGCCGGGGCGCCACCCTGGGCCGCCCCCTGGCCATGCTGCTCGCCCAGAAGCGCCCGACCGCCAACGCCGCCGTCACCGTCGTCCACACCGGGGTGCCCGACTGGGCCCGCTACACCCGCCGCGCCGACATCCTCGTCGCCGCCGCCGGCGTACCCCGGATCGTGCAGCCTGAGCACGTCAAGCCCGGCGCCGTCGTCATCGGCGCCGGCGTCCGCTACGAAGGCCGGCGCCTCCTGCCGGACGTGGACGAAGCGTGCGCCGAGGTCGCCGGCGCCATCACGCCCCGGGTCGGCGGGGTCGGCCCGACCACAGTCGCGATGCTGTTCCGCAACGCCGTACGCGCCGCCGAGCGCGCCAGCCAGTAACCCGGCCGCCGAGATCACTTGATGCTGAGTAGCCCGGTTGTCCACAGCTACTCAGCATCAAGTGATCGAGGCGGCTTCACCTGAGAGAGTGATCATGGATACCTCTGATCACCCGATCTGGCGCAAGTCGAGCGGCACCAGCCAGAGGTCATCCCCGGAGTTCTTCTGCATGATCGACTCGGGTTGCATGAAGCCGCGGTATCCGGGCGAGATTGATACGCCGGTTTCACGGAAGTCGAGTTGATCATGCGGTGAGCGGGCAGGTCCATCGACCCTGCCACGAGCGGAACGCCGCGAGCGCGGCAGGTGATCCCTGCCGCGCTCGCGGGTGGTTCGGTGATACGCGTACGTCAGCTGCAGCCGCTGGTGGAGCCGCAGCCCTCGCAGACGTAGCAGCTACCGGCGGGGCGCATCTTCGTACCGCAGGTGAAGCAGAGCGGTGCGTCGGCGGCCTTGCCGATCACGGCCTCCAGCAGTTCGGTGCTGGAACCCACGCTCGGAGCCGGCTTGGCGGCGGCCACGTCGGCCATCTCCTGGGCCGGCTGGGCGACAGCCTCCGGCTTGGCCGGGGTCTCCACCGGTGCGGACGACGCCATCGCGGTGAGCTCGGCGCCGGTGACGCCGGCGGCCTCCGCGTCGGCCTCAGCCCGCAGTTGCGCGGCCCGCTCCGAGGCGGTGAAGATGCCCAGCTCGGCGCGGCGCTCGTAGGGCAGGAAGTCCAGCGCCAGGCGACGGAAAATGTAGTCCATCACCGAGGCCGCCATCCGCACGTCCGGGTCGTCGGTCATGCCGGCCGGCTCGAAGCGCATGTTGGTGAACTTGCTGACGAACGTCTCCAGCGGCACGCCGTACTGGAGGCCGATGCTGATGGCCACCGAGAAGGCGTCCATCACGCCGGCCAGGGTGGAGCCCTGCTTGGACATCTTCAGGAAGACCTCACCGAGGCCGTCGTCCGGGTAGGACGACGCGGTCAGGTAACCCTCGGCGCCACCGACGGAGAAGCTGACCGTCTCGGACGGGCGCTTCTTCGGCAGGCGCTTGCGCACCGGCCGGTACTCGATGACCTTCTCGACTGCGGTCGGCGCGGCCTCGACGGCGGCCGGCTCGGTGGCCTTGTTGGACTTGCCCACCGAGAGCGGCTGGCCGACCTTGCAGTTGTCCCGGTAGATCGCCAGCGCCTTGAGGCCGAGCTTCCAGCCCTCGAAGTAGATCTTCTCGATGTCCTCGACGGTGGCCGCCTCCGGCATGTTGACCGTCTTGGAGATGGCGCCGGAGACGAACGGCTGGATGGCCGCCATCATCCGCACGTGACCCATCGGGGCGATCGACCGCTCGCCCATGGCGCAGTCGAAGACCGGGTAGTGCTCCGGCTTGAGGCCGGGGGCGTCCACCACGTGGCCGTGGTCGGCGATGTGCTCGACGATCGCCTCGACCTGCTCCTCGGGGTAGCCGAGGCTGCGCAGGGCGCGCGGCACCGTCTGGTTGACGATCTGCATCGAGCCGCCGCCGACCAGCTTCTTGAACTTGACCAGCGCCAGGTCCGGCTCCACGCCGGTCGTGTCGCAGTCCATCATGAAGCCGATGGTGCCGGTCGGAGCGAGGACGCTGGCCTGCGCGTTGCGCCAACCGAACTTGTCACCGATCTTGTTGCCCTGGGTCCACTGCTTGGTCGCCTCGCGGACGATAGCGGTGGCCACCGGGCTGGTCGGCTTGATCTCGTCGTTGGCCGCGGCGTGCTTGCGCATGACCCGCTTGTGCGGCTCCGCGTTGCGGGCGTAGCCGTCGTACGGGCCGACGACGCCGGCCAGCTCGGCCGAGCGGCGGTAGGCGGTGCCGGTCATCAGCGAGGTGATCGCCGCGGCGACCGAGCGGCCCTGGTCCGAGTCGTACGGCAGGCCGGTGGCCATCAGCAGGGCACCGAGGTTGGCGTAGCCGATGCCGAGCTGCCGGTAGGCGCGGGACGTCTCACCGATCTTCTCGGTCGGGAAGTCGGCGAAGCAGATCGAGATGTCCATCGCGGTGATGACGAACTCGACGGACTTGACGAACTTCTCCACCTCGAAGCCACCGTCGGCGCGGAGGAACTTCATCAGGTTGAGCGAGGCCAGGTTGCACGAGGAGTTGTCCAGGTGCAGGTACTCCGAGCACGGGTTCGACGCGGTGATCCGCCCGGTCTCCGGGCAGGTGTGCCAGTCGTTGATCGTGTCGTCGTACTGCAGACCGGGGTCGGCGCACTCCCAGGCGGCCTGCGAGATGGAGCGGAACAGGTTCTTGGCGTCGACGGTCTCGATCACCGAGCCGTCCAGCCGGCCGCGCAGGTCGAAGCCCTTGCCGTTCTCCACCGCCGACATGAACTCGTCGGAGACCCGAACCGAGTTGTTGGCGTTCTGGTACTGCACGCTGACGATGTCGGAGCCGCCGAGGTCCATGTCGAACCCGGCGTCACGCAGCGCGCGGATCTTGTCCTCCTCGCGCGCCTTCGTGACCACGAACTCCTGGATGTCCGGGTGGTCGACGTCGATGATGACCATCTTGGCCGCCCGGCGGGTCGCACCGCCGGACTTGATGGTGCCGGCGGAGGCGTCCGCGCCGCGCATGAAGCTGACCGGGCCGGAGGCGTTGCCACCGGAGGAGAGCAGCTCACGGGACGAGCGGATGCGCGACAGGTTGACCCCGGAGCCCGAGCCGCCCTTGAAGATCAGCCCCTCCTCCTTGTACCAGTCGAGGATCGAGTCCATCGAGTCGTCGACGGCCAGGATGAAGCAGGCGCTGACCTGCTGCGGCGACGGCGTGCCGACGTTGAACCAGACCGGCGAGTTGAAGCTGAACACCTGGTTGAGCAGCATCCAGGTCAGCTCGTGCGCGAAGACCTCGGCGTCGGCCGGGTCGGCGAAGTAGCCGTACTCCTCACCCGCGGTGCGGTAGGTGGTGACCACCCGGTCGATCAGCTGCTTGAGCGACCACTCCCGCTCCGGGGTCCCCACCGCACCCCGGAAGTACTTGGTGGTCACGATGTTGGCCGCGTTGACGCTCCACGACTCCGGGAACTCCACCCCACGCTGCTCGAAGTTGATCGAGCCGTCCCGCCAGTTCGTCATCACGACGTCACGGCGCTCCCAGGAGACCTCGTCGTACGGGTGGACCCCCTCGGTCGTCCACACCCGCTCGATCTTCAGCCCCGCGCCTGCCTTGCTTCGTGAACGGCTAGTTGTCACGCCGTCGCCCCCCTCGTCTGCGCGGTCACCCACCGCGCGTCCCAATCTCTTGAAAAACTGTGAAGATTCAGCTGGTACGGCCGGCGGCCTCAACCGCACCGGCCCGGCCCTGCTCCCGCGCTTGCGCCGCGGCCCGCAACGTCTCGATCTCGCGCTCGAAGTCGGCGAGCGAGTCGAACGAGCGGTAGACGCTGGCGAACCGCAGGTAGGCGATCTCGTCCAGGTCGCGTAGCGGACCCAGGATCGCCAGGCCCACGTCGTGGCTGGGGATCTCGGCGGCCCCCTTGGCCCGGACGGTCTCCTCCACCCGCTGCGCGAGCAGCGCGAGTGAGTCGTCGTCCACCGGCCGGCCCTGGCACGCCTTACGCACCCCGCCGATGATCTTCGTGCGACTGAACGGCTCGGTCACCCCGCTGCGCTTGACGACCGCGAGGACCGCCTCCTCGACGGTGGTGAACCGTTTGCCGCACTCCGGGCAGGACCGCCGCCGTCGGATGAGCTGGCCGTCGTCGGCCTCCCGCGAGTCGACCACCCGGGAGTCAGCGTGCCGGCAGTACGGACACCGCATTCGCCAACCTCCTAATAATGATCAACTGCGAGCACTCCGGACACCCTCGGACACGACTCACCGCGACGGTGCCATCCTCGGATGACGCCGCCGTGATCGACGTTACGGGAGTGCGGTCGGTAGTCAGACCCAACCTGTAGGCAACTTACGCCCGTGTCACTACTACATCTAGGGGTCGACCGTATGTCGCTGCGGAAGCCGGGTCAAGTTGGCCGGCGTGTCCGGCGCGTCACGGACCATCCGGTCACCCACGCACCGCACAGCGCCCGAAGACCCAACGTCACGATGCCGCCCGGGTTACCGGCCAACCAGCCGGACACGGCCGGAAAATGGTCCAGGATCGAACACCAGTGCTACCTGACGTACCATTTATCAGAACATCCGTACGACCCGAGCGCTTTTTCACCCCGACACGCCGGTGAGAGGTCGTACAGATGTTTGAAAATGACTGATCTCACCTATACGGTCATGAACAACGTGGCACCACCGCACGCACCACGAGCCGACGAGGCACCCAGCGCCGACCAGGGAGGACGGACGTGACCGAGGACCGGGCCAGCCGGCCGAAGAGCCCGCAGCAGATCACCGAGGCGGGCCCGCCAGCCACCCGACGCCGCAGCGCCGCGCGCAGCCGGACGGGTCAGCCCGCCGTGCGCCCGGTCACCCCGGTGGTCAGCACCTTCCCCGACCCGGCGACAGTCGACCTGACCGCCCGCCAACGGCGCATCCTGGAGTTCATCCGCACCTGGGTGGAGCGCCACGGCTACCCGCCGAGCGTCCGCGAGATCGGCGAGGCGGTCGGCCTGGTGTCGCCGTCCAGCGTCGCCTACCAGCTCAAGGAGTTGGAGAAGAAGGGCTTCCTGCGCCGCGACCCGAACCGGCCGCGCGCGGTGGACGTGCGCGCCCCCAGCGAGGCGATCGACGACGAGCTGTCAAGGGCACAGCGGCCGACCCCGGCGTACGTGCCGATGCTCGGTCGGATCGCCGCCGGTGGGCCGATCCTCGCCGAGCAGGCCGTGGAGGACATCTTCCCGCTCCCCCGCGAGCTGGTGGGTGAGGGCGAGGTCTTCATGCTCCAGGTCAAGGGCGATTCGATGCTCGACGCGGCGATCTGCGACGGCGACTGGGTGGTCGTCCGGCAGCAGCCGACCGCCGACTCCGGCGAGATCGTGGCCGCCATGCTCGACGGCGAGGCGACAGTGAAGACCTACCGGCGGCGCGACGGGCACGTCTGGCTGATGCCGCAGAACCCGGCCTTCGACCCGATTCCCGGCGACGACGCCACCATCATGGGCCGGGTCGTGGCGGTGCTACGCCGGATCTGACCGATCGGCGGGTGGGTGCCAACGGCGCTCACCCGCACCGCTCGTCAGGGCAAATGAGCGGCTCAGCGTCCGATCAGTAACGGTCGCCTCGGGGACCGCGACCGCCCCCGGGATACTGCCCGTACGGGTCGACGGGCGAGTCGTCGTCACGTCGCCGGCTGGGCCGCTGGCCCCGGTAGTCGGGCTCCTGCCCGCCGCGCCGGGGAGGCTCCGCCCGACCAGGCTGACCGCCGTCGCCGCCGTACACACCACCGCCAGGACGGCCACCGCCGCCCTGCGGACGACCACCGCCACCGGCCGGAGGACGGCCACCGCCGCCAGCCGGGGGACGACCGCCGCCGCCAGCCGGAGGACGACCACCGCCGCCAGCCGGGGGACGACCGCCGCCATCGGCCGGGGGACGACCGCCACCACTGGCCGGGGGGCGACCGCCGCCGCCGTAAACGCCAGCACCGCCGCCGTCTGGGCGCGGCGCACCGTAGCCACCGTCAGCCGGAGCCGGCCGGCGGGCACCGCCGTACACGGCACCGCCCGCCGGGGCCGGGCCACCGCGACCCGCACCACCCGCCGGGGCCGGGCCACCGCGACCCGCACCACCCGCCGGGGCCGGGCCACCACGACCCCCACCGCCGCCGTAGACCGCGCCGCCGGCCGGCGCGGCGCCCCCGTAGACACCACCCCTGCGGTCATCGTCGGCCGGGAAGCCGTCGACGGCACGGCTTCCGCGCGGGCCGAACGGCTCACCATCCGGATCCGACAGGTCGGACGCGTCAGCGGTCGGCGGCCGGCGGCGCGCGCGAACGATGCCGAAGATCCCGGCGGCGACCAGCAGCAGGCCGATCAGCCCGACCGCCCCGACCAGGTACGTGATGTCGTCGAGGCTCAGCCCAGCGGTCCAGGACTTCGAGGCGGCCGGCTTGGCGCCGTCCTCGGCGGCCAGTGGCACGGCTGTCGACGTGGACGGGGTGTAGCCGAGGATGTCGAGCGGCTCGTCCTCGGTGAACCGGCCCGCGTCGGAGACGGTGACGAACGACTTTCCGTCCGAGGTGTAGCTGATGGCCTCGCCGAACGGGTCGGCCAGCGGCGTCACCCGCGGCTTGCCGGTGGTGAGCGCGCCCACGATGTCGCCATCGGTCACGTCGAACTCGAACGCGTCCGCGTAGGTGCGCAGGACCACCCGGGAGCCGTCCGGCGCCCGGGACGCGCCGGTGATGGCGATCCGGCCGAACGTGTTGAGGGTGTTCTCCGTCTGGGTCTTCGGCAGCGTGAGCTCGCCGGCCTTACGCATCGGCACCGGGTCGGTGTCGCCGCTCTTGAGGGCCGCCGACGGCGTGTAGATCTCCGCCTTGCCGCTGGTCACCTTGGTGATGATCAGCGGTTTCCCGTCGTCGCCGATGAGCAACGCCTCAGCGTCGTGCGGCTTGGCCTCGGGGTAGGAGAGCCGGTGCAGCGTCGGCTTGGAGCCGGTGACCGGCATCGACCAGAGCGCGACGCGGCTGCGGCGCTCCTTCGAGTCGGGGTTGTCACCGGTGTCGGCGATCCAGAGGGTGCGGCCGTCCTTGGACAGGGCGAGATCCTCGGTGTCGAACGGACCCTGCCCCGAGTAGTGGACCGGCTCCTTCGAGATCTTGCACTTGCTGTCGAGGAAGAACACCCGCTTGCGCGCCGCGACGTCGGTGCCGTCGTTGATGACGATGTAGCCACTCTTGGTGGCTACCAACCCGGAGAGCTCCCGTAGGCGCTCGTCGGTGATCGTGCATCGCTTCTGGCCAGGGTTCGCGGCGGGCGGCCCGGACGCCCCAGGGGCGGGAGCCGCTGCGGCGACTCCGGCGAGCGCCACGGTTGCCCCGAGCAGGCCGAGGGCAACCGTGACCGAGGAAACAACGCGGCGCATTCGGCCAGTGTCGCATGCCGCGCGTTTCCGGTGGATGACGCCGTGGCCGCTCAGGACCGGCTGCCGGCCGCCTGCCCCTGCCGCTCCACGTCGAAGGCCGTCAGCTCCGCCGCCAGCTCCGCACCGACGCGGACGTGCAGCAGAGTCCCCTCCGGCAGGTGCGACGTGCTGAGCACCTCTCCCGTGCGGTGCGCCCGAGCGACCAGGTCACCCCGGTCGTACGGCAGCACGACCCGGACCTCCACGGCCGGGCTCGGCAGCCGCTCCTCGATCGCCGCGCGCAGCTCGTCCATGCCCCGACCGGAGTACGCGGACACGAAGATCGCGTCCGGCCAGAGCCGCTTGAGCCGCAGCAGAGTGTCCTCGTCGGCCGCGTCGGTCTTGTTGACCACCAACAGCTCGGGGAGCCGGTCCGCGCTGACCTCGGCAAGCACCGCGTGGACCGCCCGGACCTGCTCCTCCGGATCCGGGTGGGTGCCGTCCACGACGTGCACCACCAGATCGGCCTCCGCGACCTCCTCCAGCGTCGAGCGGAACGCCTCGACGATCTGGTGCGGAAGGTGTCGGACGAAGCCGACCGTGTCGGAGAGGGTGTAGAGCCGCCCGTCCGAGGTGGTGGCCTTGCGGGTCGTCGGGTCCAGCGTGGCGAACAGCGCGTTCTCCACCAGCACGCCCGCGCCGGTCAGACGGTTGAGCAAGCTGGACTTGCCGGCGTTGGTGTAGCCGGCGATGGCGACCGCGGGCACGGCGTTGCGGGAACGCCGGGCGCGCTTGGTGACGCGTACCGTCTTCATGCTCTTGATCTCGCGACGCAGCCGGGAGATGCGGTGACGGATGCGCCGCCGGTCGGTCTCCAGCTTGGTTTCACCGGGGCCACGAACACCCACACCGCCGCCGGCGCCGCCGCCCCGGCCGGAACCACCGGTCTGCCGGGAGAGCGTCTCACCCCAACCGCGCAGTCGGGGCAGCAGGTATTGGAGCTGGGCCAGCTCGACCTGTGCCTTACCTTCCTTGCTCTTGGCATGCTGGGCGAAGATGTCGAGGATCAGCGCGGTGCGGTCGACGACCTTGACCTTGGTGCGCTGCTCCAGGTTGCGCAGCTGCGACGGGGAAAGCTCACCGTCACAGATGACCGTGTCGGCGCCGGTGGAAAGCACCACAGCGCCCAGATCGTCGACCTTGCCACGGCCGATGTACGTGGCCGGGTCAGGTCGGGTACGACGCTGGATGAGCCCTTCGAGCACCTGCGAACCGGCCGTCTCGGCCAGCGCGGCGAGCTCGGTCAGCGAATTCTCCGCGTCGGTGACGGTGCCTTCGGTCCAGACGCCCACCAGGACGACCCGCTCCAGCCGCAGCTGGCGGTATTCCACCTCGGTGACGTCGGTGAGCTCGGTTGACAGGCCCGGGACGCGTCGGAGGGACTGCCGCTCCGACAGATCCATCTCGCCGGTGGTGACGTCGTCGAGCTCGTCCTCGACGGGGACAAAGCTCTCCTGGTCTCGCAAGCGGTTCTCCTGTCCGTTTTGATAAGTAGAACGTAATCCTGACATGACGCAACGCCGAACGCACCTGCTATATGCCCATGGTGAAGGTCGCCAAAAGTGGGGGCGAATGCTGGTCGGCCGCGACAACCCGGTAGAAATGCGGGCGGCGGCCGATCGGCCGCACAGCCGTTACGGAGGGATCCCGTGGCCATCACCCGACTGCCCAGCGCCGGATTTTCGATCACCATCCGGATCGCCGTCACCGCGGACGCCTCCTCGATCGGCCGGCTCACCACCTCCGTCGGCGAGGCCGGGGCGATCGTCACGGCGCTGGACGTGGTGGACTCGGACCCGACCCACGTGATCGTCGACCTGACCTGCGACACCGCCGACGCCGGCCACGCCGACCAGGTGGTCGACGCGCTGACCGCGCTGGACGGCGTGGACGTGCGCAAGGTGTCGGACCGGACGTTCCTGCTGCACCTGGGCGGCAAGATCGAGGTGACCTCGAAGGTCGCGCTGCGCAACCGCGACGAACTGTCCCGCGCGTACACCCCGGGGGTGGCCCGGGTCTGCATGGCGATCGCCGAGAACCCGGCCGACGCCCGGCGACTGACCATCAAGCGCAACACGGTCGCTGTGGTCAGCGACGGCTCGGCGGTGCTCGGCCTGGGCAACCTCGGCCCGGCCGCGTCGCTGCCGGTGATGGAGGGCAAGGCCGCGCTGTTCAAGCGCTTCGGCGGGGTGGACGCCTGGCCGGTGGTGCTCGACACCCAGGACACCGACGAGATCGTGCAGATCGTCAAGGCCATCGCGCCGGCCTACGGCGGCATCAACCTGGAGGACATCGCCGCGCCGCGCTGCTTCGAGATCGAGGCCCGGCTGCGCGAGGCGCTGGACATCCCGGTCTTCCACGACGATCAGCACGGCACCGCGATCTGCGTGCTGGCCGCGCTGACCAACGCGCTGCGGGTGGTCGGCAAGCGGCTCGAGGACGTCCGGGTGGTCGTCTCCGGAGCCGGCGCGGCCGGCACCGCGATCATGAAGCTGCTGCTGCGCCAGGGCGTCGGCGACATCATCGCGTACGACCGGGAGGGCGCCCTGCACCGCGGCCTCACCGGGCTCAACTCGGCGTGGCAGTGGCTGGCGGAGAACACCAACAAGGAGAACTACTCCGGCGACCTGCCCGGCGCGATCCGGGGCGCCGACGTGTTCATCGGGGTCAGCGCGCCGAACCTGCTCACCGGCGACGACATCGCACAGATGGCGAAGGACTCGATCGTCTTCGCCCTCGCGAACCCGGACCCGGAGGTCGACCCGCGCGAGGCGCGCAAGCACGCCGCAGTTGTCGCCACCGGCCGTTCCGACCAGCCGAACCAGATCAACAACGTGCTCGCGTTCCCTGGGGTGTTCCGCGGCATGCTGGACGCGCACGCCGAGGAGTTCACCGAGGAGATGGCCATCGCGGCCGCCCGTGCCATCGCTGACGTGGTCGGCGAAGAGAAGATCAACCCGACGGTGATCGTGCCGAGTGTCTTCGACTCCCGGGTCGCCCCGGCGGTCGCCGCCGCCGTGCGCGCCGCCGCGAACAACCCCAGCCCGCTCCCGGCCGCCGACCCCGGCCCGGCCGACCTCCCCGAGATAGCGGCAAACGCCAGCGCCACCCCGTAACCCCCCACCCCCACCCAGGCCCCCCGGCCCCGCCCTCTCCCCCGTCGATCATGAAGTTATTGCCGTGACACGCCGAGCTGGCTGGCAATAACTTCATGATCGACGCGGTGCACCTGGGGGGTGGGTGGGGTGGGGGTGGCGTCAGGGGCGGAGCTTGGTTGGGTCCAGCTCGCCGGTTGCTAGCAGGACGGCGGGGCCGGAGAGCCAGCAGGAGTTTTCCGTGACGGTCACCGTCAGGCGTCCGCCGGGCACGTCGACGGCTACCACTCCGGTGTCCCGGCCGAGGTCGCGCAGGGCCACCGCGCCCACCGCGCAGGCGCCGGTGCCGCAGGACAGCGTCTCGGCGCTGCCGCGCTCGTACACCCGCATCACTGAGTGCTCGTCGGTGCCGTCGACCGGGTCGCCCGCCACGATGAACTCCACGTTCACCCCGCTCGGGAAAACCGTCGGGTCGAACCCGGGCGCGACGGTCAGGTCCAGCGCCGACAGCTCCACACCGGCCGGCAGGACACAGACCAGGTGCGGGTTACCGACGTCCACCACCGCACCGGTCACTGTCAACCCGCCCACGGTGGCCGTCGAACTGTCGTACACCTGGGGTCGGCGCATCTCGACGGACACGGCGTCGCCCTCGACCAGCGCACGCACGACGCCGGCCCGGGTGGCCACCGGCAGCGCCGCGCCGGCGGGCGTGGCCAACCCGGTGTCGAGCAGGTAGCGCACGAAGACCCGGGCGCCGTTGCCGCACATCTCGGCGAACGAGCCGTCGGCGTTCCAGTAGTCCATGAACCACTCGGCCTCGCCGGCCAGACCCGCGCCGTCCGGGTGCTTGGCCGCGCGGACCACCCGCAGTACGCCGTCCGCGCCGATGCCCCGACGCCTGTCGCAGAGCGCCGCGACCAGCTCCGGGGTCAGGTCGAGCTGACCGTCCGGGTCGGGAAGGAGGACGAAGTCGTTGCCGGTGCCGTGGCCCTTGGTGAACTCCACAGCCCCATCATCGCGCAGCCGCCGGCACCAGACGCAGGGCGGCCCCGATCAGGTCTGGTTCCGCCGAGTCCAGCCAGTGGATCCGCGGGTCACGGCGGAACCAGGACCGCTGCCGGCGGACGAAGCGCCGGGTAGCCCGGACCGTCTCGTCGTGCGCCTGCGCCTCGGTCAGCTCACCGGCGAGCAGGCGCAGCACCTGCTGGTAGCCGAGCGCCCGACTCGCCGTCCGCCCCTCGGGCAGCCCGCGCCCGACCAGCTCACGGGTCTCCGGCACCAGGCCGTCGGCCCACATCCGGTCGACCCGCAGCGCGATCCGCTCGTCCAGCAGGCCGGTGTCCAGGTCGACGCCGAGCTGCACCGACGGGTAGTACGGCGTGGGTTGCGGCAGCGAGGCGGCGAACGGCGCGCCGGTCAGCTCGATCACCTCCAGGGCCCGGACGATCCGCCGGCCGTTGGCCGGCAGGATGCTCTCGGCGGCGACCGGGTCGGCGGCGCGCAGCCGCGCGTACAGCGGGGCCGGGCCAACCTCGGCCAACTCCCGTTCCAGCCGCTCCCGCAGCGCCGCGTCCGTGCCGGGGAACTCGAAGCGCTCCAGCACCGCCCGCACGTACAGGCCGGAGCCACCGACCAGCAGCGGCACCCGCCCCCGGGACAGGATGTCGTCGATGGCCGTGCGGGCGAGTCGCTGGTACTCCGCGACGCTCGCCGGCTCGGTGACGTCCCAGATGTCCAGCAGGTGATGCGGCACCCCGTCCCGCTCGGCGACTGTCAGCTTGGCGGTGCCGATGTCCATGCCCCGGTAGAGCTGCATCGAGTCGGCATTGACCACCTCCCCGTCCAGGGCATGCGCCAACGCGATGCTCAGCGCTGACTTTCCGGCCGCTGTCGGGCCGACCACAGCCACTACCAGGCCCGTCACGCCCGCTCCCAGGACGCCACGAAGTAGGCCACTCCGTAGGGCACGGAGTCGTGCAGCAACTCGCCGCGCCACCCACCACCAGCCGCGCGGGCCGCGGCGGCGAGCACCTGCCACGGGGCGCGACCGGCGGCCTTCAGCTCCGTCGACACCACCGGGTCGAGGTCGAGCAGGGCGTCCAGGTCCGCGTCGGCCAGCGCCGCGGCAACCCTCTGGTCGTACGGAAGAGCGCGCGCGTCGTCGTACCCGGGTGCTTTCTCTCCCCGGCAGGCCGACCCGTCGCCGAGCACCAGCGACGCCACCCGGTCACCGGCGGCGCCGACCTCGTCGGCGAGCGCGGCCAGCTCGGCTGGACCGGCGTCGGCGGCCACCTGCACGGCGGTCACCGGCGGTCGGGTGTCATGACGGGCCAGCAACCACGCGCCGATGGTGAGGCTCAACGGCAGCACCGCGCCCCGGTCCGGTTGGTCCGGCACCAACGGCACGTCCAGATCGACACCCCAGGGCTGGAGGGAACCGGTCGCCGGGGTGCGGATCGGGCCGGTCACCGGGCCGGTGCCCAACAGCACCACAATGTCCGGATCGGTGGCCAACAGCCGGCGTACGGCGGTGTCACAGGCCGCCCGCAGATCGTCCAGCTCCGGGGCTGCGGAGCCGGCCACATCGGGCACGAGCAGGGGCGGATGCGGGCAGACGGCGGCGGCGACCAGTGGCACCCGTCCACCGTAGCGGGAATCCCCGGTGCGTCTCCGCGCCGATCCGGTCATTCGGCCCCTAGGACACCGTATGGTCACGGTCGGCGATAGGCGCTCGACGCGGACCGGGTCGGACCTGTGACAATGCCGGAAGCAACTTGGCTGCGCCGTGGCGGCGACGGGGGATCGATCCCTCGACGCCGGGAGAACGAGGATGGGCACATGAGCGACTGGACTGCCTTCGGACGGGTGGACGCGGACGGCACCGTGTACGTCAAGACCACCGAGGGAGAGCGGGTGGTCGGATCCTGGCAGGCGGGAGCACCGGAGGAGGGCCTGGCGCACTTCGCGCGTCGCTTCGCCGACCTGGTGACCGAGGTGGACCTGACCGAGGCGCGACTCAAGTCGGGTGCGGCGGACGCCGGGCACTCGTTGAGCACGATCCGGCGGATCCGTGCCACGCTGCCCGAGGCCAACGTCGTCGGCGACATCGACGCGCTGGCCACCCGCCTGGACAAGCTGGCGACCCTCGCCGAGGAGAAGGCCGGCGAAGCGCGCGCCGCCCGGGACGCCGCTCGCGGCGAAGCCCTGGCCCGCAAGACCGCGCTGGTCGAGGAGGCCGAGAAGCTGGCCGCCGAATCCACCGGGTGGAAGACCGCCGGGGACCGGCTCAAGGAGATCCTCGACGAGTGGAAGACCATCCGCGGGGTCGACAAGAAGGCCGACGGTGAGCTGTGGAAGCGGTTCGCCGCCGCCCGGGACGGCTTCACCCGCCGCCGCGGCGCCCACTTCGCCTCCCTTGACTCCCAGCGCAAGCAGGCCCAGACCGCCAAGGAGGAGCTGGTAGCCGAAGCGGAGAAGCTCTCGGACTCCACCGACTGGGCCGCCACCGCCAACCAGCTCAAAGACCTGATGACCCAGTGGAAGGCCGCGCCGCGCGCCTCCAAGGAGGCCGAGCAGAAGCTCTGGGAACGATTCCGGGGTGCGCAGGACGCCTTCTTCAGCCGGCGCAGCGAGGTCTTCTCCGCACGGGACAACGAGCAGCGCGGCAACCTTGAGCGCAAGCAGGCCCTGCTCGCCGAGGCCGAGGCGTTGGACATCGACGCCGACCCGAAGGGCGCCCAGGCCAAGCTGCGGGAGATCCAGGCCCAGTGGCACGAGGCCGGCCGGGTGCCCCGCGAGGCGGCCGCCGGGCTGGAGCGTCGACTGCGCGTCATCGACGACAAGGTCCGTGATGTGATGGACTCGGCGTGGCGCCGCACCACCAAGGAGGACAACCCGCTGCTCGCCCAGATGCGGGCGCAGGTGGCGGAGGCCGAGGACCGGCTGGCCCGGGCGCAGAGCGCCGGGGACGCACGCCGGATCAAGGAGGCTGAGCAGGCCCTCGCCTCCAAGCGGCAGTTCCTCCAACTCGCCGAGCAGGCCGGCTGAGCTGACCACGTCCGGAGCCCTCGGTCCCCAGCGGGACCGGGGGCTCCCGCGTGTCCGGCCTCAGCCCCCCGCGCCCGCCTCCAGGCGCCCCCGCCGAGCCCGCAGCCTCGCACCACCGCGTCCCACGCCACCGCGTCCCGCGCCACCGCGTCCGCGTCCGCGCCCGTGTCCAGGCCCGCGCCCGCGCCCGTCAAGGTCATGCTCGATCCTGGATGTAGTGGCATCGGCACGCCTACAGACCACTACATCAATGTTCCAGCGCGATCATGGAGGGCGCACGCGACGCAAGGCGGGCAGCGCGAGCGGGGACCGCACACCAGGCGCGCGGGGGACCGCACCAGGCACGCGGGCGAGCGGGGACCACACACCAGGCGCGCGGGCGAGCGGCAGGACCCGGACGGCAGGGGCGCAGCGAGGGTCAGGTTGACGCATTGACGTGGGCTGATCAGAATGAGCGACGGAGCCAGGTAGGGCCACCGGCGCGAGGGCGACGAAGGCGGAACATCCGCCGTCGAGGGTCGCCGGTGAGCTTCCGCGAGTGACCACGTCCGCGTGACATGGGCCGTTGTGTGCTGTCCGCGTACCCCTGGGGACCGTGACGTGCCGACGGCCGCCCGCCGGCGTCGTTTCTGGACGACGTCGGACCTCCGAAGTGGAGCTCGAATTGTTCCGTCCTAAAGCTCTCGGCGGCGCGCTCACCGCGCTCGTCACCGTCGCGGCTGGCGTGTTCCTCGCCGCTGCCGTCAGCACCAGCCCGGCCGTCGCCGCCGGTACCGGTACGGGTTACCTGCACACCAGCGGCAACCAGATCGTTGACAGCACCGGTGCGACTGTCCGGTTGACCGGCATCAACTGGTTCGGCATGGAGACCGACAACAAGACCTTCCACGGGCTGTGGTCGAACAACCCGTGGCGGGGACAGCTCGACACGATGGCCCGGTTGGGTTACAACACGTTGCGGGTGCCGTACTCGAACGACGCGCTGAAGTCGGGTGCGACAGCGAGTGGGATCAACGACTTCGTCAACCCGGACCTGATCGGGCTGTCGCCGTTGCAGATCCTGGACAAGGTGATCAACTATGCCGGCAGCAAGGGCATGCGGATCATTTTGGACCGGCACCGGCCGACGGCGGCCGGGCAGTCACCGCTCTGGTACACGTCGACGGTTTCCGAGGCGACCTGGATCAACGACTGGAAGATGCTCGCCCAACGGTACGCGGGCAACCCGACGGTGATCGGCGCCGACCTGCACAACGAGCCGCACGCGGAGGGAACCAACCCGGCGGCCACCGGTGCGTGCTGGGGCTGTGGCGACACCACCCGGGACTGGCGGCTCGCCGCCGAGCGGGCCGGGAACGCCATCCTCGGTGTCCAGCCCAACTGGTTGATCTTCGTGGAGGGGGTGAGCTGCCCCAGTGGTGGCCTCTCCAACGTCTGGGACGGCGACACCAGCAACGACGAGGACTGCGGTTGGTGGGGCGGCAACCTGTCGAAGGCGGGTCAGTTCCCGGTGCGGCTGAGCGTGGCGAACCGGTTGGTCTACTCGCCGCACGAGTACGCCACCTCGGTGTACCGGCAGACCTGGTTCGACGCCCCGGACTACCCGGCGAACATGCCGGCCATCTGGGACAAGTACTTCGGTTACCTCTACAAGCAGAACATCGCCCCGATCATGATGGGCGAGTTCGGCAGCACCCTTGTCGACCCGAAGGACAAGGTGTGGCTGGAGAAGCTGATGGCGTACACCGGGACCGGGGTGACCGGGATGTCCTTCACCTACTGGTCGTGGAACCCCAACTCGGGTGACACCGGCGGTATCGCGCTTGACGACTGGACCAATGTCAACACCGCCAAGCAGGCGATCCTCCAGCCGTACCTGATCGCGCCGTCCGGTGGCGGCACCAGCGGGCCGCCGACCGGTGGGCCGACGGACCCGCCGACGGATCCGCCGGCGGGCGCCTGCACGGCCACCTACCGGCAGGTCAACGCCTGGCAGGGCGGCTTCCAGGGCGAGTTGACGGTGAAGAACACCGGCTCTGGCGCTGTGAACCCGTGGTCGGTCACCTGGAGTTGGCCGTCCGGGGTGACGTTGGGCAGTGGCTGGAACGCCACAGTCACGCAGTCCGGTACGACTGTCACGGCGGCGGCTCCGAGTCACGCCCCGTCCCTGCCGGCGGGCGGGTCGGTCACAGTGGGCTTCACCGCCAACGGCACGGCCAGCGCGCCGGGCACTGTGAAACTCAGCGGCACCGGCTGCTGATCCACCGGGACGGCCGGCACGCAGCCACCGGGACGGCCGGTGCGCAGCGCATCGGCCGTCCCGGCCATTTACATTCAGGGTCTTCTATGTTTTTATCGGGAAAGCGCTTGCCTCTTTGTTGGTGGGCGCGAGCGCGGGAGCCGCTTTCCTTCACGAACCTGCACTGGCGGGCCCGAGGACCACTGGTCCCGGCCGAGATTCGCCGCCCACGGGCATGGGCGTCGCGACACCTCCGTCCGCCTCACCGAAAGGAAGCAGCATGCGCACAGGACGGCGTCGAATGACGCTGATCGCCACCACGGCCGCAGCCACCGCCACACTGGTCACCGCCGGGCTGTTGACCTCCGTGTCCGCCCAGGCGGCCGCCGGCTGCCAGGTGGCCTACTCGGTCGCCAGCCAGTGGCCGGGCGGATTCACCGGCAACGTCACCGTCACCAATCTCGGCGACCCGGTCTCCGGGTGGACGCTGCGCTGGTCCTACGGGGCCGGTCAACAGGTCAGCCAGGCGTGGGGTGCCACCGCCTCGCAGAGCGGCAGCCAGGTCTCCGCCACCAACGTCGACTACAACGGCAACCTGGCGACAAACGCCAGCGCCACGTTCGGCTTCAACGCGAGTTGGAACAGCTCTAGCAACCCGGCTCCGAGCAGCTTCAGCCTGAACAACGTCGCCTGCACCGGCAGCACCGCACCGACCACGCCGCCGCCGACCGACCCGCCACCGTCGAGCACTCCCCCGCCCAGCACGCAGCCGCCGTCGACACTGGTCGGCTGGGCCACCCAGAACGGCGGCACCACCGGTGGCGGCAACGCCGCCACCACCACAGTCACCACGGCCTCCGCGCTGACCAGCGCGCTGAACGCGACCGGCGCCGCGGTGATCCGGGTGTCCGGAACGATCACCTGCTCGGGCATGCTGCGGGTCCGGTCCAACAAGACCATCCTCGGCAACTACGGCGCGACCATCGTCGGCTGCGGGCTCAACGTCAGCGGTGACCGCAACGTGATCATCCGCAACCTGACCTTCCGCAACTGGAACGACGACGCGATCAACGTGCAGGAGTCGGCCATCAACATCTGGATCGACCACAACAGCTTCAGCAACGGGTACGACGGCGCCGTCGACATCAAGCGCGGCTCGGACTTCGTCACCGTCTCGTGGAACCGGGTCTTCAGCCACGACAAGACCATGCTGCTCGGTCACAGCGACGACAACGCCAGCCAGGACGTCGGTCACCTGCGGGTGAGCTACCACCACAACTGGTTCGACGGCAGCAACCAGCGCAACCCCCGGGTGCGCTTCGGCAACCCGGTGCACGTCTACAACAACTACTACCGCGCCAACGGCGGCTACGGCGTGGCGTCCACCGAGAACGCCGGCGTGCTCGTCGAGGGCAACTACTTCGAGAACGTCGACGACCCGTACCACCTCGGTGAGGGGGATTCCGGGCCCGGCCGCCTGGTCGCCCGCAACAACCACTTCGTCAACTCACCCACCGGCCAGGCCGGCGGCAGCGTGGCCAGCATCCCGTACTCCTACCAGCTGGACACCGCGAGCAACGTCAAGTCCATCGTGACGGCGGGCGCCGGCGCCGGCAAGATCACCGTCTGACCACGGAGGGGCCCCTCGTCGAGGGGCCCCACCCGTGCGGTCAGTGGGTGGCGCAGCCAGCGACGGGAGCGGGCGCGACCGGCGGTGCGCCGATCGTCGGCAGACCGAGCAACACCCCAGGGGTACGCGGGGAGCGACCCGCCTCGGCCGCGTCACCGGCCCGGGTGCGACGGTGCGCCACCGGCGGTCCGTCGGCGTTCAGGTGGTGCGGCGCGGCGTACGTGACAGTGGTGTGCACGATGTCCCCCGGCCGGATCTGCCCAGCGAGGGACTCCCCGTCGGCGGTCTCGGTCGCGAAGTGCACCAGTCGACCGTCGCGGGCCCGACCGGACATCCGGCCGGTCCGCTCGTCCTTGCGGCCCTCGCCGACAGCGACCAGCACCTCGACGGTCTCACCGACGAGGCGCTTGTTCTCCGCCCAGGTGATCTCCTCGACGCAGGCGATCAACCGCTCGTAGCGCTCCTGCACGACCTGCTTGGGCAACTGGTCGTCCATTGTCGCGGCGGGGGTGCCGGGCCGCTTCGAGTACTGGAAGGTGAAGGCCGAGGAGAACCGGGCCTCCCGGACCACGTCCAGGGTGCGCTGGAAGTCGGCCTCGGTCTCACCGGGGAAGCCGACGATGATGTCAGTGGTGATCGCCGCGTCCGGCATCGCCGCGCGGACCTTCTCGATGATCCCCAGGTAGCGCTCGGAGCGGTAGGACCGGCGCATCGCCCGCAGCACCTCGTCGGAGCCGGACTGCAACGGCATGTGCAGCGAGTGGCAGACGTTCGGCGTCTCGGCCATCGCCGCGATCACGTCGTCGGTGAAGTCCTTCGGGTGCGGGCTGGTGAACCGGACGCGCTCCAACCCGTCGATGTCGCCGCAGGCCCGCAGCAGCTTGCCGAACGCGTACCGGTCGCCGAACTCCACGCCGTACGAGTTGACGTTCTGCCCGAGCAGGGTCACCTCCAGCACGCCCTCGTCGACGAGCGCGCGCACCTCGGAGAGGATGTCGCCGGGGCGTCGGTCCTTCTCCTTGCCGCGCAGCGCCGGCACGATGCAGAACGTGCAGGTGTTGTTGCACCCCACCGAGATCGACACCCAGCCGGCGTACGTCGACTCGCGGCGGGTGGGCAGCGTGGACGGGAAGACGTCGAGGGACTCCAGGATCTCCACCTCGGCTGCGGCGTTGTGCCGGGCCCGCTCCAACAGCACCGGCAGCGCGCCGATGTTGTGGGTGCCGAAGACCACGTCCACCCAGGGGGCCTTGCGGACGATGTCGCCCCGATCCTTCTGGGCGAGGCAGCCGCCGACCGCGATCTGCATCCCGGGGTGCTTGTCCTTCACCGGGCGCAGCCGACCGAGGTTGCCGTAGAGCCGGTTGTCCGCGTTTTCCCGCACCGCGCAGGTGTTGAAGACCACGATGTCCGGGGTGTCGTCGCCAGCCTGTGCACGCTCGTATCCCGCCTGCTCAAGCAGGCCGGAGATGCGTTCGGAGTCGTGCACGTTCATCTGGCAGCCGTACGTGACGACGTTGTAGGTCCTAGCCACCCTGTTGGTGCCCCTTCCCCTCGGGCTACCAGGGTAGCGGCCCGGTCCGGGGGGACCTCCGACCGGCATTGTCCGGTCCTGCGGCGTCGACCCGGCGACCTGGCGACCCGTGGTGAGGGTCGACGGCCCCGGCTGGCGCGCCCGACCCGGACTGGCGTCTTCGATCAGAACAGGTGCGGGTCGATCATCCGAACGATGAGCCGCTCTTCGCGCAGGTCCTGCACGCTGGGGTGCTCCGGGCCGATGACCTCGGCCAGCCGGTCCGCCACCGCCCCGACGTCCTCCACGGGAGCGCCGCCGCCGACGTGCCTCGACACCAGGGCAAGATCACCGAGGCAACGCAGCGTGTCGGGGTGGTCCGCGCCGAGCACCGCCGACAGCCGCGCGGCGGTCTCTCGCAGCAGGTCCGACGCCGACACCCGGTCATCCTCCTCGGCGAGACACACAGCGTGGTTCACCTCGGCGGCGAGGGTGTGCGGGTGGTCGGGGCCGAGCACCTTGCGCAACTCAGTGGCCGCCCGGGCAGCCGACGCACGGGCTTGCGACCTGCGGCCGAGCGCGTGCTGAGCCGCGGCGATGTTGGTCAACGTCGCCAGGGTGCACGGGTGCTCCCGGCCGAGCCGCAGACCCAACTCGTACGCCTCGGTCACCGCGTTCATCTCGGTCAGCGCCTGAGCCGCATCGCCGACGGCCAGCAGATTCGCCGCCCGGCTCGCCCGGCATGCCACAGTGCCGGGGTTGTCCGGGCCGAAGCGTTCGTCGAGTTCGCGGTACGCCGTCTCGAACATTGGCGCGGCCTCGCTGCCCCGCCCGCAGCTGTGCAGGGACACCGCCAGGTTGATCTGGGCGACGAGACTCTGGCCGTCATCCGGCCCGAGCACCTCGCAGTACGTGTCGTACACAGTGCGTAGCAGGGTGGCCGACCTCTCGTATTCGCCAGCTTCCCGCAGGTCGATGCCGAGGCGCATGGCGGAGACGAGGGTGCCCGGGTGGGTCGGGCCGAGCACCAGCCGCCGCCGCTGATGCACCTCGTCGTCCCAGCGACGGGCCGACCGGTAGTCGCCGACCAGCCGGTACGAGACGGCGAGGTCGCTTGCCGCGGTCAACGTCCGTGGGTGGTCCTCGCCGAACACCTGGAGCCAGGAGGCGTAGGTGGAACGGTTCCGTTCCAGGGCCTCGGCGTAGCGGCCGAGCGCCCGTATGTCACCGCCGAGGCTGCCGGCGGTCATCAGGGTGTGCGGGTGCAGCGGGCCCAGGAGCCGGCTCTGCTCGGCCAGCACCGCCTCGTCCAGGTCCCGGGCCTCGTTGAACCGGCCCAGGCTGCGCAGGATGTTCGCCCTGTTGAACCGTAGGTGCAGCAGTTGGCGGCCCAGCACCGACGCCTCGCCCTCGTCGTGCGTGTCGCCGAGCCGAGCGGACCAGGTCTCGTCCACCTCCTGGCTCAAGGCGTCGGCCTGCTCCAGACCGCCGCGCTGCCACAGATAACACACCCGGTCGATCAGCAGCTGACACACCGACTCGTCCGGGCAGGTCAGCGCCTCGGAAACCTCCAGGTGCGGCCAGAGCATGCGCAGCCGAGCCCAGGTGGTCGGGTCGTCCACGTCGCCACGGGGCCGGGACGCGGCCAGCACCAGGTGCACCTGGTGCTGGGCAGCGGTGATCTCGTCGTCGGTCATCCGGTCGCGGACCACCGCCTGCAACAGCCGGTGCACCTGGACCCGACCGCCCTGAACGTCCAGTTTCAGCAGTGCCAGGCGGTTGATCTGCTGAACCAGGGCGCCGCGCACGAGCCGCTCCGACACCGATGGGTCGAACGGCACGAGAGCAGCCGCCATCTCGTCGCTGTAGATGAGTTCCAGGGCGATCTCCGGGGCCAGCACCGAGCAGAGCTGCAACAGCCGGTACGCGGCGGGCGCCCGCTCGGACAACCGGTTCAACGACAGGTCCCAGGTTGCCTCCACGGACAGGGCGCTAGGTCCGTGCCGCTCGATCTGGCGCAGGTAGTCGGCGACCGACGTGCCGGTGTCGGCGAGCCAGGCCCCCGCCGCGGCCACCGCGATCGGCAGGTCGCCGAGCGCCTCGGCCACCCGGTCCGCCTCCTCGGCGCTGATAGTGGGCACCCGCTGGGCGAGGTGCGCCACGCTCTCGGTGCGGTCGAAGACGTCCACCTGGATCGAGTTCGCCCGGTCACCCCAGGCGCGGTTGCGGGAGGTCAGCAGGACGTGCCCGGGGCCCTGCGGCAGGAAGGGCTCGATCTGGTCGAGCTCTTCGGCGTTGTCGAACACGATGAGCCACCGCTCGTACGGCTCACCGCGCCCGAGCACCTGGAGCATTGACCGGACCGTGTCGGGCAGGGTCGGCCCGGCGAGGATGCCGAGACGAGCGGCGAGGTCGGCGAGGGCGGTGTCGACGAACTGCGGCGGGTCCGCCACGATCCACCAGACCACGTCGTACGCGGCCTTGAACCGGTGGACGTATTCCAGAGCCACCTGCGTCTTACCGACGCCACCCATGCCCTGCAGAGCGACCGGCAGCACCACCGCAGTACCGCCGCTGCGCAACTGCGCGCGCAGCCGCGCCAGGTCGTCCTCCCGGCCGGTGAAGCGCGCGTTCCGGTTGGGGGCGTTGAAGACCAACGGCTCGGTGCCGGGATAACGGGCACTCCCGCCCGCCGGGCCGTCCGCCGAGGGCGGCACCGGCCGGCCGAACAGCCGCAACACCCGCTCCACGGCGGTCGCGGCGCTCACGTTGACCAGGTTGGTGGAATTCTGCGACTGGAATTCCGCCAGCGGACGAAGGTCGGCGACGTACACGGCCAGGGCGGTGGCACCGGTGCTCCGGTCCCGGTCGGGCAGAGCATTGGACGACGTCGCCAGGTAGGCCGATGAGACCACCGTCAGCGTGCGCGGGGCGGGGACGCCGACGCTGGCCGTGGGCTCCACCACCCGCAGCCCCGCCGAGTTGAGCACCCGCTCCAGCCACTCGGCCCAGATGGCGTCCTCCGGTGCGTACCGCAGCATGATCTCGTCGTCGATCGCCTCGGTGCGGCGGCGGAAACGGGCCTCCCCCCGCTCCCGCACCGACTCGTCCATCAGCGGCAGCGCGGTCACCGCGCCGTCGGTGAGAATCCCCGTCAACGTCTCGTACGCGGCCAGCAGTGACGTCGGCGAGCCGGGCGGATCACAAAACGTCGCCAGCTTCTCCTCGTACGCGTAGAACGGTCGGTACGGCACCTCCACCGCGGCCCAGTAACGCCGCCGTTCCGCCTCGGTCATGCCGGCCGGCAACCCGGCGAACCGCCGCATGGCCAGCAGGCGACCCGCCTCCGCCCGCTCCTTCTCGGCCTGGTCGACCCGCATCGGCACCGGCAGGACCCGGATGTCGCGCCGCCGGTACCGGTCCCGGACCGAGTGCGCCACCCGGGCCGCGCCGTCGATGCCCTGGTCGCTGAGGGTGAAGCAGTCGACAAGGGTGTCGGGCAGGTGCAGGGTGCAGATGTCGGCGACGTCGCTGAGCCCCGTCCGGCTGTCGATCAGGGTGAAGTCGTACTGGCGCTTCATGTCCGCCCGCATCGCCTCGAAGAACTGCGCCCCGCCCAGCCGGTTGTAGAAGTTGTCCCAATCCAGCCCGCTCACCGAGACGGCGTAGTCGCTGTTCTGCCGGCCGGCGGAGAGGAAGTCGAGACCGCCGTCGCCGGGGAAGTTCCAGCGCAGCGGGAACGTGTGCCGCCCGAGCCGGGCGTACTGCTCCATCCAGCGGTCCGGCCGCTCGTCGACCCGGGTGGTCTCCCACTCGTAGTCACGGATCATGTCGATCACGCCGCTGGCGCCCTGGATCGCCTCGGCGTCGAGGAACGGATGGAAGAAGCGGTGCAGACCGGGGGACTCGAGGTCCCAGTCGGCGACGAGCACCCGACGGCCGCTGGCCGCCAGGATCCAGGCCACGTTGGCCAGCGCCATCGTCCGACCCGTTCCCCCCTTGAACGAGTAGAAGGTGACGACCTGGCCTTCGCGATCGTTGTTCATCGGCATGCTCCGTGGGGACGCGGTGGGCCCGGCCTGGTGTCGTACGGGCTCAGAACGGATGAGGGTCGATGATCCGGGCGACCAGGCGCCCGTCCCGCAGCGCCCGCACGCCCGGGTGGTCGGCCCCGACGACCTCGCCCAACGAGACGACCGGGGCGGCCGTCGGCGGCCGGTCGCCCACGTTCTCGCGCACGACGAGCGCCAGGTTCGCCTGGCACCGCAGGGCGTCCGGATGGCGGGAACCGGACGCGGCCAGCCAACGCTCGGCGGTTGCGCGGAGGTGATCGAGCGCGGCGTCCCGGTCCCCCTCCTCGGCGAGGCAGATCCCGAGGTTCTCCTCAGCGGCGAGGGTGTGCGGGTGGTCCGGGCCGAGCACCTCGCGCAGGGCAACGGCCGCCCGTTCGGCAGTCGCGCGAGCCTCGGCAACCCGGCCCACGGCCCGCTGCGCCACGGCGAGGTTGCTGAACGCACCGAGGGTGTGCGGATGGGTGGCCCCTAGCCGCTGCTCGTAGATCCTTGCCACCTGCGTCGCCTCGGCCACCGCGCGTTCGGTCTCGCCGAGTGCCAGCAGATTCGCGACCAGCGCCGCCTGGCAGATCAACGTTTCGGGATTGTCCCGCCCGAACTTCTCCTCGAGCACCGGGTACGCCGCGTCGAGCAGTGCGGCTGCCTCCGCCAACTGGCCCGCGCTCCGCAGCGACACCGCGAGACTGACCTGAGCGTTCAGCGTGTCCCCCGCCTCGCTGCCGATCTCCTTCAGGCTGGCGAGTTGTTCGTGCACCGTGCGCAGCATCTTGGCCGAGTTGGCGTACTCACCGGCCTCCCGCAGGTCGCGTGCCAACTGGGCGGCCGAGTGCACTGTGTACGGATGTTCCGGGCCGAGCACCTGCCGGCGGAGCTGGAACACCGCCTCGTCCCGACGGCGCGCCGAGCGGAAGTCGCCCACCAGGCGATAGGAGTGTGCGAGGTTGTTGGCCGCGAAGAGCGTGCGTGGATGGTATTCGCCGAACTCCTCACTCCACGCGTCGTAGGTTTCCTGATCACGCTCGATCGCGTCGGTGTAGCGGCCGAGGGCGCGCAGATCGGCACCCAGGCTGCCGGCGGTCATCAGGGTGTGCGAATGCCTGTCACCCAGCAGCGCCCGTTGCGCTTCGTGAGTCTCCTGGTCCAGTTTGTGGGCCTCGACGTAGTGGGCGAGCGCCCGCAGCACGTTCGCACGGTTGAAGCGCAGGTGCAGCAACTGCCGACGCAACGTGGCGAGTTCCTCGGTGCCGTAGAGGCGATCCCGCCGCTTCGACCAGACCGCGTCGACCTCCTTGGCGAACGCGTTCGCCGCGTCGAGTTCTCCCTGACGCCAGAGATACCGCACCCGGTCGATCATCAGCTCCCGGACCGACTCGTCCTTGCTGCCCATCGCGCCCGAGGCCTCGATGTGCGGCCAGAGCCTGCGGAACCTGTCCCAGGTACGCGGATCGTCGGCGTCACCGCCAGGCCACGCCTTGCCCAGCACCAGGTGCGCCCGGTGTCGGGTGTCGGCGATCTCGTCCGGGGTCATTCCGCCCCGGACCACCGCCTGGAGCAACCGGTGCACCAGGATCCGTTGCTCGGACATGTTCATCGTGAGGAGCGCCGACCGGTTGATCCGCTGGACCAGCCGCCCGATCATCATGGGCTCCGACACGGCGGGATCGAACGGCGCCAACGTCTTCACCATCTCGTCGTTGTAGAGCAGACCCAGGTCTATCTCGGGGGCCAGCACCGAGCAGAGCTGCAACAGCCGGTAGGCCGCCGGGAACTGGGCGCGCAGCCGCGCCAACGAAAGATCCCAGGTGGCCTCCACGGAGAGGGCGCTGGGACCTTGCCGCTCGATCTGCTCCAGGTACGCGTCGACCGAGGTACCGGTGTCCGCCAGGTAGGCGCCGGCGGTGGCCACCGCCACCGCCAGGTCCCCGAGCGCGTCGGCGATCCGGTCCGCCTCCTGCTCGGTGAGGGTGGGCACCCGACGTTGCAGGTGGGCGACGCTCTCCTTACGGGCGAAGACGTCGACCTGGATCAGCGTGGCCCGCTCCCCCCAACCCTGGTTGCGCGAGGTGAGCAACACGTGCCCGCCGCGCGGCAGGAATCGCTTGAACGGGTCGATCTCCTCGGCGTTGTCGATCACCAACAGCCACCGCCCGGGCTCACCCCGCCCCAACGCCTCCAGCACCGCGCGTGCGTTGTCCGCCTGGTCCGGGTTGCCACCGACGCCGAGCCGGTCGGCGAAGGCCGCCAGCGACTTCTCCACGTCGGCGCCGATCGACTCCGTAGCGCCAGCGGAAATCCACAGCACCGCGTCGTAGGCGGACTTGAACCGATGCGCGTATTCCAGGGCCAGCTCGGTCTTGCCGACCCCACCCATCCCCTGCAATGCGACCGGCACGGCAACCGGTCCGGTCAGGCGTCGGCGCAGGAGGGCCAGCTCATTCTCCCGTCCGGTGAACCGCGCGTTGCGGTTCGGGGCCTCGAAGACGGCCGGCTCGGCGGCCGGGAAACGCAGGCCGCCGTCCACCTGGCCCTCGAGGCGGAGCGGTAACGGGCCCCCCACCAGCCGCAGTAGCCGCTCAGCGGCGGTCGCCGCGGTGATGTTGGCCAGTTGGGTCGAGGAGGCCACCGCGAACTCCGCGAGTGGCCGCAGATCGCTCACGTAGACCGCGAGCGGAGTGGTGTCGACGGTCGGGTCCCGCGGAGGCAACGCGGCGGGGGGCAGGGCCACGTAGGCAGGGGAGAGAATGGTCAGCGTACGGGCCGGCGGGCGGGCGCCGCTCTCGATCGGCTGGGTTCCGTCGACGACGCGAATCTGCGCCGAGCTGAGCACTTTCTCGATCCACTCCGCCCAGACCGCGTCCTCCGGTGCGTAGCGGAGCATGAGGTCGTCGCCGGGGAGCTTGTGGCGACGCCGGAAGCGGGCCTTCTCCCGCTCGCGCACCGACTCGTCCATCGGCGGCATCGCGTGCACCTCGCCGTTGGTCAACTGCGCGGTCAGCGTCTCGAACGCCGCCAGCAGCGATGTGGGCGAGCCCGGCGTGTCGCCGAAGGTCGCCAACGTCTCCTCGTACGCGTAGAAGGGCCGGTACGGCACCTCCACCGCCGCCCAGTAGCGGCGCCGATCCTCCTCCGTCATCCCGGTGGGCAGACCGGCGAAGCGGTGCATCGCGAGGGCACGCCCGGCGTCGGCTTTCTCCTTCTCCGCCTGGTCGACCCGCATCGGCACCGGCAGGATCCGAATGCCGCGGCGCGAGGGGTGCACGGCGACGGTTCTGGCGACCTGAGCGGCACCCTCGATGCCCTGGTCGCTGAGGGTGAAGCAGTCGACAAGGGTGTCCGGTAGGTGCAGGGTGCAGATGTCGGCGACGTCGCTGAGCCCCGTCCGGCTGTCGATCAAGGTGTAGTCGTACTCGCGCTTCATGTCCTCGCGGAGGGCCTCGAAGAACTGCGCACCGCCCAACCGGTGGTAGAAGGTGTCCCAGTCCAGCCCGTTCACCGAAACGGCGTAATCGTCGTTCTGCCGGCCAGCGGAGAGGAAGTTCAACCCGCCGCCGCCGGGAAACTCCCAGGCCAGGGAGAAGGCGTACCGGTTGACCCGGGCGAACTGCTCCACCCAGCCCTCCGGCCGTACCGCCTCGCGGATGGTCTCCGACTCGTAGTCCCGGATCAGGTCGACGACCCCGGCCGTGCCGCCGATCGTCGACACGTCCAGGAAGGGGTGGAAGAAGCGGTGCAGCCCTGGCGATTCCAGGTCCCAGTCGGTGACCAGCACCCGCTTGCCGTTGGCAGCGAGGATCCACGCGACGTTGGCCAGCGCCATCGTCCGGCCCGTTCCGCCCTTGAACGAGTAGAAGGTGACTATCTGACCGTCGCGCTCAGTGCTCATCGGGCATCTCCGGGGCTTCGAACGATGACGGGGTCGGGTTGCGAAGGCTGGGCGGCCGGGTAACAGGCCCCGGTGCCGGGAACACCGCGCCGTGCTTCAGGTAGAGCCGCCGGGCCTCGGTCACCACTGTCGGCATCAGACCCGCGAACTCGTCCGTCCGCCCGACCCACCGCGCTCGCGTCGCGCCCGCGTCCTGCAGCACGCCCAGGACCAGCCGCGCCAGGTCGGCGCCGCGGTGCGCGTCGCGCGGGTCGTCGGCGTCGGTCACCACGAGCGGTACCACCCACGGCGGCAGTGCCCGCGCGGCGGCGCGCAGAGCGGGTACACCGCCGGAAAGCTCGGTGAACCACGGGTCGATCAGAAGGGCGCCGGGGCGGATCTCGAGCAGGTCCCCGGCGTCGGCGAAGTCACTCGTGTGCACCGACAGTCCGAGCCGCTCGGCGATGCTCGCGGCGTACTCGGCCACCGGAAGCTCCTGCCGGGCCCCGAAGGGACGCCAGAGCCGGCTGCGCTCCGCGTACCAGGACGCCTCCCGACCCTCGGGCGGCCGGTCCCGGGTGGGTGCCAGCACCGTCACCACGAAGTCCGGGTTGGCCGCGATCCGCCGCGACACGTCGAGCGTCGGCGCCCGGGACGGACGCAGCCAGACGCGTTGGGTGGGCTCCACGATCCGCCGGGCCAGCCGCCCGAGCAGGATCTGGTACGGCTGCTGGTACGCGCCGAGCATGCAGAGCGCACGCATGCCGTTCTCGGCGTACTCGGGCACGTCCCGACCCAGATCCAGCGCCGCGTCGAGTTCGGGATGCTCCTCCCAACTGGGCACCGGGATCCAGAGGACCGGCACCACGTGGTCGGCCGGCACGACCTGGGACGCCGACTCCCCGGCCGCGCGGAGCAGCCGAGTCAGGAAGGACTCCTGCTCGCCCAGCGCCCATGATCTGCTGAAGTAGCCCGGCGAGTAGAGCGGCACGAACACCTGGGCTGCGCCGATGGCGTCCGCCAGGGCCGCCTTCACGTCGGCGCCCGGTGGGATGGACTGGTCGATGAAACCGATCTCCACGCCCGGCCGCGGGGACACCAGCCGACCCACCTCCGCCGACAGATCCGCAAAGAACCGGTCGACCCAGACGTCGGTGTCGGTGCGGGCACCCAGCAGCGGCGCCGAATGCGCGTAACTCAGGAAGAAGTAGGTCTGGCGAGTCGGCGCCCGCCCCTCGGCGGTGAGCGGCGTCATGCGGCTGCCTCCTCGGTGAAGAGCGTGCGCAGCTCATCGATGCCCGCGGGCACCAGCGGGTGGACGTGATAGGCCCGATGGATCGCCACCACCCGCTGGGCGAGACGCCACACCACCGCGCGGTACGCCTGCTCCCGTTGCATGGTCAGCAAGCCGTAGACCCCTTCCTGCTCGTACTGGCGCGCGACGGTGTTGTCATCAGGTAACGCGGTCGGCGAGAACCGTTGGATGGCACGAATGCTCGGCGGCAGCGACGCCTCGGTGGTCGGTGACCAGTTGACGGGCACGATCGCCGTCTCGTGCGCGGAGCTGCCCGGGACGCGTGGTTCGATCTGACGCCGCGCGAAGGCATGCCATTCCATGGCACACCAGGTGCTGCTGATGAACGAGCTGGACACCAACGGAATGAACACCTGGCAGGTCCCGGCGGCGCGCAACAACTCGGGGGTCCAACGCTCACCGCCGCCCAGTGAGCTGTCCATGAATCCGGGGTCGACCCCGGTCGGCAGGCCGACCAGCTCGCTGACATGGGTGGAGAGGTCGTCGAAGAACCGCGAGAGGTATTCCTGGGGGGTGTTACCGGCGCGCCGGATCTGCGGACGTGAATAGCTCACGAAGAACAGCGGGGTTCGCGTATCAGCGACTACTACCGCTTCGCTCACCGTCGTTCCTCCGCCGTCCGGAAAGCGACCGGAGTTTCAGCCTAAGGCGTTCGTCAATGCCGAGGGCAGAGCCGGTTGCCGCCTCGTCACTCTACGACGAAGGCCACTGTGGCGGGTATCGGCAGCACGCCGCACGGGTCTCTGCCGAGTCCGAGGAATCGGACGAGACCGCTGGTGTCGTACATCCGACCAATTGGCGGCTGTGCGCCCAGGTAAGGGTCCAGGGCAGGCTCTGCGGCGCTCAGCGGTGCCGCCCTCCTGGTTCACCGGCGCACCGCAAGACGGTGCACGTTGAACCAGTCGATCGCGAAGTCCACGGTGGCACGCACTGGCAGCAGGCGCGCGCTCGCCCGCCCCACCCGACCGTGCCGCACCAACGGCGTCTCGTCGAGCGTGGCACCCACCGCCGGGAAGTCCCGGTCGTCCAGGTCGAGAGCCCGGAAGTCGAGGCGGACCCGCCGCCCGTCGACAAGCCGGAAGCACTGGTAGTCGCGCAGGGGCGGCGGCACCGGAAGCCGGTACTCAGCCAGGTGCAGGGCAGTGCACGCCTCGTAGCCGAGGCCGAGCAGCAGGATCTGCCCGTCCGCCGCGTAGAGCTCGCCCATCGGTGAGCGTTCTCCCAGGTGGCAGGTGAGGTCATGGTTGTCGGTGAGCTGCCGGGCCTGCGGGCCGAGCGCGGCGAACGAAGTCTGGGGGTGGTCGCTACGCACGGCACCGGGGGCACACCGGACGTACTCGGCGAGCGCCCCCATCCGCTGCGACGGGGTGGTCCGGCGGTCCCAGCCCGGCAGCGCCGCCTCGTACCGCTCGCGCTGCGCACGGTCCATCCTGGCGGTTGCCGCCAGGTGGGCCCGGGAGGTGGTCGAGTTGCCGTCGGTCTGGGTGGGCACCAGGAGCGTGCCAGCCGGGCCGAGGACGTCCCGCAGGGCACCGGCGAGGGTCGCCGGGCCGTGCGTCAACGGGCCTACCCGGCGCAGGGCACAGTGCACCAGCAGGCACGCACCAGGGCGGACGCCCAATGCCCGCAGATCATCGGCGAGGCGGAGACGGCCCAGTGTGGACGGCTCGCGCTCAGCCGGACCCTGCACGGGTTTCCTCCAGTGCGTGGCGCAGCTGGCCGACGAACCGCTCACCGGCCGCGGTGAGCGACCGGCTGGCCAGCAGCGCGTCCGCACCGTCCCGGGTCCACGCCAGGAACTGGGCCGCGTTCGCCGACGCGTCGCCAGGGTCGGCGGCCGCCCGGGACTGCCAGACCTGGGTGATGGCGAGGTGGGCGTAGACGCCCTGCAGGACGCCCTCCGGTGGCCGCGGGTCGGGGCGCCACGGCACCCGGATCTGGGCGCCCTGGCCCGGTTCGACAAGGTCGTACAGGTCGAGAACCGCCCCCAGCTTCGCGTGCTGCCACTCGTGCACGAGCAGCACCGCCATCGTCTCCGGGTCGGAGTGGGGGGTGACGGCGACAGCGCCGAACGCGTGCCGGGCGGTGGCACTTCGCAGGGGTCGCGCCGGGTCGGGCGCCAGTGGAACGACGGCACGCAGGCCGCCGTCGAGCGCCGCCGCGTGCGCCGGCACGTCCCGGTGCACGACCCGCCAGGCCTCGGCCAGGGTACGGCCCAACGCGCGTGCCGCCGGACCGTCCATGCGGGACTGGACCGGCTGGCCGTAGCAGTCGCGGTACGGGTCACCGTCCTCAAGGAGCAGCCGGCCACCGGGCACCGGCACGTCGCGGGTCGGAAACCATCCGGTCGACGGCGGCGCCATCGGATCGAGGAGCACCGTCTGCTCGACCGACCCACCCCGGACCCGGAACTCGCCGGGTCGGACGGTCACCTCGGCGCTCTCCCCCAGACCGGGCAGCACCAGGCTGCCGAGCGCGGGAAACGTGATCGTGTCGGCCTGTACCGGGACGTGCAACGCGGCCGGGACGCCGGCCCGCAGCGCCGCGGCGATGGCCAGCGCCGGCAGTGGGTCGACTGCCGCGCCGAGGCCGGGCGGGGCCGGCGAGTGAAGGCGACGCACCAGCCCCGGCCGGACGAAGGGGTGCGCCAGGATCGCGCGGACCGCCTCCGACGCCGACTGGTCGAGGTGCACGAGCAGTTCCCAGGCGGGCGTGCTGCCGGATCCGTCCCGGGAGGCCGCCAGCAGCGCCCGGGTGATGGAGAGCTGGGTGGCGGCGAGCAGCGCGAGCGTCGACGCAGACCCGTGCCCGGTCGCCAGGTCGTCCAGCAACTCGTCGACGGGCGAGGTGGTCGACCCGTCGGCCGGGACCGTTGGGGTGGGCGGCGGGTAGGCGTCCACCGTGTCGATCAGGCGCAGCAGGTCGGCGCAGTACACCGAGGGGTTGTCGAAGCCGGAGCCGGTCCGCCACCGGTGCGCGTACAGGCCACCGCCGCACCTGTCGACCACCCGGCAGGCCCGACAGGTCGCGCAGAGCCCGGCCACGCCGTCCTGCCGTACCGCGACCCCGGGGTGCCGCGTGACCTCGTCCACCGAGTGGTCGAACACGTCGAAACCGGTGCCGGCCGCGCCGTGGTACGCGGTCTTCAGTGAGTCGACCTGCTCCCAGGTCCCGTCCGCCTCGACGACCAGGACATCGGCTGGTGCGAGGCCGAACGCCTCGGTGCCGCTGCCACCCGGGCGCAGCGCCTCGAACATCCGGATCGACATCGGCCGACCGTCGTCCACCCACCGCCGGTGAATCCGCCCCAGCCAGTCCGCGTACGGGGTGGGCTCGGGGCCTGGACGCTCCGGCGGATGGTCCCAGGTGGCGTGGGGCAGCAACAGGTCGACGCGGGGCGGGCTCTCGGCCAGCAGCGCCTCGTACACCAGGTCGGGATCGTTGCGGACGTCGATCGTGCAGAGGATGCCGGCGTAGCTGGCGCGGTGCTCCGGCCGACGGAGCAGGGCCAGCGCCCGCCGGACGTGGTCGTGGCTGCTCCCGCCGTGGGCGAAGACCCGGTGGCGGTCATTTGCGGCCCGGTCGCCGTCGAAGGACACACCGACCCGCACGTCGAACTCGACGAACAACCGGCACAGTTCCTCGTCGAGCAGCACGCCGTTGGTCTGCATGCGCAGGTCGAGTCGCGTCCACTGGGTGATCGCCGCGCGCAGTTCGGCCATCACCTCCCGTAATCCCGCGGCCCCCAGCAGCAACGGCTCACCTCCGTGCAGCACCACGTGCACGACCGGCAACTCGTGCTCGCGGGCATGCTCGGCGATCCGCTGTGCGACCGCCCGAACCGTGGCCAGCGGCATCCGCACCGGTCGACCACGCCAGGTCTGGTCGGCGTGCTGGTAGACGTAGCAGTGGTCGCAGCTGAGGTCGCACCGGCTGTGAACCTTCAGCACGAACTGGCTGATCCGTCGGCATGACCCGCCCGCTGCGGAGGGACCGCACCGACAGCCCGCCATTCAGATGGCCGAGTTGAAGGCGGCCACGGGCACCGTGCCGGAGGGCACCAGCTCATCCGCGACGACATGCCGCCGGACCGCCTCGACCAGATCAGCGTGCGTGACGGCGAGCAGGTCCAGCGGGGTGTCCAGGCTCCGTGTGAAGTCGGCCAGGCCCGGACGGGATGGGCGGGTGGATGCGTTGTCCACAATGATTCTCCGGGTCCCGCGGACACGCCACGGGAGGTGTGATGGACGGCCCGAGGGCCCTGACGCGCCACCAGAATAGGCAACAGCCCCAACGATGTCATCGTTGGTCAAGTAGCGCACCAACCGAGGAGGAACTCACATGTGCCGGAGCATCAAGACACTGCGTGAGCCGTTCACCCCGCAGGTGACCGACGCGGACGTCGAGGCGGCAGCGTTGCAGTACGTCCGGAAGATCTCTGGTTTCCGGGCGCCCGCCGCGCACAACGCTGCCGCGTTCGACGCCGCAGTGGCAGCAGTGGCCGAGGCGACGCGCACCCTGCTCGACCAACTGGTGGTGCGGGGCGCCGGATCGGGCACCACCGACCGGTCGGCCACCGCCGCCAGCTGATCGTCGCTGACCGGCACGGCACCCGGCCGGGCCTGACCCTGGAGAGGGTCAGGCCGCGGCGAGCGCCGGAGCGACAGTGTCGGGTGCCCAGCGTGAGCGGTGGCACTGCGACCAGCCCCGGCAACCCGGGTCACCCAGCGAGCAGAGCCGCAGCCTGCTGAACACCTCACCGTCCTCGGTGTCCCGCACGTCGAAGTGCACCGGACGGACCGTGCCGTCCGGAGCGACGAGCAGGTGCCGGCCCGCGTCGAGCGTGTCGTCGCGCAACAGGCAGTTGCGGCCCAGCAATCGGGCCAGTGCGGCGATGCTCGCGTGCTCGGAAAGCTCCTCGGGCACTCCGTAGCAGTCCACCACCGTCGCGAATTCGCCCGGCGCCTGCCAGACGTCACACACCACCGCGTACGCCGGCAGCCGCGCCGGGTCGGCCACCGCCAGCGGCATCACCACCCGACCAAGCGCCTCCGCCAGCGCCGGGTAGACCTCCACGGGTTGAGCCCCGTCGATTCTCCAGTTCCACAGCTCGGTCATTCCGCCTCCTCGCTGCGTTCGTCCCCACCGGCCTCCGGATCGGGCCTTACACACGATGGTGGGGGGCATTTGACCCCAGCCGGGCGCAAGTTACCGGTCTGTGACCATTCCGGGCAAAATTTCCCTGAGCGGCATTGCTCGGAGTAGCGGGAAGGTGACAGTTTATCGGGTACCGTGCGCCATCCCCACCACCGCCACCGCGTGTCCCGCCGCCTGTCGGCCGCCCCCGGTCAGCGCAGGACGACCAGGTGCTCCCCGCGGGGCAGCAGCTCGCCCACCACCGGAGCGCCGGGCACCTCGCCGGCGACCAGCAGGCCACCGGAGGTCTGCGCGTCGGCCAGCAGCAGCCGCTCCGCCTCGTCCGCCGCGCCGAAGTCTGTCCACGGGGTCACCCACTCCAGGTTGCGTCGGCTGCCACCGCTGACGAACCCGTCGCGCAGCGCCTCCCGGGCGCCGGCCAGATAGGGCACCCGGGCGGTGTCGATGGCCACAGTGACCTGGCTGGCCCGGGCCAGCTTCGAGGCGTGCCCGAGCAGCCCGAACCCGGTCACGTCGGTGCCGCACCGAATGCCGGCGGCGACCGCCGCGTGGGCGGCCTCCCGATTGAGCGCGCTCATCGTGGCCACCGCCTCCGGGAAGCTCTCCCCGGTCGCCTTGTGCCGGGTGTTCAGCACACCCACCCCGAGCGGTTTGGTCAGCGACAACGGCACCCCGGCCCGTCCGGCGTCGAGAGTGATCAGCTCCTCCGGCCGGACCGTGCCGGTGACCGCGAGACCGTACTTCGGGCCGTCGTCGTCCACGCTGTGCCCGCCGGCCAGGTGACAGCCGGCCTCCCGCGCCACGTCCTGGCCGCCGCGCAGCACCTCACGGGCCAGCTCCAGCGGCAGCACGTCCCGAGGCCAGCAGAGCAGGTTGAGCGCCACCAGCGGGGTGCCGCCCATCGCGTACACGTCGGAGAGCGCGTTGGCCGCGGCGATCCGACCCCAGTCATAGGCGTCGTCGACCACCGGGGTGAAGAAGTCGGCGGTGCTGACCAGGCCGGTGCGCTCGTCAAGGCGCACCACCGCCGCGTCGTCGCCGTGGTCCAGCCCGACCAGCAACTCGGCAGTGCCGGTCGCCGGGCCGAGACCGGCAACCATGATCTCCAGCTCGCCCGGGGGAATCTTGCAGGCGCAGCCACCGCCGCGGGCGTACTTGGTCAACCGTACGGGTTCGGTCATCCACCCATGATCGCGACAACGCGCCACGATCACCACCGTCACGACCCATCCGGTGACCAAAATCGGACGCACCCGAACGATCGTGACCGGTGTTACCGCTCCGTGACCCGCTGGGTTGCGTTCTGCCACATCAGGCCGCCTACAGTGGCCGCACCGGGGGTCAACCGACCCCGATCCGGGAGACGACAGGGGACGGTGGACGACGTGACGACGGGCGAACCGCTCATCGTGCTGGACGCGGTCAACAAGTGGTTCGGGCCGCTGCACGTGCTGGACGACGTCTCACTGTCGGTGGGTCGGGGCGAGGTGGTCGTGGTGATCGGCCCGTCCGGCTCCGGCAAGTCGACGCTGTGCCGCGCGATCAACCGACTGGAACCGATCAACTCGGGCACCATCACCTTCGACGGTCAGCCGCTGCCGGCCGAGGGCAAGCCCCTCGCGAAGCTGCGCAGCGAGGTGGGCATGGTGTTCCAGTCCTTCAACCTCTTCGCGCACAAGACCATCCTGGAGAACGTCACCCTCGGCCCGATCAAGGTCCGCAAGGAGAAGCCGGCCGCCGCCCGCGAGCGCGGCCTGGCCCTGCTCGACCGGGTCGGCATCGCCAACCAGGCGGACAAGTTCCCGGCCCAGCTCTCCGGCGGCCAGCAGCAGCGGGCGGCCATCGCCCGGGCGCTGGCCATGCAGCCCAAGGCGATGCTCTTCGACGAGCCGACCAGCGCGCTGGACCCGGAGATGGTCGGCGAGGTGCTCGACGTGATGACGTCGCTGGCCAGCGACGGCATGACGATGGTCGTGGTGACCCACGAGATGGGCTTCGCCCGGCACGCGGCCAACCGGGTCATCTTCATGGCCGACGGCAAGCTCGTCGAGGACGCCTCCCCGGCGGAGTTCTTCGACAACCCACGCAGCGATCGGGCGAAGGACTTCCTCTCCAAGATCCTCACGCACTAGGCGTCCGTAGTGGAGCGTGCCGCACCTCGGTGGGCTCCGTTGAAGAAGGAGAAGAGTATGCGTATGAAGAGCGTGGCGGCGGTCGCCATGATGGCCTCCCTCGCCCTGTCGGCCGCCGCGTGCGGCAAGGAGGGTGAGCCGACCCCGAGCGCGGGCGGCAGTGCCTCCGGTGCCGCCCAAGGGGACAACTGCAAGAGCTCCGGCGCGACCTTCACCCCGAAGACGGACGCCGCCGTCGCTGGCAGCCCGACCTTCGAGAAGATCAAGGCGGCCGGCAAGGTCTCCATCGGCGTCAAGTTCGACCAGCCGAACCTCGGCTACAAGGACGCCCAGGGCAAGCGGTGCGGCTTCGACATCGAGATCGCCCAGTACGTGGCGAGCACGCTGGGCATCGACCCGGCGAAGATCGAGTACAAGGAGATCGCGTCGGCCAACCGGGAGACCGCGATCAAGGGTGGTGAGGTCGACTACTACGTCGGCACCTACTCGATCACCGACAAGCGCAAGAACGACATCTCGTTCGCTGGCCCGTACTTCGTTGCCGGCCAGGACCTGCTGGTCCGTAAGGACGAGTCGTCGATCACCGGCAAGGACACCCTCAAGGGCAAGAAGGTCTGCTCGGCCACCGGCTCGACCCCGATCCAGAAGATCCGCGACGAGGGTCTGACCGAGCCGGACAACATCGTCGAGTTCAAGACCTACTCCGAGTGCGTCTCGCAGTTGCTCGACAAGAAGGTCGACGCCGTCACCACCGACGACGCCATCCTCAAGGGCTACGCGGCGCAGAGTCCGACCGAGCTGAAGGTGGTCGGCCAGCCGTTCAGCACCGAGAAGTACGGCATCGGCCTGCCCAAGGACGACAAGGCGCTGCGCGACTACGTCAACAACCAGATCGAGGCGTCGTTCAGCAACGGCACCTGGCAGAAGATCTACGACGGCACGCTCGGCCTGTCCGGCTCGGCGGGCACCCCGCCCGCCCTCGAGCGGTACTGACCGACCGGCTCGAAACGAGTTGCGGCGCCGGGCGGGGCTCGTCCCCGTCCGGCGCCCGTCCGAGGACTGAGAGCGAGGCATGGGCGAGTTCTTCCGCGTACTGACGGACAACGGGCAACTGTTCGTTGACGGATTCACCAACACCGTCAAACTTTTCCTGATCGCCGCGGTCGGCAGCCTCGTCCTCGGCACGCTGCTCGGCGCGATGCGGGTCTCCCCCGTGCCAGCGCTGCGCGCGTTCGGCGCCACGTACGTCAACCTGGTGCGCAACACCCCTCTGACGCTGGTCTTCGCGTTCCTCGTGTTCGCGGTGCCGAAGCTCGACGTCAACATCGAGTACTTCTCCAGCGCTGCCGTCGCGCTGACCGTCTACACCTCCGCCTTCGTGTGCGAGGTGATCCGCTCCGGCGTGAACACCGTCGCCGCGGGGCAGGCCGAGGCGGCCCGCGCGCTGGGCATGACCTTCGGTCAGGTGCTCACCCTCATCGTGCTGCCACAGGCGCTGCGGGCGATGGTCCCGCCGATGATGAGCGTGTTCATCGCGATGCTGAAGAACACCACGATCGCCGCCGGCTTCTCGGTGCTGGAGGCCGGCGCGATCCCCGCGTACATGGCCGAACGAGGCGAGCCGCAGTTCGCCGTCCTGCTCTGGATCACCATCGGCTTCCTGATCTTGATCCTGCCGCTGGTGGCGTTGCAGCGGTTCCTGGAGCGCAAGTGGAGGGTCGCCCGATGAACGAGCATGGGAACCCCACGGTCGCGAACGGAAGGTGGCTGAGTTGAGCCAGGCGTCGATCCTCTACGACCTGCCCGGCCCTCGGGCCAAGCGGCGTAACGCGATCCTGGGCGTCGCCTCCACGGTCGGCATCATCGCTCTCATCGCCTTCATCGGCTACAAGTTCGCCGACACCGGTCAGTTCGAGGCCCGCAAGTGGGAGCAGTTCCAGTACGCCTCGGTGCAACGCGAACTGCTCGGGGGCCTGGGGGCAACGCTCAAGGCGGCCGGCATCGCCGCAGTCCTGGCGCTGATCTTCGGCGCGTTCTTCGCCAGTGCCCGACTGAGCGACAAGTGGTACCTGCGTAGCCCGGCGACCTTCGTGGTCGAGCTGTTCCGGGCGATCCCGCTGCTCATCCTGATCTTCTTCGGGTACTACGTTCCGTTGCAGTACGGCTGGTCGATCGACAAGCTGTGGGCGCTGGTCATCGGGCTGATGCTCTACAACGGCTCGGTGCTCGCGGAGATCTTCCGGGCCGGCATCAACGCGGTGCCGTACGGGCAGACCGAGGGCGCGTACGCGATCGGTATGCGGAAGAACCAGGTGCTGCGGCTGATCCTGCTGCCGCAGGCCGTCCGCTCGATGCTCCCGGCGATTGTCAGTCAGCTCGTCGTGCTACTCAAGGACACCGCGCTCGGCTTCATCATCACGTACCCCGAGCTGCTCTTCGTGGGTAAGCAGATCGGCGGCCGGTTGCCGTTCGGGCTGCCGTACGTGCCGACGTACCTGATCGTGGCGGCGATCTACATCGCCATCTGCGGCGCGCTGTCGGCCCTGGCCTGGTGGTTGCAGAAGCGGATGGGCCGCAGCCGGCGGACGGCGGCGAAGGTGCTGCCCGCCCAGAACGCCGGCGAGGACGCCGCCCGGATGATCTGACCGGCCCACCGTACGCGTGATCGACTCGAGGTTCTCAATATCGGGGTGCTCCGTCCTTGGGGGCACCCCGATATTGCTGATTCGTGGTGATCAGGCTGGTCAGCTGGCGATCCCGGTGACCTCGGGACCTCGGGACCTCGGGACCTCGGGACCTCGGGACCTCGGGACCCCGGGACCCCGGGACCTCGGGACCCCGGGGAGGTCACTTCCTATTCGATCTACTTGGTCAGGTCGCGGGAGAGCACGGCCGCCCCGATGTCGTCCACGTCGGACACCCGGATCTTCCGGGCGGCCCGCATTACGACGTCCACGATGAATACTTCCCGTGCATCCGAAGACTTGTCACGGCCACTGAGCCTTCCCGAGTAACGGTTGGTGGCGTTGTGTGATCACGTCGTGCGGCCGTGGTCGATGTGGAGCAGGACCAGGGCTGCGGCGGTGATCCGGCCGATGCTCCAGGGACACGGCCACCCGTCCGGAGCAGTGCTGTTCTACACGTTCCCCCCGTGGTTGTCGTGCTTGCCCGACTGCCACAGATCCACCCCTGGCGTCGGCCCGGTGGCGCGGCGCCGATCGGTCTCGATCAGTGTGGCCGTCGATGCTGACGTGGGCGTAGCCAGCCATCTTCGCGGCCAGCAACACCGAGTGCAGACCGGGCGCCTGGGCGGCGAGCACGGTGAGGCCCTCAAGCAGGTACGCGCACCCGGTCGGCCGGCTGATCGTGTTGTCCTTGGCCAGTTGCGAGATGCGGGTGCCGTCGACCATCCACCGGATCACCAGGGCAGCCTGCTTGAAACAGCCCAACGACCGGGTCCCGGCGCGGGTGGCCAGCCGCTGCCCTTCGACGTGCGGAAGGCCGGACAGGAACGAGACGGTCGCCTCGCGTACGGGCAGGATGGCGGTGTATATGAATTCGCAGCGACGCAGAACCTCGATGACGGTGATCCCGGGAAGGACTACCTTCATAGCGAGGTTCTGCGTCTTTTCATTGCACCGCGACAGATCCGGCCGCGTCTGGACCGCCAACCACGTCGGCCACTCCAAGAAAGGTGATGACTACGTGTTGATACAGGGAGTCGCGAAACCTTCCCTGGTAGTCATTCCGAGGGTCGCAGCGAATGCCTGGTTGCAGTACTTCCGACCATTAGAGCCAGCAGTGCTTACACTCGAAATGCACGACTTGCCTCTTCCGCATCCAGTCTCATGCGTTGTCACAATTCCGCCGACCTGGGCGGTCGCGATTCTGGCGCGACTGGTGTAGCCAAGTTGCTCACCCGAACATGTGACCCTAGTAGAGGCCTCGATGTAGCCGTTCCACGTTTGGCCGATCCAGGCCCAGCCGGCGCATTTACCGGTATCGAGCGGTGAAACCTCCACCGAGAAGTTCGAGGAAGCTTGAACGCGATAATCTGGGTCGGCGGCCGCCCCGGCCGCCAGCGCGGGGGAAGCCGGGACCATCATTAGAACAGTAGCCGCGAAAATTGCCGAGAGCAGCGGACGGAGGCGCCGAAAATTGCTCTTGTGAATTTTCATCCTGCAACCCTATGTGCAATATTTATTGCCGTCAAGGGCAGCGACGATGTGACTGTCTCGGTGAAAAGCTTGCCGAGCCGACTCCTTGCAGGTCAGGCGAGTTTCACGAGTCTTGAAAATCGATGAGGCCGGGGCCTGAGGTGCGACAGCATTTAACCAAGGCCCAATGCGTCGACCAGGAGACCGACCTATTCTGTTTCCCCCTCCACGATTCTGCTCAGGCTGCACCGCCGCCCATGCCGCACCCCGCAAGTGCGGGAGATCCTCGTCCTGCACCACATCCGACAATCGCCACGCGCCGTAGAAACCGCGCAGTCTCAGATGCGCCCGGTGAACCGTCGTCGACACAGCGAAGCGGTCAGCGGGCGATCTCGGTGACCCGGGACTCGCGGACCACTGTGACCCGGATCTGACCCGGGTAGGTCAGCTCCTCCTCGATCTGCTTGGCCACGTCGCGGGCCAGCACTGCCGCCCCGATGTCGTCGACGTCGTCCGGCTTGACCATCACCCGGATCTCGCGGCCGGCCTGCATGGCGAAGACCTTGTCCACGCCGAGCTTGCCGGCGGCGATCTCCTCGATCCGCTCCAGCCGCTTGACGTACGCCTCCAGGCTCTCCCGGCGCGCGCCCGGCCGCCCACCCGAGCAGGCGTCGGAAGCCTGGGTGAGCACGGCCTCGATGGTCTGCGGGGGCACCTCGTTGTGGTGCGCCTCGATGGCGTGCACCACGTCCTCGTGCTCGCCGTACTTGCGGGCCAGGTCCGCGCCGATGATGGCGTGGCTGCCCTCCACCTCGTGGGTGAGCGCCTTGCCGATGTCGTGCAGGAACGCCGACCGTTTGATGATGGGCACGTCCAACCGCAGCTCGGCGGCCATGATGCCGGCGATGTGGGCGGTCTCGACCAGGTGCTTGAGCACGTTCTGCCCGTACGAGGTGCGGTAGCGCAGCCGGCCGAGCAGGGTCACCAGCTCCGGGTGGATCTCGGTGATCCCGACCTCGACCAGGGCGTCCTCGGCGGCGCGGAGGCAGAGCTGCTCCACCTCCTGCCGAGCCAGGTCGTAGACCTCCTCGATCCGGTGCGGGTGGATGCGCCCGTCCAGGACCAGCTTCTCCAGGGTCACCCGGCCCACCTCGCGACGGACCGGGTCGAAGCAGGAGAGCAGCACCGCCTCGGGGGTGTCGTCGATGATCAGGTTGACGCCGGTCACCGACTCGAAGGCGCGGATGTTGCGTCCCTCCCGGCCGATGATCCGCCCCTTCATCTCGTCACCGGGCAGGTGCAGGACGCTGACCACGCTCTCCGCGGTCTGTTCGCTGGCGACCCGCTGGATCGCGTCCACCACTATGTGCCGGGCCCGCTGCTCGGCGGTGTTGCGCGCGTCGGACTCGATGTCCCGCACGAGCAGCGCCGCTTCCCGCTTGGCAGACGTCTCGATGGCCTCGACCAGCTCCAGTCGGGCGGAGTCGGCGGTGAGCCCGGCGACCCGCTCCAGCTCCCGGCGGCGCAGCTCCTCCGACTCGGTCAGCTCGGCCTCCCGCTGGGCGAGCGCGGCCTCCCGGCCGGCGAGGGCGGCCTTCGCGGCGGTGAGCTGCCGCTCCCGCTCGGCGAACCGCTCCACCTCCTCGGTGTGCATCCGCTCCCGCTCGTCCATCCGAGCGGCCCGACGTTCCACCTCGGCGGCCTGCTCCCGGGTGGTGGCGGCGAGCACCGCGACCTCCCGCTCGCCGCTGCGCCGGGCTGCCGTCCGCAACTGTTCGGCGTCCGCCTCGGCCTGCTTGTGGGCGCGTTCCAGAACGGTGTCCGCCTCGGCCCGGGCGTCGTCGAGGACCCGACGTGCCTCGGCGCGGGCTGCCTTCGCCTCGGCCTTCGCCGCCGCCGCCTCGGTACGGGCCGCTGCGGCCGCTGACTTCGCCACGTCGATGGTGCTGTTCGCCTCGTCGGCCGCGGTCCGCAGGGCGGCGAGGGACTGCTCCTGGCGGTCCTTCTCGGCGATGAAGGCGGGATCCTCCGGAGCCGGCGCGGCGCCCACCCGGCGCAGTGTCCGGATGCCGACCAGCACGGCCCCGATCACCACCACCGCGAGGACGAGGACGGCCGCGAGGAGCACGACGTCGAACGCGTTCATGCCGGGACCCCGTCGGGTCTACCGATGAACCTGTGCCGCCGCCCCGCCATGGCCGCCTCCCCTAACGTCGAGACCGCAGCGACCGTGCCGGGGGCACACTCCTGCGGCTGTGGACGCCCGACCGGAGCGGCTGGCCGTGGGTAGCTTTCTCCGCCGGCGGTGCCCGTGGGCAGCGTCGGCGACCGGGTGCAGTTGTCGCAGCGTTCCGGACCGGCCAGTCCGGATCTGCCGCCAAAGGCCGCGGAGTCGGCCAAAGTGATGCTGTTCTGTTACGCGATCTATGTTGTGCGCTTAGCCTGCGCTGGTCGGGCAATGTGAGCCTGTATGGCGAGGCTAGGTCGCCGGGGGTGCTCTGGTCAAGGACTCATGATCAAACCCCCCGAACGGAGAGAAGTTGAACCGTCACCGCGTGCTGATATCACGCCGGACAGGAAGGGACAAACTCCGCGAGGTGTGCCGCCCCCTGGACGTGTCGGGCCTGCTCAGCGCCGTTCAGGTGGCTGTCAGCCACTGCGACGACCGAGCAAGGTGTGACTGATCCGTCTCACCAGAGGTCAGCTGGCTCCGACCGCCACCGCCGCCGCGACCAGCGCCGCGTTGTCCGCGGCGGGTGAGCCGTCCGGCAGACACAGAGTGTCCTCAAGCCCGATTCGGGTGCCCAGACCCCGGCGTACCGCCTCGGCGAGGACCGGCCAGGTCGCCGGACCCTCGCCGTGCAACAGCACCGACGGCGCGCCCGCCGGCAGCGCGGCGAGAATCCGGGAGGCGTCCGCCAACGCGACAGCCACGTCCTCGGCCATGCACTCGACCAGAACCCGCCCGGCCGGCACCCGCCACCGCCGGTACGCCGCTACCGCGTCGAGCGTCCACAGCCCCGCCTCGACGAGCACACCGCGCCCGTGCAGGGCGGCCGCGACCGCCTCGGCACCGGGCTCGTGCACGTTGACCGAAGCGAAGTCGGGCAGCACCGGCCAGGCCCGGACGGCGGCCACGCGGGCAGCCGGATCCGGCGTGATCCAGGCGCCGGTGCTCACCCCGACCGGCAGCCCCGGCCGAGCGGCACGGATCGCGGTCAGCGCGTCGGCGATCACCGCCGGCCGCAGCGACTCGGCGCCGGCCTCGTCCCGGGGATGGACGTGCACGGCCGCGACGCCGAGCGTCGCGCAGCGGGCCGCATCGGCGGCCAACTCCGCCGCCGTGAGCGGCACTGCCGGATGGGCCTCCCGGCCGCGCCCACCGTTCAGACATGCCTTCAACATCGGGCCCGCACCTCCATCGGGAGTCGCAGCGGACCGCTCACTCGACCAGACGGTTGTCGCGCTCCAACTCGCCCTCGGCGTCGGCGAGCGCATCGGCGTCGATCTGCTCGGCGAACTCGGCCGCCTCGGCGCTCTGCGCGGCGAGCGCGTCCTTCACCGCCCGGATGGCCACACCAGGCGGGTAGCCCTTGCGGGCCAGCATGCCCACCAGCCGGCGGAAGACCGCGTCCGGCTCGCCCCGGGCCGTGCGCAGCTTGCGCTCCACCAGGCCACGGGCGGTGTCCGCCTCGGTCTCCTCGTCCAGCTCATCCAACGCCTCGGTGGCCACCTCGCCGTCCACGCCCTTGCGGCGCAGCTCGTTGGCGAGCGCCCGGCGAGCGAGGCCGCGCCCGGCGTGCCGACTGGACACCCAGGCCCGGGCGAACGCGGCGTCGTCGATGATGCCGACCTCGTCATACCGGTCGAGCACCTCGGCCGAGACCTCCTCGGAGATGCCCCGCTTGGCCAACGCCCCGGCCAGCTCGGCCCGGGTGCGGGGCCGGACGGCAAGCTGGCGCAGGCAGATCTCGCGGGCCAACTCGGACTCGTCGCGCGGAGGGGCCGGAGACTCGACGGTGTCGGCCTCCTCGGACCGACCCCGGCGGCCTCGTCGAGGGCGGGGCGCATCGGTGGCGTCGCCCGTACGAGGCGGACTGGCATCCCAGCCCCGCCCCGTACGAGCGCGTCGTCCTGCCATGGGTCAGCGACCGGTCAGAAGTCGACCGGCGGCAGCTCCGGGCCACCGGCGGCGTCACCCGCGCCGACCCCGACGCCGAGCTTCTCCAGGATCTTCTTCTCGATCTCGGCGGCCACGTCCGGGTTTTCCTTCAGGAACTCCCGGGCCTTCTCCTTGCCCTGGCCGAGCTGGTCGCCGTCGTACGTGTACCACGCTCCGGACTTGCGGATGATCGCCTGCTCCACGCCGACGTCGATCAGCGAGCCCTCACGCGAGATGCCCTTGCCGTACATGATGTCGAACTCGGCCTGCTTGAACGGCGCGGCGACCTTGTTCTTCACGACCTTGACCCGGGTGCGGTTACCGACCACGTCGGTGCCGTCCTTGAGGCTCTCGATGCGTCGCACGTCGAGCCGGACCGAGGCGTAGAACTTCAGCGCCCGACCACCGGTGGTGGTCTCCGGGCTGCCGAACATGACGCCGATCTTTTCCCGCAGCTGGTTGATGAAGATCGCCGTGGTGCCGGTGTTGCTGAGCACACCGGTGATCTTCCGAAGCGCCTGGCTCATCAGCCGGGCCTGGAGGCCCACGTGGCTGTCGCCCATCTCGCCCTCGATCTCGGCGCGTGGCACCAGGGCCGCCACCGAGTCGATCACGATGATGTCCAGAGCGCCGGAGCGGATCAGCATGTCCGCGATCTCCAGCGCCTGCTCGCCGGTGTCCGGCTGGGAGACCAGCATCGCGTCGGTGTCGACGCCGAGGGCCTTCGCGTACTCCGGGTCGAGCGCGTGCTCGGCGTCGATGAAGGCGGCGATGCCGCCGTTGCGCTGGGCGTTGGCCACCGCGTGCAGTGCCACGGTGGTCTTACCGCTGGACTCGGGGCCGTAGATCTCGACCACCCGGCCACGGGGCAGGCCGCCAATGCCGAGGGCCACGTCGAGCGCGATGGAGCCGGTCGGAATGATTGCGGTCTGGACGACCGGCCGGTCACCCAGCCGCATCACCGAGCCCTTGCCGAATTGCTTGTCAATCTGAGCGAGAGCAAGGTCGAGTGCCTTCTCCCGGTCAGGCCCTGCTGCCATGGTTGCCACCCCTGCCTTCGCCGGCGTCTTTGCTGAGCTTCGCGTCACGCGGACACGCTAGGCGCTAGGTCCGACAGAAAACCAGCCGACGGGCCGCGAGCTGTGGACGAGCACCCCGCTGTGGACAATAGCCGAACAGGTGTACGACTAGACAAGCGACACGCGGAACCGGCGAAAAGGCTGCTCAGCGTAGTCGAGCGGGCACCCGGTCGGGGTACGCGGCACACACCGCCCGCCACACCACGTGCGTCTGCTCCCCCGATGCCAGGGCCTGCTCGATGGTCCGCCCGCCGAGCTGGGACAGCACCTGATCGCGGGCGATGCTGGCCGCATAGCCGGGCCCGAACGCCTCGTCCAGCCGCGTCCAGAAATCGGTCAGCCGCACAGTGATCAGCCCTCCTCGTCCGGTGCCCCGGTCGGCACCGGGCGCAACGCTAGCGCCACCAGGGGCACCGCCGCGACCGCCGCGAGCAGGGTGAGCACGGGATATCCGGCGAACTGCATGACAAACCCGCTGACCACTGCGGCGCCGGCCCCGGCCAACCCCATGATCAGGTCGGACAGCCCCTGGACGCTCGGCCGCACCTCCGCCGCCACCGACTCGGACAGCAGGGTCGAGCCGGCCACCATCGTCCCCGACCAGCCCAACCCGAGCAGAACCAGACCGACCGAGAGTCGAGGCGTGTGATGCCCGGCGGTGCCGGCGACAGCGCAGGCGGCCAGCAGCAGCCCGACCCCACCGAGGATCACCGCCCGTCGACCGAACCGGTCGGTGAGCCACCCGACCACCGGGGAGAACGCGTACATGCCGGCGATGTGCAGGCTCAGCACGATGCCGACCAGCCGCAACACGTCGGCGTCGGCGTGCGACTCACCGAGCCGGACCGGAGTCATCGCCATCACCGCCACCATCACCAGGTGACCCACCGCCACGGCGGCGATGCCGAGTCGGGCGGCGGGCTGTCCGCGTACCACCGACCAGGCCGCACGCATCCCGGCGCCGCGCGGCGCGCGGCGCGCGACCGGCACGGCGGCCGAGGTCGCGCCGCCACCTGCCGCCGGCGCCTCGGCCGCCACCGCTGTCGCCGTCGCGTCGGCGGCCGGCGGCACATCGGCGGCCGGTGCGTCGGCCGCCGCGAGCCGCCGCGCCGTGAGCAGCGGGTCGGGCCGGAGCAACCCGAGGAGTACGACGGCAGCCAGCACGAACGCTGCCGCGCTGAACGCGAACGGGCCGGCCAGCGGGGGCAACCCCCAGCCGGTGGTGACCCGGTCGGCCAGCGCGGCGAAGTTCGGCGCGGCCACCGCACCGATGGTGGTGGCCCAGACGATCAGGGAGAGCTGCCGCCCCCGGCGGGCCGGCTCGGCGAGATCCACCGCCGTGTAACGGGCCTGGAGATTCGCTGCGGTGCCCCCGCCGAAGAGCAGCATGCCGAGGAAGAGCAGCGGCACCCAGCGGGTGGCAGCGGCCAGCACCACCAGCAGGCCACCGACGGCGCCTACCGCGTACGCCAGCACCAGACCCGGCCGGCGGCCGTGCCGCGCCATGATGCGGGTGACCGGGACGGCGAGCAGCGCGGCGCCGACCACCCCGGCGCTCTGCGCGACACCGGCCACCGCGGTCCCGGCGATCCGGGCCGCGAGCAGCGCGCCCACGGCGATGCCGATGGTCACACCGACCCCGCCGATGATCTGGGTGGTGAAGAGCAGCCGCAGGGTACGCCGCTGGATCGACGCGACGTCGGGTCGGGCTGCGGTACGCGGCGCGGTCAGGTCGGTCGCCATCGGCGCTCCTGTCGGAAGGGGTGCCTCATCCTCGCGCACCCGCACCGACCAGCGGCAGTGGGTTTCGCCGGAACGGGGTCGCCCACACCCATGTGCCGGGTGAGCGGCGCTGTTGACCACCGTCAAGGACGTGTTCAGCGGGATCACGGCGGGCGGCTGAGCCGTTCTATCCAGGCGATCCTGGTGTTTCCGGTGGGTTGGGAGCGTCCAGCAGGGATGCCAGCCGACCGATCCGAGTCAGTGTGAGCGCGGCGACGGCCGCACTGACGGCGGCGACCACGCCGAAGATCACCGCGAAGCCCTCGTTGTCGGCGGCGAGCAGAGCCAGCAGGATCAGCCCGAGGGAGATGCCCAGGACGGACAGCAGCGCCGCCCAGGTGGCCCGCCGCTGCCCGGCGAGATAGCCGGGCAGGTCGGCCCGTACCGTGTCGTCCTCGGGCACGGCGCCGGTGCGCACTGCCTGGCGCAACGGGTACCCCTCGGGATCCTGCCGGGCCTCGCCCACCGCGCGCTGCCCCAGATAGATCGAGGGGCCGATCCAGACGGTGTTCAGAGCGGCGCCCAGTACGGCCTCGACAAGTGACTCCTGTCGGTCGAAGAGCCAGCGCAGCGGCAGCCCGATGAGCACCGTCATCGGCACCCAGTACACGGCCATGAGCTGCAAACCGGTCGCCCGCTCGAAGAACCGCCTCACTCCCCCGCGACGCCCGGCGGCCACTGCCGGCGCATCCGCACGACGCTCCACATTGTCTACGTCCATCGACCCCCGTTACCCACGCACGCGATCCGCGACGCACTGTCAATCTTGGACAGTTTCCGTCATCGGCTGACGGAAAGTGTCCAAGATCTGAACAGGTCACTGCGGCGCGCACTGCCGCTCGCGGGTCGCCGGTCAGCCGGGCAGGGCGCGGGTGACGACGGTGAGGTCGGCGACCAGGCCCTCGTACGCCTTGTCCTGGTCGTCGGCCCGCAGGACGGCGGACGGGTGGATGGTGGCCAGCAGCCGAGCCTGCGGCGCGTCGGCCCGCTTTCCGGCGTTGTCCACCGGCACCTGCTCGAAGTCCGCGGGGTGTTGGGCCGACTCCGGCCAGGGCAGCAGCTCGCCCCGCTGCCGGGTGACCCGGAAGGACGGGCCGAGCAGCGCCTTGGCGGCGGTAGCGCCGAGCACCACCACGATCTCCGGACGCAGCCGGGCGAACTCGGCGACCAACCAGGGACGGCAGGCGGTGATGTGCACCTGGTCCGGGGTCTGGTGGATCCGCCGCTTGCCACGCAGCTCAAAGCGGAAGTGTTTTACGGCATTGGTGAGGTATAGGTGACCCGGGTCCAGCCCGGCGTCGTCGACCGCGCGGCGCAGCAGGCGTCCGGCCGGGCCGACGAAGGGCAGCCCCTTCTGGTCCTCCATGTCGCCGGGCTGCTCGCCGACCAGCACCACGCGGGCGCTCTCGTCACCCCGGCCGAAGACCGTCTGCGAGGCGTCCCGGTACAGCTCGCAGCCCCGGCAGGCGCCGGCGGCGGTACGCAGGTCGTCGATGGTGTCGGCGTCGGGCGGGATGAACCGCTGGGCGCCCGGAGCACTCCCGGTCTGCTCGGCCATGCCGACTGTTATATACCCGTTCGATGCTCGCCGCCGGATACGCCCCGGCACCCCGGCCACGACGCGTCAGTACCCGTTTCCGCCTCCGTCGCCGCCGGACGCGATCGCGATCAGCACGATGATGACGATGATGATCGCCACCGCCACCGCGATCCAGATCCCCTTACGAGCCCCACCAGAAGCCATGTCCCCCACCTCCGGGCGCCCGCATACCCGTCCCCGCCGCCCCGAATCCCCGCGATCTTGCACTTTCTGCCCGGACCAATATGCACAGGTCCGACATTCGGCCAACACAAACTGCAAGATCGCGGGGGGCGAGGGGCGGGGGGCGGGGGATGCCAGTCCGGTCGTGTGTTGGAACTGCGCAGCTCCGGCGGCCAGGCCCGC
>NZ_JBFASO010000005.1:395964-452540 GCF_040677775.1 Micromonospora sp. NPDC053740
CCCCGCCATCTTGCACTTCCGCCCCGGACCAATCGGCACCGGACCGACATTCGCCCAACACACCCCCCACGATCGCGGGGGGCGCGGGGCGGGGGGCGGGGGGCGGGGGGCGGGGGCGCGGGGGCGCGGGGGCGCGGGGGCGCGGGGGGGTTAGGTGGGGAAGCCCTGGGAGGGGGGTGGGTTTTCGGCTTGGGCCAGGGCCGCCGCCAAGGGGGCCAGGTCGGCGGTGTCCAGGGAGCTGACTGTGATGCGCAGGGCCGGCGGGGCGGCGATCCGGTAGAGCGCGCCGGGGGCCACCGCCCAACCCGCGTCGCGGAGCGCGGTCACCGTGCTGGTCTCGTCCGCGACCGGCAGCCAGACGTTGATGCCGCTGCGACCGTGTGCGGCCAGGCCGTGCTCGGCCAGCGCGGCGAGCAACCCATCGCGGCGCTGCTCGTAGCTCTGCGCAGCCCGCTGCACCAACTCGGTGACCGCTGGGTCCCGCCACAGGGCGAGCACCAGGCGTTGCAGCACCGTGGAGACCCAGCCGGCGCCGACCCGGGTACGGCCGCTCACCCGGGCCACTGTCGTCTCGTCGCCGACCAGCACCGCCATCCGCAGGTCCGGGCCGAAGGGCTTGCTCACCGAACGGAGGAAGGCCCAACTCGCTGTCGCACCGGCGAGCGGGTGCAGGGGTACGCGGGCCAGTTCGGCCGCGTGGTCGTCCTCGATCAGCAGCAGGTCCCGTCGGCCGGCGAGCAGTGTCCGCAGCGCCTCGGCGCGGGCCGCGGAGACGGCGGCGCCGGTCGGATTCTGCGCCCGGCTGGTGACGATCAGCGCCCGCGCTCCGGCGGCGAGCGCCGCGGCCACCCCGGCGACCAGCGGCCCCTCGTCGTCCAGTGGTACGCCGATCGGGCGCAGGCCCAGCGCGGCGACCAGGTCGAGCAGGTTGGCCCAGCCCGGGTCCTCGACCGCCACCGCGTCGCCGGGGCGCAGGTGGGCGCCGAGCAACCGCTCGATGCCGTCCAGCGCACCGCCGGTGAGCGTCAACTCCCCGGCCGGTACGCCGTCGGCGCGCAGCCGGGCACGGGCCACCTCGGCCAGTTCGGGCAGCACTCCGGCATCGGAGTAACCGACCGAAGGGCCGTTCTCGATGGCGAGCGCCGCCAGGTGCGGGCCCAGCGGGGGCAGCAGACGGGGGTCGGGTTCACCCCGGGACAGGTCTCGGGCACCGGGCAACGGTGGGGGGCGCAGTGCGGAGCGGCGGGCGGCCACCGGCGGGCGGGGGCGTACCCGGGTGCCGTGCCGACCGGCGGTGGCGAGCAGGCCACGCTGGCGCAACTCCTGGTAGGCGCGGGCGACGGTGGCGGGGCTGACCCCCAACTCGGCGGCGAGTGCCCGCACGGGCGGCAGCGCGGCCCCCGGTGACAGGGCGCCGGTACGGATGCCCGACTCGATGCTGGCCGAAATCTCGACGGCTGTCGTACCGGTGAGCTGATAGCGTGCTGACACAAATAAGAGATTGTACTAGAACAAAGGGGCGCGCGCATGTATCCACCCACCGCCCGGACCACACCCCACCGCTCCCGCGACAAGATGAGCTACGACCAGGCCGCCGCCCACGCCCTGCTCGACGAGGCGTACGACTGCGCGCTCAGCTTCACGGTCGACGGCCAGCCACGGGTGCTGCCCACCCTGCACGTCCGCATCGGCGACACGCTCTACCTGCACGGCTCCACCGGCAGTCGGCCGCTGCTCGCCGCCCGGGGCGACGACGGGTTGCCGGTCTGCGTCGCGGTGACACTGCTCGACGGGCTCGTCTACGCCCGCTCCCAGTTCCACCACAGCGCCAACTACCGCTCGGTCGTCGCGCACGGCACCGCCCGACTGGTCACCGACGAGCGGGAGAAGCTCGCCATGCTCACCGCGCTGGTCGAGAAGGTCGGCGCGGGACGCAGCACCGCCACCCGTCCGCCCAGCCGTCGCGAACTGGCCGAGACCGCCGTACTGGCACTGCCACTGCGCGAGGTGTCCGTCCGGGCGCGCACCGGCGGCGTCCGCGAGGACGAGGCCGACCTGGACCTGCCGCACTGGGCCGGCGTACTGCCGCTGCGACTGACCGCCGGGGCGCCCGAGCCGGACGCCGGAGTCACCGCGCCGCTGCCGGCGTACCTGCGCACGCCCCGCACGCCCTGGCACGACCCGGTGCCGCTGCACGGCGAGCACGTTCGGCTGGAGCCGCTGGAGCTGGCCCACACCGACGAGTTGCACGCCGCCACCGCGGACCCCGTGGTGTGGCGGCACCTCAGCGTCGCGCCGCCCACCGCCCCCGCCGAAACGGCCGAGGTGATCGGCGCCGCCCTGGCCGCCCAGCACCGGGGCGAACGGGTGGCCTGGGTGCAGCGGTGCGCGACGACCGGGGCGGTGGTGGGCAGCACCTCCTACTACGACATCGACCCGGAGCGGCGGGCGGTGGCCATCGGGCACACCTTCCTCGGCCGGCAGTGGTGGCGTACCGGAATCAACACCGAGGCCAAGCTGCTGCTGCTCAGCCGGGCCTTCGACGACCTGGGCGCGGTACGGGTCGCCTGGCACACCGACATCCGCAACGTCCGCTCCCAGGCGGCCATCGAACGGCTCGGCGCGACCCGGGAAGGGGTGCTGCGGATGCACCGGCAACGCCCGGACGGCTCCTGGCGGGACACCGTGCAGTACTCGATGACAGTCGACGAGTGGCCGAACGCACAGGCCAGGCTGCGAGAAAGACTTCTGCGGACGGCACCGGTGGCGTGATGATGGCGGGCGTGCTGGGGATCACCGACATCTGGACGTACGTGCTGGGCACCGTGGCCATCATCCTGCTGCCCGGGCCGAACTCACTCTTCGTGCTCTCCACGGCGGCCAAGCGGGGCGTCGCGGTCGGCTACCGGGCCGCCGGTGGGGTGTTCGTCGGCGACGGGGTGCTGATGTTCCTCTCCGCCGCCGGGGTGGCGTCGCTGCTCAAGGCGTACCCGCCGCTGTTCATGGTGATCAAGTACGCCGGTGCCGCGTACCTCGGTTATGTAGGGGTGACCATGCTGCTCGGCGCCGTGCGGCGCTGGCGCGACCGCAACGACCCGAGCACGCCGCGGCTCATCGACGCCGCGGAGCCGGCGGCGATGCGCAGCCCGTTCCGCAAGGCGCTGGTGATCAGCCTGCTGAACCCGAAGGCGATCCTGTTCTTCATCTCGTTCTTCATCCAGTTCGTCGACCCCGGCTACGCCTGGCCGGCGCTGTCGTTCCTGCTGCTCGGGCTGATCGCGCAGGTGACCAGCGCGCTCTACCTGACCGCGTTGATCTTCGCGGGCACCTTCCTGGCCGCCCAGTTCCGCCAACGCCGCCGCCTGGCGGCGGGTGGCACCACGGCCGTGGCAGCCCTGTTCCTGGCCTTCAGCCTCAAGCTGGCCACCGCCAGCGCCGGCTAACCCCCACCCCGCCAGCGCCGGCCAGCCCGCCGCGATCTTGCACTTTCGGTCGTCGAAACGCGCACTCTGAGCTGGTTTGTCGCCGCAGAAACTGCAAGATCGCGGGGGTGGGAGGGCGGGGGCGCGGGGGCGCGGGTGGGGGTGGGGTGGGGGTGGGGTTAGGTGCCGTCGCCGCCGGAGCCGCCGCCTCCCACGCCCGCGCCGCCGGCGGTGCCGCCCAGGCCGTAGCCCGGACGGATCGGCTCGTCGGGATGGCGGCTGACGTGGGCGGACCCGGTGATCTGCGCGGACCAGTCGGCGTGCGCGGCCGCGGCGGCGTGCCGGTTGATCGCCTGGCGGATCCAGCCGTCGACGGTGGCGACCCAGTCCCGCCGGTCGGCGTCCTCGTGCCAGATCCGGAACCGGCTGATGCTCTGGTGGGTGATTCCGGCCAGCGCCAGCCGGCGATCCATCCAGAGGATCGCCTCCAGGCCCGCCGAGTTGGTCACGAAGATCACTTCCAGCTCGGTGATCGGGCCGGCGTAGAGCGGCCCCACCCAGTAACCCCAGCGTTGGTGCAACGGCAGGGTGTGCTCCACCCCCGGCAACCCGCCCTCCTGCAACCCGGACTGGCGGATCATGAAGCCCAGCGTGTCCAGCGCCGCCAGCACGTGCTGCTGGGTGGGGATCGGATGCACGAACACCGGCACCATCGCCCCCTGGTCGAGGTCGGGGTCGAGCGACACTTCGGTCCGCAGGCCCATCCGCAGGCTCAGCAGCGGCACCCCGCCGAAGGTGGTCACCGGGGTCTCCCACGGCAGCGGGAACGCGAAGTCGACAGCCCGCCGCCGACCGGCCGGTACGACGAACCGGCCGGCGATCGGCAGGTGGTGAAACTGCATGAGACGTCGGGCCGCGGCCGGATCGTCCGGCTCGACAGTGGTGACGAGGCCAAGTCGGATGTGCCGCACCAGCACGTCCTCCGGGCCGGCCGCGAGGGTCACCCGCCCGGGCAGGCGCAGGCCCGGGCGGGTACTCGGGTTGGGCAGCGTGGTCTGCACGGAGAGCCCGGTGCCACCGGATTCCGGTGACACTCCCGTCAGCCGCACCGCGCGCCCCCTCCCGGGACGGGGCCCCGCCGGCCCCACCAGGCGCGCCTACCCGGTCGGGGTCGGCTCAAGCCCGCCGCCGGGGCGAGCGTTGACCCGGCCGCACTTCATCAGTGCGGCCGGGTCGGCAGGTCAGCGCAACCGACGCCCGCGCGGAACCGTGTCGGTCTCGTCGTCGAACTCCCCGATGACCTCCTCGAGGAGGTCCTCCAGGGCCACGAACCCGATCGGCCGGGCCGGGCCACCGCCATTGCGGACCAGCGCGAGCTGCGACTGCCGGGCCCGCATCGCCGCCACCGCCTCGGTGACCGAGGACGTCGCCGGCAGGGTGAACGCGGGGGTCATCAGCTCCCCGGCGGTGGCGACCCGGCCGGTGGTCACCACCCGTACCGCCTCCCGCACGTGCACGAGCCCGCACACGTCGCCCGCCTCGTCGAGTACCGCGAGCCGGGATCGGCCGCTGCCCCGGCTGACCTCTTCGATCCGCTCGGCCGGGTCGTCCCGGCGGACGGTGACCATGGTCGAGAACGGTTCCATCACCTGCGCCACCGAGGTGCCCTGCAACTCCAGCATGCTGGTCAGCAGTTGGTGCTGCTCGGCGCCGAGCAGCCCGTGCTCTCGGGACTGCTCCAGCAGGATCCGCAGCTCGTCCGGGCCGTGCACCTGGGCGAGCTGGTCCTGCTGATTGACGCCGAACAGCCGCAGGATCGCGTTGGCCAGGGCGTTCAGCGCGGAGAGCACCGGCCGGGAAACCCGGGCGAAGGCGCGGAACGGCAACGCGAGCAGCGTCGCCGAGCGCTCCGCGTCGGTGATCGCCCACGACTTCGGTGCCATCTCCCCCACCACCAGGTGCAGGAAGGTCACCACCCCGAGGGCGAAGACCAGGGCGATCAGGTGACTGGCCGCGTCCGGTATGCCCACCGCGTGCAGCAGGGGGCTGAGCAGGTGCTCGATCGCCGGCTCGGCCAGCGCGCCGAGACCCAGTGTGCACAACGTGATGCCGAGCTGCGCGCCGGCCAGCATCAGCGACAACTCGCGGACGCCGTCCAGCGCGGCGCGTGCCGCCCGGCCACCGTTCGCCGCCGCCTGCTCCAGGCGGTAGCGCTTGCTGGCCACCAGGGCGAACTCGGCGGCCACGAAGAACCCGTTCAGCGCCAGCAGGATCACCGAACTGAACAGTGCGATCCCGGGGCTCATGCGGTCACCTCGGGTTTGGTCAGCTGCAACCGCACCGAGTCGGCCACGTGCCGGTCCACGGCCAGCACCTCGACCAACGCCCGGGGCTCCATCTCGTTGTCCTCGCCGTCCGCGCCCTCCGGCTGCAGGCTGATCTCCAGCCGGTCACCGACCTCGGGCACCCGGCCCAGCTCCCGCATCACCAACCCGGACAGGGTGTCGTACTCGGGGGCCTCGGGCAGGGCGATGCCGGTGCTGTCGGCGACCTCGTCGATCCGCCAGCGGGCCGGCACCACCCAGGACCCGTCGTCCTGCCGGGCCGGTGCCCGCTCCGGTGGGTCGTCCTCGTCGCGGATCGGGCCGACCAGCTCCTCGGCGATGTCCTCCAGCGTGATGACACCGGCGAAGCCGCCGTACTCGTCGACCACGCACGCCATCTGCCGGTGCCCGGACCGCAGGCGGTCGAGCACCGTCGGCAGGGGCAACGTCTCCGGCACGAGCAGCGGCGGCCCGGCCACCGCGCTCACCGGGGTGGTGGCCCGCTCCGCCGGGGGTACGCCGAGCACGTCGGCGATGCCGACGATGCCGAGCAGGTCGTCGACGCCCTCCGCACCGCGTACCGGGAAGCGGGAGTGGCCGGTGTCCAGCAGCTCGACCACCCGGCTCACCGGTTCGTGCCCCCGGACGGTGTGCACGTCGACGCGCGGCACCATGGCCTCGCCGGCTGTCAGTTCGCGGAAGTCCAGACCTCGGTCGAGCAGCGTGGACATCTCGGCATCGAGGCTGCCCTCCTCGCGGGACTCGGCGATGATCTGTTCCAGGTCCGCCGGGGTGGCGCCGCTGGGCAGTTCCTCGATCGGCTCGATGCCGATGCGGCGCAGCAGCCGGACCGAGGCCCGGTCGAAGAGCCGGATCAGCGGCCCGGCGACGGCGAGGTAGATCAGGGTGGAGCGGCTCAGCGCCCGGGCCAGTTGTTCGGCCCGGGCGATGGCCAGGTTCTTCGGGGCCAGCTCACCGAGGACCATCTGCACGATGGTGGCGATGACCAGGGCCAGCGCCACCGACAGCGGCAGGCTGACCGCCTCGCTGACGCCGGCCACGCCGAGCAGGTCGGCGAGACCACCGCCCAGGTACGGCTCGGCGACGTAGCCGACCAGCAGCGCGGTGACGGTGATGCCGAGTTGGGCACCGGAGAGCATGAAGGAGAGGCGGCTGGTGACGGTAAGGGCCCGGGCGGCGGCCTGATCGCCGTCATCGGCGAGCTGGCGCAGCTTGCCCCGGTCCACTGCCACGTAGCCGAACTCCTGCGCCACGAAGTAGCCGGTGGCGGCAGTGAGAATGGTGATCAGAAGGAGACCAACGACGATCAACACGGGTCGCTCAGGGCTCCCGGGGTCGTCGGTACGGGGATATGCCGGGCACGACCCGGCTGGCTACTGCTGCCCTCCTGGGCAGAAGAGTCGATCATGCCGTCATTTTATCGGCGCTGCCTGGGACTCCGCTGGGGGTGGGCCGAAGGAGCGCAACGTCCGGTTCAGCGGACGCCTCCAGCGTCCCGCCGGGTCGGCAGGCCCGGCCCGTGGCGGTCGTCACGCCGGGCCCGCCGACCCGCTGCCTGGTCCGCGTTCGGCCAGCTCATCGGCGTCGAGCAGACTCCGGTCGAGCCGCCCCGACCGGTACGCGGCCCGCCCGATCATCTGCGCGGCCACCGGCGCGGTCGCCAACTGGAAGACAGCCACCAGCAGGATCATTCCCAGGTCGGCCGGGGACCGCAGCCGCAACGCGATGCCCAGCAGCAACAGGAGCACCCCCAGCACCTGCGGCTTGGTGGCCGCGTGCATCCGGGACAGCGCGTCCGGGAAACGCAGTACGCCGATCCCGGCGGCCAGGGCGAGCAGCGCGCCGGCCACCAGACAACCGGCGCCGAGCCAGTCCGCGATCGTCGCGATCACTGCTGCTCCCGGACGGCGAAGCGGACCAGCGACACCGAGCCCACGAAGCCGAGCAGGGAGAGCACCACCAGCACGGGCAGCGTGGTGGCGTGCCGGTTGACCGCCGCCTCGGCGCCCACCGCGCCGACCATCGTGGCGAGCAGCATGTCCGCGGCGATCACCCGGTCCACCAGCGACGGGCCACGGTAGAGACGGGCCAGCGCGAGGAGCGCGGTGACCGACAGCAGTGCGGTGAGGACGACGGCCAGGAAGGTGGTCACGGGCGGGTTCCCTTCTCGGGTGAGGTGACGTCAAGTCGGCGCAGCTCGCTGGTGGAGCCGACCGCGCGGACGATCCGCCGCTCGACGGCGAGCGCGCGGGCCCGGGCCACGCCGAGGTCGGCGGGGCCGTGGGTGTCCAGGACGTGCAGGTAGAGCGTTCCGGAGTCCCGGTCCACCTCGAGGATCAACGTGCCCGGCACCAACGAGACCACCTCGGCGGTGAGCGCCAGGTTCAGGTCGGTGGCCACCCGCAACCGGACCGCGATGATCGCCCCACGCGGTCGGTAGCCGGGCTGCACGGCGATCCGGGCGATGTGCAGGCTCGCGCTGACAAGCTCGACGGCGAACCGACCCGCGAACGCCAGCAGCGGCCACGGTCGCAACCGGCCACCGAAGCTGACCGCCGGCAGCGGGTAGAACACCAGCACGGCCGCACCCACCAGCAGGCCACCGACCAGGTTGGCCCAGTTGATGTCGCCCCAGAGCAGGTTCCAGACCACCACCAGCCACCCGAGCGCCACCGCCTGGTCCCGCCAGCGCCCGAGCCGGCCCCGCCCCACCACGGCGGGCCCGGGGGCGTCGGGAGCCGGCTCCGGGGAGCCCGTCACGGCACACCGTCCGGCAGCACGGCACGGACGTACGGGGTGCGCAGCCGCAGGTCCGCGGCAGCGTCGGCGGTGACGTCGAAGAGCGGACCGGCCAGCACTGTCAACGCCAGCCCGATGGCGACCAGGGCAACTGTGGCGCCGACCATCAGCCGCGGCAACTGAACGACCGGCTTGCTGGTGGCCAGCCGGGGCGAGCGCCAGAAGGCGATGTTCCACACCCGGGACGCCACGTACAGGGTGAGCAGGCTGGTCAGCGTCCCGGCCGCGACCAGCACCCCGGGCAGCGGCCCGCCGGCGGCCACCCCGGCCTGGAGCAGACCGAGCTTGCCGAGAAAGCCGGAGAACGGTGGCACTCCGGCGAGGTTCATGGCCGGGATGAAGAAGAGCACACCCAGCAGCGGCGCCACCCTGGCCAGCCCTCCGATACGACGCAGGTCGGTGCTGCCGGCACGTTCCTCGACCAGCCCGGCGACGAGGAACAGCGTGGTCTGGATGGTGATGTGGTGCACCACGTAGAAGATCGCGCCGGAGAGGCCGGCGGCGGTGCTCAACGCCACCCCGAAGATCATGTAGCCGATGTGACTGACCAGTGTGAACGAGAAGAGTCGCTTCAGGTCGGACTGGGCCACCGCACCGAGGATGCCGATCACCATGGTCAGTCCGGCGACGACCATGAGCAGGATGTGGGCACGCCCACCGGGAAACAGCAACGTCTCGGTACGGATGATCGCGTAGACGCCCACCTTGGTGAGCAGACCCGCGAAGACGGCGGTGACCGGGGCCGGCGCGGTGGGGTAGCTGTCCGGCAGCCAGGCCGACAGGGGGAAGACCGCCGCCTTGACCGCGAAGGCCAGTAGCAGCATCAACTCCAGGGCCAGTCGGACACCGTCGGGCAGGTCGTCGAGACGCTGGGCGAGCTGGGCGAGATTGAGCGTGCCGGTGGCCGCGTACACCAGACCCACCGAGGTCAGGAAGATCATCGAGGAGAGGATGCTGACCACCACGTACGTCGACCCGGTCCGGATCCGGGTCTCGGTGCCCCCCAGGGTGATCAGCACGAAGCTCGCGGCCAGCAGGATCTCGAACCCGACGAAGAGGTTGAACAGGTCACCAGCCAGGAACGCGTTGGTGACGCCGGCGGTGAGCACCAGGTACGTCGGGTGGAAGATCGACACCGGCGAGCTCTCGCTGGTATCGCTGCGACCCTGGCCGATCGAGTAGAACAGCACGCAGAGGGTCACCGCCGAGGAGACCACCAGCATCAGCGCGGCCAGTTGATCGGCCACCAGGACGATGCCGACCGGCGCCGGCCACCCACCGACCGCCACCACCACCGGCCCGTGCCGGTACGCCTGCACCAGCAGCAGCACCGCCACCGTGAGCGTGCCGCTCAGGCACAACACACTGATCGCGCGCTGGAGTCGGGGCTTCCCGGCCAGCAGCAGGGTCAGCGCCGCGCCGAGCAGCGGCACCACCACCGGCAGTGGCACCAGGGCGCGCATCACGACTCGTCCCCGCGTCGTAACCGGCGGCGGGCTGGCTCGGGATCGACCTGCTCCGGATCGCCGTTCGGGCCCTCCCCACCGCGATCGACAGCACCCACCTCGTTGCGCCCGGCCCGCCGGATGATCTGCCGGTCCTCCAGGTCGTCGGGCACCTCGTCGTCGCCGGAGAGATACCAGCTGCGGTACGCCACAGCGAGCAGGAACGCGGTGAACCCGAAGGTGATCACAATGGAGGTCAACACCATCGCCTGCGGCAGCGGGTCGCTCATCCGGTCCACCGGACCGGTGCCGACGACCGGCGCCCCGCCCGACCGCCCGCCCAACAGGATCAACAGGTTCACCCCGTTGCCGAGCATGACCACCCCGAGCAGGATCCGGGTCAGGCTGCGCTCCAACAGCAGGATCACACCGCACCCGACCAGCACCGCGACGGCCAGCACCAGCACCAACGTCGGCCCCGCACCGCTCCGCGTCACAGCGCCACCTCTGTTCGCGACCGCGGGGCTCGCAAACCCGGCTCACTCCTCGCGCTCACCGCGCCACCCCTGTTCGCGACCGCGGGGCTCGCAAACCCGGCTCACTCCTCGCGCTCACCGCGCCACCCCTGTTCGCGACTGCGGGGCTCGCAAACCCGGCTCACTCCTCGCGCTCACGCCCGGTCCCCCTTGTCGACGGCCAACCCGCCGGCAGCTGTGCCGGTGGCCTCGATGTGCCGGTCCACCTCGGCACCGAGGCTGCGCAGAATGTCCAGCACCAACCCGATCACGACCAGGTAGACGCCGATGTCGAAGAAGAGCGACGTGACCAGATGGGCGTCGCCGATCAGTGGCAGGGCCCGGTCGACCTTCGCGCTCTCCAGCACCGACCCGCCAACCAGCAGCGCCACCACGCCACTGCCGACAGCCATGGCCAGCCCGGCCCCGAGAATCGCGCCGGCGCCGATCGGGGCCGCCTCGGTCAGCTCGTACCGGCCGCCAGCCAGATAGCGCACCACCAGGGCGAGACCCGCCACCAGCCCGCCGGCGAACCCGCCACCCGGCGCGTTGTGCCCGGAGAAGAGCAGGAACAGCGAGAACAACACGACGGTGTGAAAGATCAGCCGGGTGACCACCTCCAACACGATCGAGCGGCGCTCCTCGTAGAGGGTCGGACCACCGCGCAGCCAGACCGGCCGGCCGCGTCCACCCTCCCCCTGCTCGGAACCGGGCCGCCGCGGCCGCGGCCCGGTGCGGGAGCGCTCGAAGATCAGGCTGGCCACCCCGGTCGCGGCCACCACCAGCACCGCCAGCTCGCCCATCGTGTCCCAGGCCCTGATGTCGACAAGGGTCACGTTGACCACGTTGCGGCCGTACCCGTGCGCCACCGCCAGGTCGGGGAAGGCGGCGGAGATGTCCGGTGCCCGCCGTGCGCCGACGGCAGTGAGGGCCAACCCGGCGGCCACCACCCCGGCCGCGACCCCGATCACCCGACGGGCCCAGCGGGTACGGCGCAGCGGACGGGCCGAGAACCGCTCCGGCAGGCGACGGAGCACCAGCACGAAGACCGCGATCGTCGACGTTTCCACCAGAAACTGGGTGAGCGCCAGATCGGGCGCTCCGTGCAGCACGAACAACATCGCCGTGCCGTAGCCGGTCATGCCCACCAGCAGCATCGCGGTCAGCCGGCGACGGGCGCCGACCGCCAGCACCGCCGCCACCGTGATCACCACGACGACCACCGGTTGCAGCGCGCTGTCCCAGAGCGGAATCCGCGCCCGCCAGGGGCTGGCGGAGAACATCGCCGCGCCCGGCACCAGCACCAGGGTGACCAGGATGATGCCCAGATACTGCGGCAGTGAGCCGCGCTGGGTGGCGCTGGTGACCTCGATGGCCAGCCGGTCGAACCGGCCGATGACCCACTCGTACCCCTGGTTTCCCCGCACCGGCGATCGGAGCCGGGCCAGCACCGGGGTGAGCGGCCCGCGCACGGCGAAGAGCAGGCCGCCGCCGACGAGCGCCAGCACTGACAGGCCGAGCGCTGGGGTCGGCCCGGCCCAGAGCGCCAGGTGCGTGTCGACCCCGCCGAGCAGATCGGCGTACGGGCGCAGCAGGTCGTCGAGCACGCTCGCGGCCGGACCGGCGAGCAGACCGACACCGGCGAGCACCGCAGGCGGGACCAGCAGCGACGCGGCGATCGGCCCCGGCGGGACCGGCGCCACACCGGGCCGGTCGGCGAACGCGCCCCAGAGGAAGCGGGCGCTGTACGCGACGGTGAGCACCGTCCCGGCGACCAGACCGGTGAGGAGCAGTGGCTGGTCGGTGAACGCCCCGAACACCGCCTCCTTGGCCACGAAGCCGACCAGCGGCGGCACACCGGCCATCGACGCCGCGGCCAGCACGGCGACCACGAACAGCGGCCGGGACCAGTGCCGCAGCCCGGACAGCTCGCGCAGGTCACGGGTGCCGGCACCGTGGTCGATGATGCCGACGACAAGGAACAGCGCCGCCTTGAACAGGGCGTGCGCCAGCAGCATCGCGGTGCCGGCCAGCGCGGCGTCCGGTGTCCCCGAGCCGGTCACCGCGACCAGCAGACCGAGCTGACTGACAGTCCCGTACGCCAGCAGCAGCTTGAGGTCGGTCTGGCGCAGCGCGGCCCACCCGCCGAGCAGCATGGTCGCCACGCCGGCGACCTGCACCACCGGCCGCCACGGGCCGACAGTGGCGAGCGTCGGCGCGAGCAGCCCGACCAGGTAGACGCCGGCCTTGACCATGGCGGCGGCGTGCAGGTAGGCGCTGACCGGCGTGGGTGCCGCCATCGCCACCGGCAGCCACGAGCTGAACGGCAGCACCGCCGACTTGGACAGCGCACCGGCCAGGATCAGCAGCACGGCGCCCACCAGGTACCCGCCGCCGGGCAGTGGCTGCGCGCTGATCTGCGACCAGCGGTAGGTGCCGGCGTGCTCGCCCAGCATGATGAAGCCGACCAGCATGGCGAGGCCGCCCAGCGTGGTGACTGTCAACGCCTGCGCCGCCGCCCAGCGACTGGACCGCCGTTCGGTGCTGTGCCCGATCAGCAGGTACGAGAAGATCGTGGTCAGCTCCCAGCCGACGTAGAGCAGCAGCAGGTCGTCAGCGAAGACCAGGACGAGCATCGCGCCCGCGAACGCGACCAGGACCGCGGCGAACTGCGCCAGCCCGATGGAACCGGCACCGAAGTAGCGGGCGCTGTAAACCAGCACCAGCGCGCCGACGCCGCCGATCAGCAGCGTCATCAGCCAGGACAGCGTGGTGAGCCGGAACGCGATGTCGAGGCCCAACTGCCGGATCCACGGGTACGTCTCGACCACCGCCCCACCGTCGGCGACGGCCGGGGTGCGAGCCACCGCCCAGCAGAACGCGGCGGCCGGCGCGAGCGCCAGCGGGTAGCACGCGCGCGGACCCCACCAGCGGACGAGCACGGGCGCGGCGAGGGCCGCCACGAGATGGAGGACGAGCAGTACCAGCACCTGCGCTCCCGATCGACATGGCCGACGCCCGTGGCAGCGGTGGCGCCTAGCAGCGATCAGACGCCAGTTCCTCCCCCGCCGGGCGGTTTTGCCAGAATTCGCCCGCCAACCCCGTAGCGCGCCTCAACCCCACCCCGGACTCGCAACCTCTCCGCCTGCGTGACTCGCAACCTCCCCGCCTGCGCCGATCTTGCAGTTTCGGCTGTCGAGACGCACGTAATGCCCCCTATGCGGCGACAGCAAGTGCAAGATCACGGGGAACGAGCAGCCCGACCCCGTCGATCATGGAGTTGTGGTGCCTGGCTTGGTGTCTTACGGGGTATTTGCCCCCCACCACAACTCCATGATCGACCGGGCGGGGCGGGGCGGGGCGAGGCGAGGCGAGGCGAGGCGAGGTGGGCGCGGTGGGGCCTCGTCAGTGCAGGAGGGCGTTGTTGAGGGGTTGCGCGTCGTCGGGGATGGGGCGGTCGCGGCGTAGCTCGGCCAGCAGGTCGAGGCGGCCGAGTTGGCGGGCGACCCGGTCGACCACCCGCTCGGCGGCGGTCAGCGACCGCACCGACAGCAGGCGGCCACGGCTCTCGCGACGCAGCACGAAGTAGTGCACGGCAACGCGGACCTGACCCCGGTCGGCGGCGCTGGCCTGGGCGGTGCAGAGAACCATCTCGCGCAGACAGTGGGCGAGACGTTCGGCGAGCTCGAGCTCGGGGCCGTGCAGACCGGCGCGGAGCGCGGCGAGGTGGCTGTCGACCTTGCGAATCAGCACGTCGGTGCCCGGTTCGACAGTGCGCTGCTCGCCGGCCATCAGATCACCTCACCCCGGTTCGCGTTGCGAGTGAAGTTACTTTATGTTGCTCCTCAGAAGCAAGCAGTTAAGTGAGACTTAACGTATTAAGCGCACGTTCCACGCTTTTTGCCTCTTGCTGGCTCATTCCGTCGTGAGGTCGCTCGTGGATGTCGGACCGGCGGGGCACGATGGACCGGTGACCGGGGCAGAGGCAGACGCCGGCGCGGTGCTGGCCGGGTTCGGTCCGGCCACCCGCGCCTGGTTCGACAACGCCTTCGCCGCCCCGACCGCCGCGCAGACCGGCGCCTGGCGGTCGGTCGCCGCTGGCCGCAACGCGCTGGTGGTGGCGCCCACCGGCTCGGGCAAGACGCTCGCGGCCTTTCTCTGGTCACTGGACCGACTCGCCCGCGAGCCAGCACCGGCCGAGGCCCGCCAACGGTGCCGCGTGCTCTACGTCAGCCCGCTCAAGGCTCTCGCCGTCGACGTGGAGCGCAACCTGCGCGCCCCGCTGGCCGGCATCCGGCAGGCGGCCACCCGGTTGGGCGTCGCACCGCCCGACATCACCGTCGGCATGCGCACCGGCGACACGCCCGCCGACGAGCGCCGAGCTTTCGCCCGCACTCCGCCGGACATCCTCATCACCACCCCCGAGTCGCTGTTCCTGCTACTCACGTCCGCGGCTCGCGACTCGCTGCGCGGCGTCCAGACGGTGATCGTCGACGAGGTGCACGCGGTGGCCGGCAGCAAACGCGGCGCCCACCTCGCCCTCTCCCTCGAACGCCTCGACGAGTTGCTGCCCGCCCCGGCACAGCGCATCGGCCTCTCGGCCACCGTCCGGCCGATCGACGCCTGCGCGCAGTTCCTCGGCGGCGCCCGCCCGGTCGACGTGGTGCAGCCGGCCACCCCGAAGACCATCGAGGTCAGCGTGCAGGTCCCGGTGGAGGACATGACCCGCCTGGACGAGCAGGAGCAGCCACCGGAGGACGACCTCGGCGGCCCCGGGCCACGCCGGGCGTCGATCTGGCCGGCCGTGGAGGAGCGGGTCTTCACGCTCATCGGGCAGCACCGCTCGACAATCGTCTTCACCAACTCCCGGCGCAGTGCCGAGCGACTGTGCGCCCGGCTCAACGAGCTTGCCGCCGAGGCGGTGGCCGCATCCGCGTCGGGCGAGGGCGCGATCGGCGTACCGGAGGGGTTGCCGACCGGCGACGACCCGGCGGGCGACGGTGACCCGGCGTCCGGCGCGCAGAGCTGGGGTGGCCCCGCCGGTCCGGTGCGCAACCGGCCGCCGGCCGAGGTGATGGCCCAGTCCGGCGCGGCCACCGGCGCGGCGCCCGTGATCGCGCGCGCCCACCACGGCAGCGTCTCCCGGGAGGAACGCAAGCACATCGAGGAGGCGCTCAAGTCCGGCCAGCTCCCGGCTGTGGTGGCCACCTCCAGCCTGGAGCTCGGCATCGACATGGGCGCGGTCGACCTGGTGGTGCAGATCGAGGCGCCGCCCAGCGTGGCCGCCGGCCTGCAACGGGTCGGCCGGGCCGGGCACCAGGTGGGCGCGGTCTCGCGGGGGGTGGTCTTCCCCAAGCACCGCGGCGACCTGCTCTCCTGCGCGGTGGTCGCCGAGCGGATGACCGCCGGCGCGATCGAGGAGCTGCACTACCCGCGCAACCCCCTGGACGTGCTGGCCCAGCAGATCGTCGCGATGGTGGCGCTGGAGCCGTGGCCGCTCGGCGACCTGGCGGTGCTGGTCCGCCGGGCCGCGCCCTTCGCCGAGCTTCCCGACTCGGCGCTGCACGCAGTGCTCGACATGCTCTCCGGCCGCTACCCGTCCACGGCGTTCGCCGAGCTGCGTCCCCGGCTGGTCTGGGACCGGGCCACCGACCTGCTCACCGGCCGCCAGGGAGCGCAACGCCTCGCGGTGACCAGCGGCGGAACGATCCCCGACCGGGGCCTGTTCGGGGTGTTCCTGGCCGGCGCCGAGCGGGCCGCCCGGGTCGGCGAGCTGGACGAGGAGATGGTCTACGAGTCCCGGGTCGGCGACGTCTTCCTGCTCGGCTCGTCCTCCTGGCGGATCGAGGAGATCACTCCGGACCGGGTGCTGGTGTCGCCCGCTCCGGGCCAGGCCGCACGCATGCCGTTCTGGAAGGGCGACCAGCTGGGCCGGCCGGTGGAGCTGGGCCGGGCCATCGGCGCCCGGGTGCGCGCTCTGCTGCGCCAGACCGACGAGGCGGCCCTGGCCGCGCTGCGCGACGGCGGGTTGGACGACTGGGCCGCCCGCAACCTGATGGCCTACCTGCGCGACCAGCGGGAGGCGACCCGCTCGCTTCCCGACGACCGCACGGTAGTGGTCGAGCGGTTCCGCGACGAGCTCGGTGACTGGCGGCTGGCCGTGCACAGCGTGCTCGGTGCCCGGGTCAACGGACCCTGGGCCCTCGCTGTGGGCCGCCGGCTGGCCGAGCGGTACGGGGTCGACGCGCAGGTGATGCCCTCCGACGACGGCATCGTGGTGCGTCTTCCGGACACCGCCGACGAGCCGCCCGGCGCCGACGTGGTGGTCTTCGAGCCCGACGAGATCACCCAGCTCGTGGAGGAGTCGGTCGGCACCTCCGCCCTCTTCGCCGCCCGTTTCCGGGAGTGCGCCGCCCGGTCGCTGCTGCTGCCGCGCCGCGACCCGCGCCGCCGCCAACCGCTCTGGCAGCAACGGCAACGCGCCGCGCAACTGCTCGACGTCGCCCGCGAGTACGCGGACTTCCCGGTCACCCTGGAGGCTGCTCGGGAGTGCCTCCAGGACGTCTTCGACCAACCCGCGCTGGCCGGGTTGATGCGCGACCTGGCCACCCGCAAGGTGCGGCTGGTCGAGGTGGAGACCAGCGCCCCGTCGCCGTTCGCGCGGTCGCTGCTCTTCGGCTACGTCGGCGCGTTCCTCTACGAGGGCGACGCCCCGCTGGCCGAGCGCCGCGCCGCCGCACTCGCCCTCGACTCCACGCTCCTCGGCGAGCTGCTCGGCCGGGTTGACCTGCGGGAGCTGCTCGACCCGGCGGTGCTCACCGAGACCGACCGGCAGCTGCGGTGGCTTACCGATCAGCGCCGCCCCCGCGACGCCGAGGACGTCGTCGAGCTGCTGCGGGTGCTCGGTGACCTGAGCGACGCCGAGTTGACCGAGCGGGGTGTGCCGCAGACGTGGCTCAGCGAGCTGGAGGCCACCCGCCGGGTGCTGCGGGTCCGGATCGCGGGCGAGCAGCGCTGGGTGGGCGTCGAAGACGCCGCCCGCCTGCGCGACGCCCTCGGCGTGGCACTGCCGATGGGGGTGGCCGAGGCTTACCTCGCCCCGGTGGCCGACCCGCTCGGCGACCTGGTCGCCCGCTACGCCCGCACCCACGGGCCGTTCGCCGCGGCCAGCTGCGCGGCCCGGTTCGGGCTCGGGGTCTTCGTGGTCGAGCAGGCGCTGCGCCGGCTCGGCGCCACCGGGCGGGTGGTGTCCGGTGAGTTCACTCCGGATTCCGCCGGCGCTCAATGGTGCGACGCCGAGGTGCTGCGGATGCTGCGCCGCCGCTCGCTGGCGGCGCTGCGCCGGGAGATCGAGCCGGTGCCGCCCCGGGCCCTCGCCACGTTCCTGCCGCGCTGGCAGCAGGTCGGCTCGTCCGCCCGAGGTGTGGAGGCGCTCGCCGCCACTGTGGAGCAGTTGCAGGGCACTGCGGTGCCGGCGTCCGCGCTGGAGCGGTTGGTGCTGCCCGCCCGGGTCGCGGACTACTCCCCCGCCCAGCTGGACGAGCTGTGCGCCAGCGGGGAGGTGCTCTGGGCGGGGTCGGGTGCGATCTCCGGGGGCGACGGCTGGGTCACCCTGGCGTACGCGGACGCCGCGCCGCTGCTGCTCCCGCCGCCCGACGAGGCGTTGACCCGTACCCCGCTGCACGACGCGGTGCTCGACGCGCTCGGCGACGGGCAGGCGCTCTTCTTCCGCCCGCTGGCCGACCGGGTCGGGTCGACCGACGACGCCGCGTTGACCGCTGTGATCTGGGATCTGGTCTGGGCGGGGCACCTCAGCAACGACACCCTCGCCCCGCTGCGCGCGGTGCTCGGTGCCGGCGGCGCGCACCGCTCCCGGCCGTCCGCGCCGCGCACCCGTTACCGGCGGCCCGGCCGGGTGGCGCTGCCGACCCGGGGTGGCCCGCCGACAGTCGCCGGCCGCTGGTCGCGTCTCCCGGATCGGGACCTCGACCCGACCCGGCGCGCCGCCGCGCTCGCCGACCTGCTGCTGGAGCGGCACGGGGTGGTCACCCGGGGCGCGGTGATGGCCGAGCAGGTGGTCGGCGGGTTCTCGGCGGTCTACCCGGTGCTGTCGGCGCTGGAGGAGCGCGGCGCGGCCCGCCGGGGTTACTTCGTCGAAGGGCTCGGGGCGGCGCAGTTCGCCGTACCCGGTGCGGTGGACCGGCTGCGCGCGCTGGCCGAGCCGACCGACGGCGCCCGGGGTCGGGGCGCGGTGGCTACTGTGCTCGCCGCGACCGACCCGGCCAACCCGTACGGCGCGGCGCTGCCCTGGCCGGAACGGGTGATCGACTCCGGCGACGGTGCCACCCCGGCGACCGGGCACCGGGCCGGCCGCAAGGCGGGTGCCCTGGTGGTGCAGGTCGGTGGTGACCTCGTCCTCTACGTCGAACGCGGCGGCCGAACGCTGCTGTCCTTCACCGACGACACCGACACGCTCGGTGCGGCCGGCAAGGCGCTCGCCGACGCCGTCCACTCCGGGGCGTTGGGCGCGATGTCGGTGGAGCGGGCCGATGGCGAGGCGGTGCACTCGTCGCCGCTGCGGGACGCGTTGACCGCCGCCGGCTTCCGGGCCACCCCCCGCGGCCTGCGCCTGCGCGGCTGACAGTCAGTGACGGCCCACCATTGTGTGCCGGGCGTGCGCGGCTGCCCGTCGACCAACGGGAACGAGCGCACGCGCCGATCGACGCCCGATGCCCAACCGGCCAGCCAAACCCCCGCCGAGGGCAAAGCCGCACAGAGCCTGATGTCTGTGAGTCATCACGATGACTCACAGACATCACAGTCAATAGAACAGCACGTCTCGGTCACGCCGACGCGTCAGCGCTCAGTGCAGGTCGTTGAGCACCTTCTCGTAGCGCGGGCGGTCGGCGGCCGGGGTCTTCGCCTCCAGGTAGTTCAGCACCACAGCGCCACGCCGGTACGACTGGCCACCCCAGGTCTCCGCGATGTCGCTGGCGCTGGTCTCGTCCGGGAAGACGTAGACGGTGACGGCGTCGGTGGCCATCAGCTCGGAACAACCCAGGCCGAGGCCGTCCGGCCCACAGTCGACCGAGCGGTCCTTCGGGCGCGGCACCTTCAGGCCGGCGGCCCGGAAAGCGTCGACTACCTGCTTCGCGCCGGGCGCAGCGGCCGGGCGCTTGGGCAGCACCACCGGCGGCGGGCTGGCCGGCCGCCGCTGCGTCGTGCCCTGCGCGGCGGCGGAGGGCGGGGTCGCGCCGTCGGCACTGGGTGCGGTTTGGGGCGTCGGCAGGCCGGTCGGGGCCGCCTCGGACGAGACGGACGGGTTCGCGGTCGGGCTGCCGTCGTCGTCACTGCCACAACCGGCGCTGAGGGCGACGGCGACCAGCAGGATTCCGACTGCGGGGAGGTTCCGAGTTGTCACCAGGGCAGTCTGCCCAACGTCCTCCGGCGGCGGGAGGGGCCGGTCGGCCACTGCGCTGTCCCGTATCCGCCAGCACGCCGCTGTTCTACTAGCCTGCGGGCATGTCCGCAGTGCCCTGGATCTCGCTGACCACCGACTACGGCCTCACCGACGGCTTCGTGGCCGCCTGCCACGGGGTCGTCGCCCGGATCGCGCCGGCCGCCCGGGTGATCGACGTGACCCATCTGGTGCCGCCGGCGGACGTCCGGCGCGGTGCCGCCGTGCTGGCGCAGACAGTGCCGTACCTGCCGGTGGGAGTGCACGTGGCGGTGGTCGATCCGGGAGTGGGCACCGCCCGACGGGGAGTCGCGCTGGCCACCCCGGGCGGGTTGCTGGTCGGCCCGGACAACGGGTTGCTGCTGGACGCGGCCACCGCGCTCGGTGGGGTGACCGACGCGGTCGAGCTGACCGGGTCGCGCTGGCTGGCCCCCCGGGTGTCCGACACGTTCCACGGCCGCGACGTCTTCGCGCCGGTGGCGGCCCGGCTGGCGCTCGGCGCGCCGCTGGCCGACGCGGGCCCGCCGGTCGACCCGGCCGGGTTGGTGCGACTTCCGACGCCGACGGTGACCCGGGACGCGGAGGGCTTCACCGCAGAGGTGCTGACCGTGGACCACTTCGGCAACGTCCAACTGGCCGCGCCGGCCGGGCTGCTCGATCCGCTGCCGGCCACGCTCCGGGTGGGCCCGCCGGGGCCGGTGCCGGCCCTTGTGGCGGTGCACGGGCGGACCTTCGGCGACGCCCCGGCCGGTGGCCTGGTGGCGTACGTCGATTCGGCCGGCCTGGTCGCTGTCGCTGTCAACGGCGGGCGAGCCGCGGACCTCCTCGCGACCTCCCCGGGGGACCTCCTGCGGGTATCGGGCTGATGTTCGACTGTGGAATGCTTCTCCGGTGGGTGAGCATGTGGTTCCTGTGGGCTGTCCCTGCTGTGCATCCCGGACCGGCGGGGGGACCTGCCCCGTCTGTTTCTGGACCGACGACGGCCAGACCGACGCCGACGCCGACGCCGTGCGGGGCGGCCCCAACGGCGACCTGAGCCTCACGCACGCCCGTCTCAACTACGCCGTCTACGGTGCCAGCCACCCGCGCTACCAGGACATGGTGCGCACGGCTCGCCCCGACGAGCGCCCCTGACGTCGACGGGGCGCCCGACGGGGTGAGCGTGGCTCAGCAGACCGGCACGCTTCCGCCGTACACGCTGGAGATGTACGCGTGGCTGACGTACTGGCCACTGGTGAGACGGTTCCAGCGGGTGGTGGTCCGGTAGGGGCCGGCAACCGACTGACCGGTGACGTAGCACTGGATCGGCACGTGGGCCAGCCGGGCGGCGAGGCCACGCGTCGCGTACGACGTGCTGGCCCCGGTGCGGATGTTGAGCGGGCCGTCACCGACCACGCCGCGCGGCCCGCCTCCGGTCCACAGGTAGGCGACGTCCACCCAGGCGTTGGTGGTCAGCCGCAACCCGTCCCAGAACGTGCCGTCGGCCAGGTCGATGCCGGCCGGGTTGAGCACGGTCCGCCCGAACTGGTCCCGTCCGCCGTTGTAGCCGGACTGGTACGCGGCCTGCGCCTCGGGCCGGCCCTGCGGCAGGTTCTTCCAGTTCTCCCGGACCGATGAGGGGTTCCAGTAGTCGTCGCGGGTGTTCCACGGCCCGACGTCCCAGACCGGGGCGTACTCGCAGCGGGAGCCGCTCGTGGTGCAGACCCGCACCGTGTAGTCACCGGTGTTGAGCGGGGAAAGGCCGCGCCGCGACGGCAGCGCCGCGAAGTGGTCCCGGGGTTGCACGGTACGGCCGTTGGCGGTCAGTTCACCCACCAGCCCGATGCGGGTGGCGTACACCCGGTAGGTGCGGCCGGGCGTGGCGGCGGAGACGGCGGCGTTCGCGTCGGCGGTGAGCTGCACACGCCGTACCGTCGCCGTGGCGCCGCCATCGGGGGCGGTGAGCACCACCCGGGTCTGCACCCGGCTGACCGGCCGGTCGAAGACCGCGCCGGTGGTGGCCGCCCGCCACTCCGTCCAGCCGGCGGCCCGCCAGCCGCGGACCTGCGCCTCCACTGTCGCCCCGGCCGGAACCGCGGCGTTGATCTCGGCACGGACCCGGGTGGCCGGCCGGGCGAGGGTGCGGGGAGCGGTCAGCAGCATCCCCTCGGCTACCGCGCTGTGCGGGCTGCGGGCGCCGCGCCCGTTGGACCGGGCCTCCCGCAGGCGGAGGCCGGCGCTGGTACGCCGGACGTTGACATCGTCGCCGTCGACGATGGTGAGGTCGGCGCTCCACAGTTCGTCGCCGGGTGCCGCGGCGACGAGGGTGATCGGAGCGCCGCCGGGCGCGGCCGGAGCAGGGCCGGTCGCGGGTAGGAGCGCTGCGGTGAGCAGGAGGGCGAGGGTGGCGATGAGGGCGACGGATGGGATACGACAAGAGGGTCGCGTCATGGGCATTCTCCTCAGAACCCCCTGACCTTCGCATGTCAGGAGATCATGAGGAACCTGAGTACAAATAGCGACACATGCGAATCTTGCTCGAAAGAGGGAGGATGGCAGAGTGCCCGAAGGCGACACAGTCTGGAACACCGCGCGCGTGCTGCACCGTGCGCTCGCCGGCGCGCGGATCACCGGCAGTGACTTCCGGGTGCCACAACTGGCGACCACGGACCTCACCAACTGGACCGTCCGCGAGTCGGCCAGCCGGGGCAAGCACCTGCTGCTGCGGCTCGACGCCCCGACCCAGGAGCACTGGACCCTGCACTCCCACCTGCGGATGGACGGCGCCTGGCGGGCGTACGCCCCAGGGGAACGCTGGAGCGGCCGGCCCGCGCACCTGATCCGGGTGGTGCTGCGCAGCCCCGGCGCTGTCGCGGTCGGCTACCACCTGCACGAGGTGACCCTGGTGCCGACCTCGGAGGAGGACCAGTTGGTCGGCCACCTCGGCCCCGACCTGCTCGGCTCCGACTGGGACCCGGCCGAGGCGGTCCGTCGGCTCGCCGAGCACCCGGAGCAGACAATCGGCGAGGCGCTGCTCGACCAGCGCAACCTGGCCGGCGTGGGCAACCTCTACAAGTGCGAGGTGCTGTTCCTGCGGGGCGTGTCACCGTGGACCCCGGTCGGCGGAGTGCCCGACCTGCCGGGCCTGGTGGCCCTCGCACAGCGGCTGCTCGCCGCCAACCGGGGCCGGTGGACGCAGAGCAGCACCGGCTCCCTGCACCGGGGGCAGACCAGTTACGTGTACGGCCGCCGCGCCCAGCCCTGCCGCCGTTGCGGCACCGCGATCCGCAAGGAGGAGCTGGGCGAACGGGTCACCTACTGGTGCCCGGTCTGCCAGCCCGAGCGTCCGGGTCCGTCGTCATCCGACTGACCAGGCTCCCGCCAGACGGGATCCATGGCAGAAACGGACGATTGGGTAATTCCTAACCGGCCGCCGGAGTCGCATGCTGCGGTTGAGCGCTCACCGACCGTCAGCAGAGTGCCGAGGTCCCCCACGCCGGGGTGGCGGCCCTCGCGCCCCGAACCGGGGAGAGTCATGGCGATGTTCCGCAGACTCCGCTCCACCTTCTTCGAGCGGACCACCCGCGACACCGGCGCCGACGGCCGGGCGGCGTCCGTGCCGACCCCGCGTACCGCCGAGGAGGCCGTTGTCACGCCGAGCCTGGACCCGGCCGTCGTGCCCCGCTACTTCGGTCCGGTGCCGAACTTCGCGTACAGCCCCCGCCCGACGCGCGGCCCCGACGGGCAGGTGGTGGCCGGAACCGGGCTGCGCAAGTTCGTCGACCCACTGCCCGTCCCGGGCCAGCCAGGCCACGGCGACCTCGGCAGCCACCTGCCGGTGGCGGTGCCGGACACCATCAGCTATCCGGGCTGCGACTACTACGAGATCGGCCTACAGGAGTACGCCCAGCGGCTGCACCGGGACCTGCCGGTCACCCGGCTGCGCGGCTACCGGCAACTCAACCTGGGCACCGACCCGGCCGGACACAACACTGTGGCGCCTCCGGAGCGACTGTGGCACCTCGGGCCGATGATCTACGCCCGTCGAGGTCGACCGGTCCGGGTGAAGTTCATCAACCAGCTCCCCACCGGTCGGTCCGGCGAGCTGTTCCTGCCCGTCGACGACACCATCGAGGGGGCCGGTCCGGGCCCACTGGACGGACCGGCGCCGTACCCGCAGAACCGGGCCGTGCTGCACCTGGCCGGGGCGCAGACCGGCTGGACCAGCGCGGGCAACCCGGGGCAGTGGATCACCCCGGCCGGGGAGATCACCCCGTACCCGACCGGCCCCGGCCTGGCCCACGTGCCGGACATGCCGGCGCCCGGCGCCGGCGCCACCACTCTCTACTTCCCGAACGAGCAGAGCGGCCGGCTCCTGTGGTTCCACGACAACACCCTCGGCCTGGCCCGGCTCACCGTCTACGGCGGACAGCTCGCGCTCTACCTGCTCACCGACCCGGCCGAGGACCAGCTCGTCGCCGACGCGGTGCTGCCGGCCGACCAGGTGCCGTTGGTGATCGAGGACAAGACGTTCGTTCCGGACGACACCCAGCTCGCCGCCGAGGACCCCACCTGGGACCGGGAACGCTGGGGCGCGCTCGGCAGCCTCTGGCACCCGCACGTCTACCAACCCCGGCAGAACCCGTACTCCTCCGGCGGACGCAACCCCACCGGGCGGTGGGACTACGGACCCTGGTCCCGCAACTCCGCCCCGGCCGACGCCCACGCCGACGCCCACGCCGACGGCTGGGTGCCGAACCCGTATTACGATCCGGTCGGCGCGCCGGACGAGCCGCCGCTGAGCCCCGGCGTACCGCACCCGTCCGCAGTTCCCGAGGCGTACGGCGACACCCCGCTCGTCAACGGCGTCGCCTACCCGTACCTGGAGGTGCGGCCACGCGCGTACCGGTTCCGGATCCTCAACGCCTGCCTGGACCGCAGCCTCAACCTCCAGCTCTACCGCGCCCGCTCCGACGCGGCGATGTGGACGGCCGACGGCACGCTCGCCGACCCCGACGCCGGTGAGGTGCCGATGGTGCCCGCCGCGCGGGCGGCGGGCCGTCCGGCGGGGTGGCCGACCGACGGACGCGACGGCGGTGTGCCGGACCCGCGCGCCGCCGGCCCGGAGTTCATCCAGATCGGGAACGAGGCCGGCCTCCTGCCGGCGCCGGTGGTGCTGCCGAACCAACCGATCGGCTACCGCTACGACCGGCTCGACCCGACAGTGCTGAACGTCGACGGGCACACGGTGCTGCTCGCCCCGGGCGAACGCGCCGACGTGCTCGTCGACTTCTCCGCCGTGCCCCCGGGCAGCACGCTGATCCTCTACAACGACGCCCCGGCCCCGCTGCCCGGCTTCGACAGTCGCTACGACCAGCACACCGACGCCCCGGACCGCAGCGCCGAGGGCGGCCCGCCCGCCACCGAACCGGGGTACGGCCCGAACACCCGCACAGTGCTCCAGTTCCGGGTCACCGGGACGCCCGAGCCGCCGTACGACCTGGGCCGGCTGCGCGAACGGCTGCCAGTGGCGTACGCGGCCAGCCAGCGCCCGCCGATCGTCCCGCAGCCGGCGTACGACCCGGCGTTCGGCACCCGGACCCCGGCGCAGACGACGGTGCCGGTGCACGCCACCACAGTGACGTTCACGCCGACGGCCGGAACCGGCCCGGTGACAGTGCCGATCGCTGTGAAGACCGCACAGCAGATCGTCGAACCGGACCACGGCCGGTCGGCGGGCCGGCTCGGCGTCGGGCACCCACACGCCGGGCCGCTCAACCCGACGACGCTGCCGCTCGGTGCGACCGACCCGGTCACCGAGGTGCTCTTCGCCACCGACCCCGCCGTGCCGGTGGGCTCCCCCACCGACGGCACTCAGCTCTGGCGGATCAGCGGCAACGTCCGGCAGACCGAGCCGTTGCATATCGCCGGCTGCGACGTGCAGGTGATCAACCGGGTTGGCTGGGACGGCACGCTGCGACTCCCGCACGGCACGGAGCTGGGCTGGAAGGGAGTCGTCCGGGTCAACCCGCGGGAGGACGTGGTGGTGGCGCTGCGCCCGGTCGCGCCGACGCTGCCGTTCAAGCTGGGGGACAGCGTCCGGCTGCTCGACCCCTGCCGCCGGGCCGGAGCGCGGACCGGGTCGACGCCGGTCAGCCCGATCGACGGTCGACCGGCCACTGTGGTCAACCAACTGGTCAACCTGGGCTGGGAGTACCGCTGGCACAGTCAGCTCGCCGGCCACCGCGACGGCGGGATGAGCAGGCCGCTGGTGTTGCGGGTGACGCCGAAGGCGCCGACCGGGCTGACCGCCACACCGGTGTCCGGCTCGGCCACCGCGCTACCGGCGATCGCGCTTGCCTGGACCAGCAACGGCGGGCGACCGCCAGCCACCAGCCACGTGTTGCAACGGGCCACCGACGCCACCTTCGGCGGCGAGGTCACCACGATCACCGTCGCGGCCGCCGCCACCCGCTACACCGACGCGACAGTGACCCCCGGGGTGACCTACCACTACCGGATCCGGGCGGAGAACGCGGTCAGCTACTCGTCCTGGTCGAACGGGGTACCCGCCTCGGTGCACCTGGCCGCGCCGAGCGGTCTGGTCGCGGCGCTCCCGCCAGCCGCGCCGCTGCGCGTGGCGCTGCGCTGGACGAACCGCTCGTTCGCCACCGGCATCGACGTGCAGCGGGCCACCAACCCGACGTTCACCAGCGGCCCGGGCACCACGGCGATCGGGGTCGGCGACAGTCACCTGGACGCGGCAGTGGCACCGGACACCACGTACTACTACCGGGTGCGGACCACCTACCTGGGCTCCGCCTCGGCGTGGTCGACAGTCGCCACTGTGACCTCGCCGCCCGCGCCGGGAACCCCCGGCGGGGTGAGCGCCACCGCCAGCGCACCGGGGCCGGACACCGCGACGGTGATCCTGGCCTGGGAGGCGAGCACACCGGGCGGCCCGGGGTCCGGGTTCATCGTGCAGCGGGCACTCGACCCGGCCTTCGAGCAGGCGACGGCCACCTTCACGGTGACCGGGCGCGGCTTCACCAACACGGGGTTGGCCCGGGGCGTGACGTACCACTACCGGATCCGGTCGTTCAACGTCGTGGGCACCTCGCCGTACACCGGCCCGGTCCTGGTGACGACACCACCGTGACCGGCGGGGGTCCGCGGGCCGCCGCGGGGCGTGCGCTGTCAGCGCGTCGGCGCGCGCAGCGGGGTGCCGACGGCCCGCAGCTCGGCAAGTGCCCCGGCGACCCCGTGCAGCAGGTCTGTCGCCTCGGTGAGCCGGTCGGCGGCCGGGTGGGCGGTCTCCGGTCGGGAGTCCTCGGCCAGGTAGCCGGCGGCGGCGACCACAAGCCGTTCGTACGCGGCCACCCCGCCCTCCAGTTGAGCGGTCAGCGCGGCGTGCGCCTCGGCCAGCGGGGGCCGGGCGTCGGCCGGGGCCAGCCGCAGCGCGCGTTCGACGCTGGCCACCCGCGCGGCCAGGTCGCGCAGCGAGCGGTCGGCGGCGGCGGCCTCCAGGACCGCCGGCTCGGCCAGCCCGGTGAGCCGGGGGGCCATCCCGGCCAGGGTGAGCGCCGCCCGGTCCAGTCGGGCCCATTGCTCCCCGGCGCTGGTGCCGCGCAGCGCGATCCGGGAACGGACCCGGCGTACCTCGGCGAGCACGCCCGGGCCGACCGGCAGCCGCTCGACGGCGGCGATCAGTCGGGCCCGTGACCGGGCCGCCGCTTCGGCCGGGTCGAGAGCGGGGGGCGCCGGCTGGGCGGCCAGGGCGCGCACGTCGATCCAGCGCCAGGCGGCGAGCGCCACCGCGCTGCCCGCGGCGCCGGCCCAGGCCGCGTCGGGCAGACCAAGGCCGGCGTACGGAGTCAGCACCACCGCCGCGCCGCCGAGCCCACCGGCCAGCACGCTCCACCGTCGGGCCGACCGGCGAAGCCGGCCCAGTCTCCGGAAGTACCGGGTCCGCTCGTCTGCCACAGTGACCCCCTCGATCCGGTCGTTCAGCCGGCGGCGGTCGGGTCGCCGGTGCCCCGCTCGCGAGCCATGCTGGCGCGCAGTTCGTCAAGCCGGGCGGCGGCCGTCGGGTCGTTGGCCGGGCCGGTCTTCTCGGCCTGCGGCACGGCCGGTCGCTGGGCCGCGCCGCCGAGCTGCTCCCCCGCCATGCTGGACCGGATCTGCTCCAGCCGGGCGGAGCCGGCCGAGTCGATGGTGGCCTTCTGAATCTCCAACATACGGCCCTCGACGGAGTTGCCGGCCAGTTCGGCGCGACCCATCGCGTTGGCGTACCGCCGCTCGATGCGGTCGCGCACCTCGTCCAGCGACGGGGTGTTGGTGGGCGCGGTCAGCGACGACATCGACTCCAGCGAGCGGGCCACCGTCTCCTGCATCTTGGCCTGCTCCAGCTGGCTGAGCAGCTTGGTGCGCTCGGCGAGCTTCTGCTGGAGGATCATCGAGTTGTTCTCGACCGCTCGGCGGGCCTGGGCGGCGGCGCCCAGCGCCTGGTCGTGCAGGGTCTTCAGGTCCTCGGTGGCCTGCTCGGCGGAGACGAGCTGGCTGGCCAGCGTCTGCGCGGACTGCTCGAACCGCACCGCCTCGGCCTCGTCGCCCTTGGCCCGGGCCTGGTCGGAGAGCACCAGGGCCTGCCGGGCGTTGCCCTGCAACCGCTCGACCTCGGTCATCTGCCGGGACAGCTTCATCTCCAGCTGACGCTGGTTGCCGATCACCGCGGCAGCCTGCTGGACCAGCGCCTGGTGCTGCCGCTGGGCATCCTCGATGGCCTGCTGGATCTGCACCTTGGGATCGGCATGCTCATCGATCTTCGCACCGAAGAGCGCCATCAGGTAGTTCCAACCCTTGACAAACGGGTTCGCCATCTCCGCGGTATCCCCTCAGTAGCGTCGCTCCACCACGGCCGGGCCGGCTGGACCGGCTGACCGTGACCGGCAGGTCTCCATCGTCCCAGCCGAACGCCAGTGAGGCATCCGTACCGGGCGGTCGACAGCACCGGCGGCTCCTGCGAGCAACCCTACGCGGCCGGGGCCACCCCGCCCATGGTCAACTGGATCGGCGGCTCAGGCCGCGCAGACCACGTCCCGGTCGCGCTCGGTCGGGCGGACCCGGGTGCTGCGCAGGGTGGCCTTGAGCGGCGAGTCCTGGCGGACCGAGACAGCGACAGTGCCGTTGGAGGTGACCTGACGGACACCCCGGTTGGTGCTCTTGGCTGCGGCGTCGGCCGGCTCGTCCTGCATCGAGACGAGCACCCCGGGCATCTGCTCGGCGAGCGCCACAGTGTCGCTCACCTCACGCAGCAGCTCGGAGAGGCGGGCACCGAGGGCGTCGCAGATCGCGGCGAGCAGCTCGCTCGACGGCTCCTTGTGCCCGCGTTCAATCTCGGAGAGGTAGCCGAGGCTGACGTTGGCGGCGGTGGAGACCTCACGCAGCGTGCGCTGCTGGCCCTGCCGACGCGCTCGCAGTGCGTCACCGATCACCCGGCGTAGCAGGATCATCGCACCTCCCCCTGAGGGATACCTCGCGCCCGCCGCTGGGCGGCCGGTCGCGGCGGACCGCGCCGACCCCGAACGTCGGAGCCTTCCCGCAACCGTACCCGTTGCGGGCCCGGGCGACATCCCGCCCCGCCCGTCGGTTCGTCGGGACGGGCTCACCGGGGCGCGCCGCCGCCCATTTCCGCAGCGCGCCGAATGGTCCCGCCCGCAGTTCCGGCCCGGGTCCCGGCCTGCGTGGTTCTGGCCCTGGCGTTCACGGGGTCGCGTCAACCAGTCGCTCGGCGAGCAGCCGGAGCGCCTCGACCACGGCCGCCGCGCGGACGTGGTCCCGCCCGCCGCCCAGGTCGAGCTGGCGGACCGCCCCGCCGTTCGGGCCGGCGACCGCGACGTAGACGAGGCCCACGGGCTTCCCGTCCTGCGGCTCGGGGCCGGCGACTCCGGTGGTGGCCAGCCCCCAGTCCGCGCCGCACCGCTGCCGGCCGCCCTCGGCGAGCGCCGCCGCCACGTCCGGGTCCACCGGCCCCCGCTCGGACAGCAGGTCAGCGGGTACGCCGGCCAGTGTCGCCTTCAGCTCGGTGGCGTACACCACGAGGCCACCCCGGTAGATCCCGCTGACCCCGGCGATGTTCACGATCGAAGCGGCGAGCGACCCGCCGGTGAGCGATTCGACAGTGGCCAGGGTTTCGTGCCGCTCGGCCAGCCGGTGCACGACCCCTGCCGCCGCACTGCCCACCTCAGCCCCGTCCACCTCAGCACCACCCACCGCAGCACCACCCACGCCGCCACCGTCCGCCGACACCCCAGCCCCCATGCACCAGTTCCTTCCCCACCCATCAACCCCCAACCCCCAACCCCAACCCCGACCCAAGCGGGTCGATCATGAAGTTAGCGTCACGACACGCCGCTGGGGAGGGCAATAACTTCATGATCAACGGCGGGGTGGGCGGGGCCTGAGGGCCTGGGGGGGGACGGGGGTTAGCGGGGGCGGCGGAGGCGGAGGGCTTGGGCTATGTAGTCGAAGCCGGTGGCGACAGTGACCAGTACGGCGGCAGCCATGATCCAGGGGCCGACGGTGGCGAGCGCGGCCGGCATCGGCCAGAGGTACCAGGCGATGGCGAGGATCTGGAGCGCGGTCTTGACCTTGCCCCCTCGGCTGGCGGCGATGACGCCGTGCCGGATCACCCAGAACCGCAGCCCGGTGATGCCCAGCTCGCGGACGAGAATCAGCGCGGTGACCCACCAGGGCAGTTGGTCGTACCAGGAGAGCAGCACCAGCGCCGCGCCGGTCAGCGCCTTGTCGGCGATCGGGTCGGCCACCTTGCCCACCGACGTGACCAGCCCGAAGCGGCGGGCGATCCAGCCGTCCACCAGGTCGGTCGCCGAGGCAACGGCGAAGATCAGGCAGGCTGCCATCCGCCAACCGGCGTGGGTCATCCCGGACATGATCACCGAGGCGGCGAAGACCGGCACCAGCACCAGCCGCAGGGCGGTCAACGCGTTCGCCGCGTTGACGACCGGCACCACTGCCACCACCCGGCCCGGCGTCGACTCCGTCGCCCCGGTCACCGCCGCACTCCGCTCGGGCCGCCGTGGCGTTCCCGGCACCGCACCACCTGGGTCCCCCGCTCCGCTCGGGCCCGCCGTCACCGTGCCGCGCCGGGCGCCGCCGAGATCATCTCATCCGGCACAGCGAGCAGGTCCACCCCTTCGGTGCCGGTCACCGTTGCGCGCACCAGATCGCCAGGGCGCAGCGCGGCCAGGTCGACCCCACCCTCGGCCGGGGCGACCAGGGTGGTGGAACCGTCCACCTCCGGCGCCTGGTGGGCCGCCCGGCCCTCCACGACGCCGTCCTCGATCGTGTCGACAAGCACCTCGACCGTCGAGCCGAGCCGGTCTTCGGCCCGCTGCGAGCAGAGCTCGTCGGCGAGGGCGCTGAGCCGGTCGTAGCGCCGCTTGATCGTCGCAGCGGAGACCTTGCCGGGCAGGCCGGCAGCCTCGGTGCCGTCCTCGTCGCTGTAGTCGAACATGCCGATCGCGTCGAGCCGGGCCTCGGTCAGGAACCGGACCAGCTCGTCGACGTCGGCGCGGGTCTCGCCGGGGAAACCGACGATGAAGTTGCTCCGGGCGCCCGCGTCCGGGGCCAGGGCGCGGGCACTCGCCAGCAGCTCCAGGAACCGGTCGGTGGAGCCGAAACGCCGCATCCGGCGCAGCACCGGCTCGCTGGAGTGCTGGAACGACAGGTCGAAGTACGGTGCCACGCCCGGGGTGGTGGCGATCGCCTCGATCAGCCCGGGCCGGGTCTCGGCCGGCTGGAGGTAGCTGGCCCGCACCCGGACGATGCCGGTCACCGCGGCGAGCTGGGGCAGCAGCTTCTCCAGGGCGCGCGGGTCACCCAGGTCCTTGCCATAGGAGGTGGAGTTCTCGCTGACCAGCACCAGCTCCCGTACGCCGGTCTTGGCCAGCCACTCCGCCTCGGCGAGCAGCTCGTCCGGGGTACGCGAGACGAAGGCCCCCCGGAAGGCCGGGATGGCGCAGAACGCGCAGCGGCGGTCGCAGCCGCTGGCCAGCTTCAGCGAGGCCACCGGACCGGTGTCGAGCCGTCGGCGCAGCACCTGACGGAGGTGTGCCGGGGTGTGCTCGTCGGTGTCGACGACGGTGCGGGTCACAGTGCCGTGGCCGGGCAGCGAGACACCGCTGTCGCGGCGCTGCACAGGGGTCAGCGGCAGCAGCTCGCGCCGGTCCCGTGGGGTGTGCGCGGTGATCTGCTCGCCGGCGACGACAGCGTTCAGCCGCGCGGCGATGTCGGGGTAGTCGTCGAAGCTCAGCACCGCCTGGGCCTCGGGCAGGCTGTCGGCCAACTCCCGGCCGTACCGCTCGGCCATGCAGCCCGCGGCCACCACCTTGGCGCCCGTTCCGGCGGCGGCGAGCAGGGTCTGGATCGAGTCCTGCTTGGCCTTCTCCACGAAACCGCAGGTGTTGACGACCACCACGTCGGCGCCCTCGCCGTCGGTGGTCACCTGCCAGCCGTCGGCGTGCAGGCGGGCGGCCAGCTCCTCCGAGTCGACCTCGTTGCGGGCACAGCCCAGGGTCAGCAGGGCGACGCGACGGCCCTCGACGTGGTCAGCGGGAGAAGGAGAGGTGGCAGACACCATCCGAGGGTACCGGGCCGGTCGGGTAAGCCCACGCACGCGGGCTGCGGCGGAGACTGTCGACACGGAGGCGAACGTCATTCCGGTCAGCGCGCCTCGGCGCCAACCCGGGTGAGCGCGTCCAGCAGGAACACCTCGGTGCCGGCCAGGCCGGTGGAGCAGAAGACGGAAATCTGGTCCGCGGTGGTCCGGCCGGGAACCGCGCCGGCCAGGATGCCGCCCAGGTCGCGCAACCGCCCGGCGTACGGGGGTGAGGCGGCGAGCATCGGCGGCTGGTAGTCCGCCGCCTGGGCCGGTGAATCGGTGACCAGCAGGTCGGCGGTGTCCAGCAGGTCGGTGCCGAACTCGCTGCGGTCGCGCTGTTTGAAGCCGACAGCGTTGACGTGCGTTCCGGGGCTGAGGTCGGCGGCGCAGAGCACCGGGGTCGGGCTGGTGGTCGCCAGCACCACCAGGTCCCGCCCGGCGACGGCCACGCCCGGGTCGGCCACCGCACGGGCCGGCACCCCCAGTTCGGCACGGACCCGGGCCGCGAAGGCATCCCGGCGAGCGGCCGAGCGGCTGTGCACCACCACCTCACGCAGCGGGCGGACCGCGGCGGTGGCCCAGACCTGGGTCCATGCCTGCCGGCCGGAGCCGATCACCCCGAGGGTGGCGGCGTCGGGACGGGCCAGCGCGTCGACAGCGAGGCCCCCCAACCCTCCGGTACGACGGGAGCCCAACTCCTCGCCGACGGCGACCGCCCGGATCGCCCCGGTCCGGGCGTCGTGCAGCACCACCAACTGCTCGCCCTGCGGGTGACCGAAGGTGTCGTACGAGCGGAAGCCGTACCACTCGCCGACCAGGTGCCCGGCGGTGAGCACCATCCGTCCGCCGCTCAGCGGTGCGGCGGCCCGGGGCGGCGCGATCAGGCGGCCCTCGTACGCGGCCAGGAGGGCGGCGCGCATGGCGTCGACAGTGGTGGCGGCGTCCAGCGCGGCGGCGACCTCGGGGTCGGCGTAGAGCATGGTCATGCTGGCGATACTGCAAGTTGAAGTCAAGTGGAGGTCAACGGACCGTGGTGATGGTCACCTCCCCGCCACCGGGGCCGGTGCTAGCGTCGGCACCAGTGGCCGGATGCTCGTGGCCGCTCCGGACGAGTGGTGGGCGTACCCGGTCAGGCCAAGACGCCCCGCGTGACGTGCAGACTCGACTCGTCCCGGCGCGGAAGCCCGGGCGCTTCCGGTGAGGTGAAGCGATGGCCTGGCTCGTACTGGTGATCTCGGGACTGTTGGAGACGGCCTGGGCGATCGCCCTGGACCGCAGCGCCGGTTTCAGCCGGCTGGTCCCGTCGGTGGTGTTCGTGGTGACCCTGCTGCTGAGCATGGCCGGGCTGTCGTACGCGCTCCGGGACATTCCCGTCGGCACCGGCTACGCGGTCTGGGTCGGCATCGGCGCCGTCGGCACCGCGCTGATCGGGATGCTGGCGCTCGGCGAGTCGGCGAGCCTGCCCCGAATTCTCTGTCTCCTGCTGGTGGTCGCCGGTGTGATCGGGTTGAAGATCTTCCACTGAGGTGCCCCGCCGGGCAGGCGTGGCGAGCGCCCACAGTGGGTATTGATCGATTCGTCACGACAGGCTCTCACCCGGAGGAAGACATGGCCGACATGCCGAGCACCGCCCGTCCCCGCAGCAACGCCGCCCGCATCCTCACCATCGTGGGCTTCGTCTTCGCGGTCCTGGCCCTGCTGCTCAACCCGGTCATCTTCGGAGTGCTCGGCGTCATCGCTGGCGTCGTCGGCGCGGTGCTCGGTGACAAGCCGCTGGGTTGGTACGCCGCCGCGGCCAGCGTCGTCGCCGCGATCATCAGCCTGGTGATCCTCGGCGCTCTGATCAGCAACTGACCGCTCCCCCGTCGCGGGCCCGCCGGATCCCGGCGGGCCCGTCGCGCGTCCAGGGTCGAGTGCCGGTCAGTCCACGTCGCCGCGCAGGCCGGCCAGGACCTCGTCCAGCTCGTCCGGCTTGACCAGCACGTCGCGCGCCTTCGACCCCTCGGACGGACCGACCACCCCCCGGGTCTCCATCAGGTCCATCAGGCGGCCCGCCTTGGCGAAACCGACCCGCAGCTTGCGTTGCAGCATCGAGGTCGAGCCGAACTGCGAGGTGACCACCAGCTCCACCGCCTGCACCAACAGGTCCAGGTCGTCGCCGATGTCCTCGTCGATCTTCTTCTTGTTCTCCTGTGCCGGGGCCAGCACGTCCTTGCGGAACTCCGGCTCACGCTGGTCCTTGCAGAACTTCACCACGTCGGCGATCTCGCGCTCGGTGACCCAGGCGCCCTGGATGCGGACCGGCTTGGACGCCCCCATCGGCAGGAAGAGCCCGTCACCGCGGCCGAGCAGCTTCTCCGCGCCCGGTTGGTCGAGGATGACCCGGGAGTCCGCGAGGGAGGAGGTGGCGAAAGCCAGCCGGGACGGCACGTTCGCCTTGATCAGACCGGTCACCACGTCGACCGAGGGACGCTGGGTGGCCAGCACCAGGTGGATGCCCGCGGCCCGGGCCAACTGGGTGATCCGGACGACGGAGTCCTCGACGTCGCGCGGCGCGACCATCATCAGGTCGGCCAGCTCGTCCACGATCACCAACAGGTACGGGTACGGACGCATCTCGCGCTCGCTGCCCGGCGGAGCCGTGATCTCGCCGTTGCGGACCTTGCGGTTGAAGTCGTCGATGTGCCGGACCCCGTTGGCGGCGAGGTCGTCGTAGCGCATGTCCATCTCGCGGACCACCCAGTCCAGCGAGTCGGCCGCCTTCTTGGCGTTGGTCACAATGGGGGTGACCAGGTGCGGGATGCCCTCGTAGCCGGTCATCTCGACCCGCTTCGGGTCGATCAGCAGCAGCCGCACCTCGTCCGGGGTGGCCCGGGTGAGGATGGACACCAGCAGGGTGTTGAGGCAGCTCGACTTGCCCGCGCCGGTGGCACCGGCGATCAGGATGTGCGGCATCTTGGCGAGGTTGGCCACCACGTAGCCGCCCTCGATGTCCTTGCCGAGCGCCACGACCATCGGGTGGTGGTCGCTTGTCGCCGCGCGCGAGCGCAGCACGTCGCCGAGGGCGACGTTCTCCGGGTCGGTGTTCGGGATCTCCACGCCGACAGCGCTCTTGCCCGGGATCGGGCTGAGGATCCGTACGTCCGGTGACTTCACCGCGTACGCGATGTTGCGGGACAGCTGGGTGATCCGTTCGACCTTGACGCCGTGCCCCAGCTCCACCTCGTAGCGGGTGACGGTCGGACCACGGGTGAAGCCGGTGACCGCGGCGTCCACATCGAACTGGTCGAACACGCCGGTCAGAGCGGCGATCACCTCGTCGTTCGCCTTGCTGCGGGTCTTCGCGGCGGCCCCGGCGCTGAGCATGTTGGCCGGCGGCAGGGTGTAGTCCCCAGACAGCCCGGTCAACGCGAGCTGCTCGGCACGGGTCGGGGCGGGCGAGTGCTCCGGCGGCTCGACCGACGGCTTCCGGCTCGCCGGCACCTTCGCCGGAGACTTGCGCGGCAGCACCATGGTTTCCTGGAGGTCCGCGCCGTCGACGTCCTCGAAGTCGTCCGGGTCCAGTGGCGGGGGCATCCGCTTCGCCGGTCGCTTGCGCGCCGGCTTGACGGCCACCTCGTCCGCCTCCTCATCCGCCTCCGGTGCGCCCACCAGCCCACCGGCGAGCAGGCCCAGCCTCTCCGGGATCTTGTTGATCGGCGTCGCGGTCACCACGAGCAGGCCGAAGAGCAGCAGCAGGACGAGCAACGGCACCGCCACCCAGGCGGTGACCGCCCGCTCCAGCAGCCCACCGACGCCCGCGCCGACCAGACCGCCGGCGAAGTCCCGCTCCAGCGGGTCGGCCGGGTCCTGACCGATCTGGAGCAGCGCGGCGGTCGACACCAGCAGCGAACCCCAACCGATCAGCCCACGGCCCCGGTGCTCCGGATCGGCCGGCTGACGCATCAGCCGCCACGCCCCGATCATCAGCAGCACCGGTACGACAACCGAGATCGCGCCCAGGAACAGCCGGATCGTGTCGGCCAGTCGCGCGCCCACCGGCCCCGCTCCGGACAGCCAGAGCGCCACGGCGCTGAGCAGGGCGAGCCCGAACATGAGCAGCCCGGCACCATCCCGGCGGTGCGCCGGGTCGAGGTCGCGGGCCGAGGCGGCCTGCCGGCCAGCGGCGCGCACCGCCCAGCCCATCCCGTGCGCCAGCCCCATCCACAGTGCACCGACCGCACGGCCGACGTAGACCGCCGGGCCGGGCCGGGGCGGCGTGGTGCGACGTCGGACCGGTGCCCGGGTGTTCTTCTTCGCCGGCTGACGGGCACGACTGTTGGTGCCACCGCGCGGCGACGCGCCGCGCCGCCGGCTCGCCTGAGAGGTACGGCCCGCCATAGAGTCACGGTAACGGTGGGGCCGGGCAGATCCCCGCTTTTCCGGGTCGTGTCCGCGCGTCGTAACACGAACCCCACCGCCGGTCGTGATATCCGCCTCAGAAGGGATGCCCCATGGCGTCGCCGGAAATCGAAGGCGATCCGGACGATCCGCTGGCCGGGCACCCCGGCGCGCTGCGTCCGCTGACCGGCGAACTGGTCGCCGCGGTGCTCGCTGCCCGGGGCCGGTCCGTCGGCCCGACCCCGGACGGCGATCTGGTGGGCACCTTCGACGACAACCTGATCTGGTTCCTCCGCGTCGGCGGGGACGGGGAGCTGCTCCAGATCCGCACAATGGTCGATCCGACCTTCGGCATCGAACGGGTGCCCGACCTGTACGCGTTCTGCAACTCCTGGAACCACGACCGGCTCTGGCCCAAGGCGTTCGTCCACGTCGCCGACGACGGCCGGGCCCGGGTGTACGGAGAGGTGATCACCGACCTGGAACGCGGCGTGACCCCACACCAGCTCGATCAACTGCTCGACTGTGGCATCTCCACCGGCTGCCAGCTGTCCGTGGCGGTCCGTCGACTGCCCGGCGCGGTGCCGTCGTGACCGGCCGGGACGACGTCACCGGCAGCCGCACCGGCACGCCACCCACCGGCTCCGGTGACCGCCTCGCGCGGAGCCGCGTACCGGCGCTGGAGGCCGCGCTCGCCGAGGCCCGGGACCTCCCCGACGGCCCGGCCCGGCAGGTGGCCCTGGAGCGGCTCGCCGAACGCGCCGACGCGGCCGGCGACGTCCGGTCCGGGATGGACGCGCGGTTCGCGCTGATCGAGGCGTACCTGCTGCACGGGGAGCGGTGGCGTCTGGTCGAGCCGGTCCGGCGCTGCCGGGCCGCCGCCGACCACCGACCCGACCTGCTCAGCGAGACGGAGACCGGGCTGCTGCTGCGTTACCAGCGGTACGCGGTCGAGGCGCTGCTCGGCACCCCCCGGGTCGGACTGGACCAGACGCGGTCCCTGCTGCACGACCTTGCCCACCGCGTCGGCGCGGACGGCCCGGACACACCGACCGTCGCGGAGCTGCACTGCCGGATCGCCGATCACCTGGGCGACGAGCCCACCGCCCGGCACTGGTACGAGCGATGGTCCGGAAAACGGCCGGGACCGGCCGGCGGCTGCCCGGGCTGCGCCTCGGCCCGGCGTGCCGAACTGCTGGCCGGCTGGGGCGAGTGGCGTGCCGCGGTCACCGAGCTCGGGGAGACCGACGGCGACCCGCGGTCCTGCACCGACCAGCCCGAGCGGGACCTGGTCGCCGGTCTGCTGCCGGCACTGCGCACCGGCGAGCCGGCGCGGGCGGCGACGGCGCACGTGCGGGCGTACCGCCGGCACCGCCGGGAGCGCGCGGCGTTCCCGCACCTCGCCGCGCACCTGCGATTCTGCGCGCTGGGCGGACACCTGGAGCGCGGACTGGCCATTCTGGCCGAGCAGCTGCCCCGGTTGGACCGGCCGACCGACGACCTCGCCGCCATGGAGTTCGCCGCCGCCGGGGCACTGGTCTGCGGGCTGGCAGCCGACGCGGGGCTGGGCGGGCGGACGATGCCGCGCCCGGCGTACGGCGAGCGGACGGCCACCGAGCTGGACGTCGCCACGCTCGGGGCGCTGCTGCTCGGGGTGGCCAACGAGTTGGCCGGCAGCTTCGACGCGCGCAACGGCACGGGGCACCACTCCGGACGGATGGCCGCCTGGCTGGCCGAACGCCCGCTCGCGGCGCCCGTCCCGCTGCCCACCGACGACGAACCTGACGGGCCCGACGCCGATCGGGCCGACGTCCAGGCCGACGCCGACGCCGAGCACGAGCTGGGCGAGCGTGAATTGTCCGCGCTCTCCCTCGCCATGATCACCGGGATCCTGGACGGGCGCGGCGACCGGTACCTGGTGGACGAGGGCGAGACGGTTGTCGGCCACTGGGAGGGGACGGTGATCCAGTTCCGGCGGGCCGGTGAGCGCGGCGAGGTGCTGCACGCCCGCGCCATGGCCAACCGCCGGCTGCCGGCGGCCCGCCGCGCCGAGGCGTACGCCTTCTGCAACGCCTGGAACCACGACCGGCTGCTGCCCAAGGCGTACGCGCACGACCTCGGCGACGAGTTGGTGCTGGCCGGCGATGTGGCCACCGACCTGGCGCACGGGGTCGCCCCGGCGCAGTTGCGGATCCTCATGGACGCGGCCATCGCCACCGGCATCGCGTACGCCGAAGCGGTCGCCGCGCTGCCCTGATTCGCCAGTGGCGTCAACGGTTGCAGTTGCCGCGCGACTGCACGACATCCGACAGCTCGCAACCGGGAGAACGGCACCGGGGTGATATCGCCGTCAGCCCACCGCAACCCCTCGGGAGTCGTCATGAACCGCCCGCTCCGGTCCGGCATTATCGGTGCCGCCGTGCTCGCCCTGTCCGCCCTCGCCACCCCGACCGTTGCCGGTGCCGCCCCTGCGAAGCCGACCGTCTCGCCGAGCACGACGGCCGGGAGCGCCGCGCCGACGATCCTGGCCCGGGCCGACATCGTCTTCCTCGGCGGCGACCCGTGGCACCCGTCGGGCCCGCTGGAGGTCAAGGTCGTCAACGAGGGTGCGACAGCGGCGAAGGGCTTCTTCGTGCTCCGCCTGCCACAGGATGCCGACCTGACCGCGGGCGGCGACTGCCGGGCCGGCGACGGTGCGCCGAGGACCTGGGTCTGCGGCGGCGCGGAACTGCCCGCCGGAGGCGATCGGACGTACCGCATGACGGTGACCTCATCGGCTGCGCAGCCGGTCTTCGGGGTGACCGAGTGGGGTTCCGTTGCCGGTCAGGACGCCACTGGCCGCGCCGACCGACCCACCGACTTCCGGATCAACTGGCCGGACCGCACGACGCTGCGGCTACGGGCCACCGCCGGCCCGGTCGTCGACGGTGCCGCGACCATCCGGGTCCTGGTCACGAACACCGGCACGTTCGACATCGGCGGGTACTCGTTGAACGTCGCCACCCCGGACGGTGTGCGGGTGACCGCACCGGGGTGCTCCGACAGCGGCCGGATGAACGGTGTGGGCTGCGAGATCCTGCGCGAGCGCCGCCTCGCCGACGGCGCCACGGACAGCTTCGACGTACGGATGGCGGCCACCGGCGGCACGAAGAGCGTTCGCCTCTGGCTCGCGCCCACCAACCGGTACACCAACCCGGACACCTCGGTGACGCTCCGCCTGACCGGCGGCGGATCCGGAGGCGGCGGCGTGGCAACCACCGCGCCACCGGCCGACCCGACCACGCCAGCGACCACGGCACCGGCCACGCCCGCCGTGGAGGCGACGGAACTGCCGCGCACCGGCACGACCACCATCGTGTACGGCCTGATCGGCGTGTCGCTGCTGGCCCTCGGCGGCGGACTGCTGCTCCTGCGACGCCGGCTCCAGCGCGGCTGACCCGCAACGGCGAGCCCGATCGGAACCGGCGATGCCCGCCCGCACCTCGTGTGCGGACGGGCATCGTGACGCGTGCGGTCAGACCTCGACGACTGTGGGCACGATCATCGGCCGACGACGGTACTTGTCGTTGACCCACCGCCCCACCGTCCGCCGGACGATCTGCTGAAGCTGGTGCGGGTCGGTGATGCCGTCCGCCGCGGCCCGGTTGAGCGCCTCGGTGACCAGCGGCACCACCGGGTTGAACGCCTCCGGGTCCTCGGAGAAACCCTTCGCGGAGAGCGTCGGGCCGGCGACCACCTTGCCGGTGACCGAGTCGACGACCACGGTGGTGGCGATGAAGCCGCCGTCACCGAGGATCCGCCGTTCGGTGAGCAGCGACTCGCTGACGTCACCGACGGCGAGGCCGTCCACGTAGACGTACCGGCTCTTCACGTGCCCGACCAGGCTGGCACGGCCCTCGACCAGGTCGACCACGTCGCCGTCCTCGCAGAGCACCACCCGATCGGCGGCGACCCCGGATTCGATGCCGAGCCGGGCGTGGGCGCGCAGGTGACGCCACTCGCCGTGCACGGGCATCAGGTTGCTGGGCCGGACCACGTTGAGCAGGTAGAGCAGTTCCCCGGCGGGGGCGTGCCCGGAGACGTGCACCTTGGCCACGTCCTTGTGCACGACCACCGCGCCGGCCCGCGCGAGCCGGTTGATCACCCGGTAGACCGAGGTCTCGTTGCCGGGCACCAGTGAGGAGGCCAGCACGACCGTGTCACCGGGGGCGATCGTGATGTGCCGGTGGTCGCCGCTGGCCATCCGGCCCAGCGCGCTCATCGGCTCACCCTGTGAACCGGTGGACATCAACACGATCTGCTCCGGCGGCAGCGTGGTCGCCTCCTCGATCCCGATGACCAGGCCGGCCGGGATGTTGAGCAGGCCGAGGTCCCGGGCGATGCCCATGTTGCGGACCATGGACCGGCCGATCAGCGCGACCTTGCGGCCGTGCTCGGCTGCGGAGTCGAAGACCTGCTGCACGCGGTGCACGTGCGAGGCGAACGAGGCCACGATGATCCGGCCCTTGGCCTTCGCGAAGATCGAGTCGAGCACCGGGCCGATCTCCCGCTCGGGGGTGACGAAGCCGGGGATCTCCGCGTTGGTGGAGTCGGAGAGCAGCAGGTCGACGCCTTCGGCGCCGAGCCGGGCGAAACCGGCCAGGTCGGTGATCCGGCCGTCCAGCGGCAGTTGGTCCATCTTGAAGTCGCCGGTGTGCAGCACCAGGCCGGCGGGGGTGCGGATGGCCACCGCGAGGGCGTCCGGGATCGAGTGGTTGACGGCGAAGAACTCACACTCGAACGGGCCGAGCCGCTCACGGCCGCCCTCCCGCACGGTCAGCGTGTACGGCTGGATCCGCCGCTCGGCCAACTTCGCCTCGACCAGGGCGAGGGTGAACTGTGAGCCGACCAGCGGGATGTCGGGCTTGTGGGCGAGCAGGTACGGCACCGCGCCGATGTGGTCCTCGTGGCCGTGCGTCAGCACGATCGCCTGGACGTCGGCGAGCCGGTCCAGGATCGGGCCGAAGTCGGGCAGGATCAGGTCCACACCGGGCTGTTCGACGTCGGGGAAGAGCACCCCGCAGTCGACGATCAGCAACTTGCCGTCGTACTCGAAGACGGTCATGTTCCGGCCGATGGCGCCGAGCCCGCCGAGCGGGATGATCCGCAGGCCGCCCTCCGGCAGCGGCGGGGGTAGTTCCGCCTCGATGTGCGCCTCGGTCACGCGTCCACCTCGTTCTGCGACGCCGTTACTCGACGTCCATCGTGTCGTTCGTTCATTCGGGCAGCTCCAGGCCCGCTGCCGCGAAGTCCGCGCGCAGCTGGGCGATCTCGTCGTCGGTGGCGTCCACGAGCGGGGGTCGCACCGGGCCGGCCGGCAGGCCCAGCGACGCTAGGCCCGCCTTCACCAGGATCGCGCCCTGGGTACGGAAGATGCCGGTGAACAGCGGCAGCAGCCGCCGGTGCAGGGCCAGCGCGGCCGGCATGTCCCCCGCGTCGTACGCCTCGATCATCTGTGCGGTCAGCGCCCCGGTGAAGTGTGTCGAGGTGCCGACCACGCCCACGCTGCCGACGGCCAGCGCCGGCAGGATGAGGGCGTCCTCGCCGCTGTAGAAGGCGAGGCTGGTCCGGCTGGTGACCCAACTGGTGGCGGTCAGGTCGCCCTTGGCGTCCTTGACCGCGACGATCCGACCGTGTTCGGCGAGCCGGACCAACGTCTCGGTGTCGATCGGCACGCCGGAGCGGTGCGGAATGTCGTACAGCATCACCGGCAGGCCGGTGGCGTCGGCCACCGCGGTGAAGTGGCGCAGCAACCCGCTCTGCGGCGGCTTGTTGTAGTACGGGGTGACCACCAACAGGCCGTGCGCGCCCGCCTTCTCGGCGGCGGCGGCCAGCTCGATGGTGTGCCGGGTGTCGTTGGTGCCAACGCCCGCGACCACCTTGGCACGGTCACCGACGGCCTCCACCACAGCCCGGATCAGGTGTTCCTTCTCCGCGTCGGTGGTGGTCGGCGACTCACCGGTGGTGCCGTTGACCACCAGCGCGTCGTTGCCCTGCTCGTCGACCAGGTGGCTGGCCAGCCGGGCGACGCCGTCGAGATCGAGGGAACCGTCCGGGGTGAACGGGGTCACCATGGCTGTGAGAAGCCGGCCGAAGGGGCGGGACGCCGGGCGGGACGCGGCGTCGAGGTGGTCGTGCGTCATACCCTCCAACCTAGCGGACGACCAGCCGGGGCCCGCCGGGGAAGGGCTCAGGACGCCTCGTGCGGGCTGGCCGCCACGTCGGTGCCGTCCGGCAGCGTGGTGATCGCGAAGTCGGCGAACACGTTCGGGGCGACCCCCTGGAGCTGGCGCAGGCACTCCACGGCCAGCTCACGGATCTCCACGTCGGCGTGCTCGGTGGCGCGCATCGCGATGAAGTGCCGCCAGGCCCGGTAGTTGCCGGAGACCACGATCCGGGTCTCGGTGGCGTTGGGCAGCACCGCGCGGGCCGCCTGCCGGGCCTGCTTGCGGCGCAGGGTCGGGTTCGGTTCGTCGGAGAAGCGCTGCTCGAGGCCCTCCAGCAACTCGGTGTACGCCCGAACGCTCGCCTCGGCGGCCTCCACGAACTTCTTGTGCAGCTCGGGGTCGTCGGCGATGACGGCCGGCTCGACCATTGCCGCGTCCCGCTCCGGGACGTAGCGCTGCGACAGCTGGGAGTACGAGAAGTGCCGGTGCCGGATCAGCTCGTGGGTGAACGAGCGGGACACCCCCGTGAAGTAGAAGGTGACCGACCCGTGCTCCAGCACCGAGAGGTGCCCGACCTCGAGGATGTGCGCCAGGTAGCCGGCGTTGGTGGCGGTCGCCGGGTTCGGCTTCTTCCACGACTGGTAGCAGGCCCGACCGGCGAATTCGGCCAGCGCCTGGCCGCCCTCAGCGTCGGTCGACCACGGCACGTCGTCCGGGGCCGCGAATTGGGTCCACGCGATCAACTTGACCTGGGGCTGCACCATGTCCGGCATTCCTGGGACTTTAGTGGTGGGGTGCCGCCCAACCCAACTCAGGCGCGCCCCGTGCAATGTCGATCACTCAGACAGCACCGAACCCGCCGCCGCCCCCGGGACGTTGTCGGAGGCGGGGTCCGAGGTCTGGGTCTGGGTCCGGGTCCGGGTCCGAGGTCCGAGGTCCGGGTCCGAGGTCCGGGTCTGGGTCCGAGGCCGAGGCCGAGGCCGAGGCATCGGCATCGGCATCGAGGCCGGAGCGGACAGTTCCATTGGCGTCCTTTGGAGCTGAATCGTTGGCGACATCAGCCCCGGCGGGTGGGCCGCCGAAGCCGGCGGCCGAGGCCCGAGCGCCGCTCCCCCAAGCGACCCGAGCGACCCGAGCGAGCCGAGCGAGCCGAGCGATCGGGGCCGAACGAGCCGAGCGACCGGGGCCCGAGCGGCCTCGCAGCCGTCTCCGCTCGCAAGATCGCGCAACATCATGGATGTAGTGGCATCCGTCTTGCCCGACCCCACTACATCCAGGATCGAGCGCGATCTTGGGGCGAGGGGCGTCGGCCGCCGTGCGCCGCGAACGCGGCTGTGCAGCTGCTCAGTGGGTGATCGACACGGGTTCCTGAAAGTCGCGCTATCCGGGTCGGGTGGATGGTCCGATTTTCCGGATGCCGAGTCGATCATGGGTGGTGGGCGCGCTGAAGGAGTCCCCCTGATGTCGTAAACGAATCAGGTCCAAAGGACGCCCGAACAGCGCCATCCGCCCGAGCCCCGGCGTCCGGGCAGCGGCGCGTCCGGGCAGCGGCGCGTCCGGGCAGCGACGCGGCGGACGGGGACGCGGTCAGACGTAGAGCGAGGTGAACGGCGCCCAGGGCAGGTTGCGTAGCACCGAGAAGGCCAGCCACGCGGCCAGGAAACCGCCGATGACCTTCGAGCTGATCCGCAGCTCGGGCAGTCGCCAACCGAACGCCTGGTTTCCCGCCCAGGCCACGAAGAGGTACGCGAGGAACGGCAGCGCGAAGACGAACAGGAAGTGGTGCCGGGCGGCGGCCGGCAGGTCGCCGTGCAGCACGTACCAGAGCGCGCGGGTGCCACCGCAGCCCGGGCAGTCCAGCCCGGTGGTCAACTTGAGCAGGCAGGTGGGCGCTGCGTCCGGGTCGGCGTAGGTCGGGTTGCTGAGCAGCGCGTAACTCATGCCGATGGCGACGCAGCCGACTGCGGCCAGCGGCACTGCCCAGCGCGGGGAACGTTCGTAGAGTCGCAACACGAACCGGGTGAGCCGGTCCGGCTCGGGCGCCGGGTAGCCGCCCGGCGGGGTGGTCGGCCAACCCTCCGGACCCGAGCCGCCGGGACCGAAACCGCCGGGACCCGCGCCGGCGGGAACGAAACCGCCGGGACCCGCGCCGGCGGGACCCGTTCCACCGTCGGCCGGCGCCGTGTGGACCGCGCCGGGGGCGGGGTGCGGCTGGTCGACCGGTCCGGGAGCGCTCGTCACGCGCTCACGGTACACCGGACACACCGGCCAACGCGGCGGTGAGCGGACCGGCCAGATCGCCGGCCGCTGGTGGGGCCACCGCGTCCAGGCCGAGCCAGCCGGCGAGGCGGTACAGCTCGGCGGCGAGCGCGACGGCGGTCTCCCCCGGGTCGGCGCCGGGTTCGAGCCAGGCGGCCGGCACCAGCAGCACCCCGGCCTTCCGGTCGGCCTTCAGATCGACCCGGGCGGTGAACCGGTCGCCCTGCAGGAACGGCAGCACGTAGTAGCCGTAGACCCGCTGTGGCGCCGGGACGTAGATCTCGATCCGGTAGCTGAAGTTGAACAGTCGCTCGGTGCGGGCACGTTCCCAGATCAGCGGATCGAAGGGGCTGACCAGTGTGTTGCCCCGCACCCAGCGGGGCAGCCGGGCGGACGCGTGCAGCCACGCCGGCTGCCGCCAGCCCGCCACGGTGACCGGCACCAGCTCACCGGCCTCGGCCAGCTCCGCGACGGCCTGCCGGGCGCCGGCCAGCGGCAACCGGAAGTAGTCGCGCAGCTCTGGCTCGGCGGCGACCCCGAGGGACCGCGCGGCGAGGGAAACCAGCGTCCGGTACGCCTCGGCGTCGGTGGGGGTGGGCGCGGCCAGCACTGCTGCGGGCAGCACCCGCTCGGGCAGGTCGTAGCGGCGGGCGAAGGAGGTGCTGCGCTCGGCGGCGGTCACCTCCCCGGCCCAGAACAGGAACTCCAACGCCCGCTTGACCGCCGACCAGTTCCAACCCCAGTTGCCGGTTTCGCGGGGAGCGTCGTGCTCGATCTCGGCGGCGGTCAGCGGCCCCCGGGCGGCCACTTCGTCCCGCACCCAGGCGACCAGCTCAGGCTGCTCCTGGGCGATCCGCCGCATGCCGCCCCAGGATTCGCTGTGCGCGCGGGCCATCCGCCAGCGCAGCGTCGGGTGCAGCTCCACCGGGACCAGCGACGCCTCATGGCCCCAGTATTCGAACAGCTCACGCGGGCGTCGGTAGGCGGCCTGGTCGAGCAACGTGGTCGGGTAGGGCCCGAGCCGGCTGTAGAGCGGCAGGTAGTGCGCCCGTTGCAGCACGTTGACCGAGTCCATCTGGATCAGCCCGACCCGGCCCAGCACGCGACGCAGGTGCCGGCGGGTGGGCACGCCCGTCGGCGCCGGGTCGGCGAAGCCCTGGGCGGCGAGCGCCACGCGGCGGGCCTGGGCGAGCGAGAGCGATTCCGGTGCGGTCATCGTCGGCGACATTAATTCATCGGTACGACGCCGGTGCGGGAAGCTGGACGTGACGACCAACGGGGCATAGAACGGTGCAATGCTGACCATCCGTCGGGAGGAGCCGGACGACGCCGAGGCGGTCGCCCGGGTACACGTGCACGGCTGGCAGGCGGGCTACGCCGGCTTCATGCCGGACGAGGTGCTCGGTCGGCTCAACGTGGTGGCCTGGGCGCAGCGTCGTCGCGACGTCGGCACCGCCGATCCGGAACACCCGTTCACCACAGTGCTCGGCGAGGTGGACGGGTTGGTAGTGGGCTTCACCACCTTCGGGCCGTACCGTCGCAACCAGGATCGGGACGACCTGGACCCGACGGTCGGCGAGGTGGTGGCGCTCTACGTGGAGCCGGCCCACTGGGGTGACGGGACCGCGGCGGCGTTGCTGGACGCGGCCCGGAGCGGGCTCACCGAGCGGGGTTGGGCCGGCTACCGGGCGTGGGTGCTGGCGGACAACCGGCGGGCCCGGCGTTTCTGCGAGCGCGTCGGCCTGTCACCGGACGGTGAGCGGTCGACCTACCAGGTGCCGCTGGCCGGTGGGGGCCTGCCGGTCGGGCTGGTCGAGCTGCGGTACGCCGGACGCCTCGACCGCTGACCCGTTCGGGGTCAGCCACCGGCGGATCGGCAGGAAGGCCAGCAACGCGAGACTGACCCACACGTAGGCGTTGCTGCCCAGGAAGCCGTCGACGCCGGTGAAGTCCTTCTCCCAGAGCCAGACGGTCCGGCTGATCAGCACCGCGTACCCGATGGTCGCGGCGGCCAGCAGGACCTGCCGTCGGCGGCCGGCCGGCGCGGCCATCGCGTTGTCGACAAGCAGGATCAGGGCGGGCAGCAGCCAGACCAGGTGGTGCACCCAGGTGACCGGGCTGACCAGGCACATCACCGCGCCGGTCAGCGCCAGGCCGGTGGCCTCGTCGCCGGCCACGACGGCGGCCCGGGAGCGCCAGGCCCAGAGTGCCAGGGTGCCGAGCACGAGCAGCAGCCACAGCACTGTGCTCGGGTGCTCCGGGTCGAGCCGGGCGACCACCCCGCGCAGCGACTGGTTGGAGACGAAGGCCAGTTCGCCCACCCGCCCGGTGTTCCACAGCGCCTCGGTCCAGAACTCCCGGGACGCGTCAGGGAAGAGCGCGGCGGCCAGCAGCGACACACCGCCGGCCGTGCCGCTGGCGGTGAGCGCCGCCCGCCACCGCCCGGTCACCAGCAGGTAGACGATGAACACGCCAGGGGTCAGTTTGATCGCCGTGGCGAGGCCGATGCCCACACCGGCCCACCGGTTTCCGGCCGGCAGCAGCCGCAGCAGATCCACCGCCACCAGGAAGAGCAGCAGCGTGTTGACCTGGCCGAAGTTGACAGTCTCCCGCATCGGTTCGAACGCGGCGGCCAGGCAGAGCGCCACGGCGAGGGCGAACCACCGGGTCCAGCCGGCGCGGCGGGCGATCGGGTCGACCAGCCACCAGATCAGCACCGCTGTGGTGGCCACGCTGGCGAGCACGCTCACCACGATCGCGGCCGTCCACGGCAGGTACGCCATCGGCAGCATCACCAGCGCGGCGAACGGCGGATAGGTGAAGCCGTACTGGGTGCCCGGCTTGAGGTAGTCGTAGATCTCCCCGCCGTCGTGCACCCACCAGGTCAACGCGCCGTAGTAGACCTTCAGGTCGAAGAACCCGTGCCGGACGGCGGCGACGGCGAGGAACCCGGTGACCGCCGCGGCGAGCACCACCACCCCGACGACCTGCGCGGTTGTCCTGTTGGCACCCTGCGCCACCGTCGTCTCCCTCGCCCTGCGTAGGCTTCCGTCCCATGGCTCTCGGGTACGTCCGCCCGGCGCGTCCCGAGGACGCCGGCGAGATCGCACGCATCCAGCTCGCGACCTGGCGGGTCGCGTACCGCCGGATCCTTCCTCGGCATGTGCTCGACAACCTGGACGAGGCGTTCCTCGCCCGGCGGTGGAGCGCCGCGGTGCTGGAGCCGCCCTCGGGCGCGCACCGGGTGCTGGTCGCCGTCGAACAGGCCGAGCAATCGTATCTGGTGGGGTTCGCCGCCTCCGGCCCGGCCGACGGCGAGGCGTTGGCCCCGGGTGAGCCGGCCGAGGCGCTCGGCCCGGACGTGGCGGCGGTGACCGACCTGCTGGTGGAGCCGCGGTGGGGCCGGCGGGGGCACGGCAGTCGGCTGCTCGCCGCCGCCGTCGACCTGTGGCGGGAGGACGGGATGAGTCGGGCGGTGGCCTGGGCGTTCGAGGGTGACGAGGCGACCCGGAAGTTCCTGACCAGCACCGGTTGGGAGCTCGACGGGGCGGCCCGGGCGCTGGACGTCGACGACATGCTGGTGCCTCAGGTGCGCCTGCACGTGGCCGTTCCGGCCGAGAAGGTCGAGTGACAGGTGCGGCGGTCCCGAGGTCGGGGCCGCCGCACCGACCGGATCAGCCCTTGTCGGAGCCGTCGTTGGCGTCGCGGACGAAGTACCGCTGGAACACCACGAAGATGATCGCCACCGGGATGGTGGCCAGCAGCGCGGCGCCGAGCTTGAGCGGGTACTGGGTGCCCTTGCCGAGCGAGCCGCTGACCAGGTCGGCCAACCCGCGCGGCAGGGTGAACAGGTCCGGGTCCTGCACAGACACCAGGCTGTGCGGGAACTCGTTCCAGGAGCCCTGGAACGACAGGATGGTGAGGGTGATCAGCGCCGGTTTCGCCATCGGCAGCACCACCGACCAGAAGGTACGGAAGATGCTCGCCCCGTCGATCCGGGCAGCCTCCTCGACACTCACCGGAATCGATTCGAAGAACTGTTTCATGATGAACACGCCCGCCGCGTCGGCCAGCAGCGGCACCACCAGACCGGCGTAGCTGTTGTAGAGGCCGAGTTGGTTGAGCACCAGGAACTTCGGGATCAGCAGCACCACCCCGGGGACCGCCATCACCGCGATGACGGCGGCGAAGAGTCCGCCCCGGCCGCGGAACCGCAGCCGGGCCAGCGCGTACCCGGCGAGCGAGTCGAAGAAGACCCGGCCGATGGTGACCAGCACCGTCACCAGCAGCGAGTTGCCCAGCCACAGCGGGAAGTTGGTGCCGGCGAAGATCCGTTCGAAGCCGGCCAGCGTGAGCGGGTCCGGGAACGGTGAGAGCGGGTTCGCCGCGGCGTCGGGGTCGGTCTTGAGCGCGTTGCCGATCTGGATGACGAACGGGTAGAGGAACACCAGCCCGAAGAAGACCAGGGTGGCGTACCCCAGGAAGCGGGTGGCCAGGGTGCGGGCCGTGCGCTGGTGACGCCGGGCGGGCGTCGCCGCCGGGTGGTCGGTGAGCACTGCCATCTCAGGACCCTTCCGGTACGCGCCGACGCCGCCAGCCGCGGCGCGGCCGGTCGGTGTTCCGCTCGGCCAGCGCCCGGCGCTGGATCAGTGTGAGCACGATGATGATCAGGAACAGCACGAACGAGATGGCCGCGCCGGAGCCGTAGTCGAAGTCCCGGAAGGCGGTCCGGTACGACAGGTACGCCGGAGTGAGCGTGGTCTTGGCCGGGTCGCCCTGGCTCATCACGTACACCTGGTCGAAGACCTGCCAGGAGCCGATCATGCCGAGGGTGAGCACCAGGAACATGGTGGGCCTGATCATCGGCAGGGTGACGTACCGGAAGCGCTGCCATCGGGACGCGCCGTCGAGGGTGCTCGCCTCGTCCAGGGTTACCGGCACGTTCTGCAACCCGGCCAGGAACATCAGCATGAAGGTGCCGGAGGTGGTCCAGACAACCAACGTGATGATCGAGATCATCGCCACGCTCGGGCCGGCCAACCAGTCCCACCAGGTCAACCCGAACGGGCCGCCGTCGGCCAGTGCCGCCGGTGGCGAGTCGACGCCGACCGCGCCGAACAACAGGTGCAGCACCCCCCGGGAGTCGGCGAACCACTCCGGGCCGTCGATCCCGACGAAGCCGAGCAGCGCGTTCACCGCGCCGGAGTTGGCGAAGAGGAACAGGAACACCACGCTGATCGCGACCGAGCTGGTCACCGAGGGGAAGTAGAAGGCGCTGCGGAAGAAGCTCTTGCCTTTGAGCACCCGGTTGTTGACTACCAACGCCAGCCCGAGCGCGAGCACCGTCTGCGCCGGCACCACTATCGCCACGTAGTAGATGTTGTTGCGGATGCTGGTCATGAAGTCGCGGCGGGCCAGCCCGTCCTCGGTGAACAACTGGGTGTAGTTGTGCCCGCCAACGAACGGGACGTCGCCGGTGAAGGGGCTGCCCTGGCCGTTCCAGTCGGTCAGGCTGACCCAGAGCGCCATCAGGATCGGCAGCAGCAGGAACAACCCCAGGATGACGATCACCGGCGCGACGAAGAGCCAGCCGGCGAGGTTCTCGTTGCTCCGGATGCCGCCCCTGCGTCGGCGCGGGCCGCCCTCGCCCGCGGTCGCCTCGGCGGTCAGTGTCTCGGTTGCCATCTTCCCTCCCTTCCTCTCTCGGGCCGACGTGCGGCGGGGGCCCCGGTGCTCGCCGGGGCCCCCGCCGTCACCTCAGCTGCCGCCGAGCGCCGCCTTGGCGTTCTTGTCGAAGCTCTGCAGCACCGTCTTCGGGTCGCCGTTGGCCAACCCCTGCAGACCGGTGTCGAGGTCCTTGAGGACGCTGTCCATCTTCGGGGCGTTCACCGGGCCCTGGGCGTACGCGGCGCCGTCGATGAACACCTTGTCCGCCGGGAAGGCGGCGGTGTACTGGTCGCGGGCCGACTGGCGGGACGGCATCACACCGAACGCCTTTGCGAAGGTCATCTGCTGCTCACCGCTGGTCATCGCCTCGACGAACTTGATCGCCTGGTCCTTGTACTTGCTCTTCGCGGCGATGCCCCAGCACTGGGTGAAGGAGAGGGTTCCCTGCCCCTTGGGGCCGGCCGGCAGCGCCACGACCTTGTACTTCACGTTCGGGAAGTCGTTCTGCAGAGCACCCTTGATCCAGTTGCCCTCGATGGTCATCACGGCCTTGCCCTTGCCGAACGCCTCACCGGACCAGCCGGCGTCGAGCTGCTTCGGGTACTTGGCCAGTCCGGTGCTGAGCATGGTCTTGACGTACTGGAGGGCGGCGAGGTTCTCCGGGGTGTCCGCCGTGGGCTGCTTGCCGTCCTTGCTGACCAGCCAGCCGCCGTTCTGCACCATGAAGGCGCCGATCCGGTCCCGGGTGTCACCGAGCGCCACCGGGACCTGGCCCTTGGCCTTGATCTTCTGGGCGACGGCGGTGAGCTGCTCCCAGGTCGTCGGCACGTCGGCGTCGGTCAGCCCGGCCCTGGTCCACAGGTCGGTGTTGATCTGCAGGGCCAGTGTCGAGAAGTCCTTGGGCGCGCAGTAGAGCTTGCCGTCGTACGTGAAGGCGGTGCGCAGGCTCTCGTAGAAGTCGCCCGAGTTGCTGACCTTGTCGCCGTACGGCTCCAGGGCGCCGACGCTGGCGTAGTTGGCGAACTGGGCCGCGTCCACGTAGAAGACGTCCGGCGGGGTGCCGCCGGCGAGCGCCTGACCGAGTTGCTGGGTGAGGTCCTGCGCCGGGGTGACCGTCGCGGTGTTGCCGGAGCTGCCGGCCCATTTCGCGGCGGCGTCCTGCACGGCCTTGGTCTCGGCCTCGCCGGACGAGCCGATCAGGATCTGCAGGCTGGCCGGGCCGCTGGACTGGGCGGTGTCGCCGGAGGAGTCGTCGAAGCCGCTGCCGCAGGCGGCGGAGCCGAGGAGAGCGACGGCGGCGAGGCCGGCCACCGCTGCCCGGGTGATTGTTCGGGGTGCCATGGTTTCTCCTGGTGGGGGGTGGGACTACGCGGTGTGCCGCAGTGCCAGCGAGGGCTGGAGCAGCACGGGGGTGGGGGTCTCGTGGTCGCCGTCGAGGACCCCGGTGAGCAGGTCCACGCAGCGGGCGGCGGCGTCGCCGAGCGGTTGGCTGACGCTGGTCAGCCCGACCGCGGCGGCCACCGGTGTGTCGTCGAAGCCGATCACCGCCACCGGCGGGTCGATGCCGCGGATCGCCTGGAGAGCGCCGAGGGCGAGCGAGTCGCTGGCGCAGACCACGGCGCTCGGTGCCGCCGCGAGGAGCAGGTCACGCATCAGACGTTCGCCCTCGGCGATGCCGTCCTCGGTCTCCCGGTGCAGCCCGGTCGGGTCGATGCCGGCGGCACGCAGGGCGTCGCGCCAGCCGGCCCGCCGGTCGTCGCCGACGCCGGAGCCTTCCGGCCAGCCGACGAAGGCGATCCGCCGGTGGCCGGCGTCGAGCAGATGTCGGGTGGCCTGGGCGGTGCCGGCCGCGCCGTCCACGTCCACCCAGGGGTGCGCGTCGAGCGCGTCCCATGGGCGACCGAAGGTCACGAACGGCACGTCCCGGTCGGCGAGCCATTCGGTACGCGGGTCGCCGTACTTCGTGCCCACCAGCACGAACGCGTCCAACTCGTAGGTGCCGAGCAGGTCGCCGTAGGTGGCGATCTCCCGGTCGTCGTCGGTGGCGGTGTAGAGCAGGACCCGGTAGCCGGCGGCATCGGCGGTCTCGGTGAGGCCGTGCAGGAAGCGGTCGAGCACGGAGCCGTTGATGCCGTCGCGGGTCGGGTCGATCCGGGCGGCGATGAGGCGGGACCGGCCGGTGCGCATCTGCCGGGCGGCCTGGTTGGCCCGGTAACCGAGCGCGTTGATCGCGTCCTCGACCCGCTGACGGGTCTCCTGCCGCACGATGTGCGGGGCGTTGAGCACGTTGGACACCGTCTGCCGGCTGACTCGGGCGTGCCGGGCCACCGTCGCGATGGTCACCTTTTCGGCCACTTAATCCCTCTCGCCGTCTTGAACGATCCAATTTGGATAAGGCAGGATTGGATCGTTCAAGTTTCTGGAATGTTTCGCACTTTGCACCGCCAGGGGCGCGTTGTCAAGATGGCCGCCCCGCACCCCGAGGATCTGGAGCCACACCGTGATCGAACGCCAGCTGCAACCCCTCCTGCACGAGCTGGTCGGGGTGGTCCTCGCCCCGACCAGCGCGCTGGGGGACGCGACCGGGCAGATCCGCCCGACCGGCGTCCAGGGCGTCTTCCACGCCGACGCCCGGGTGCTCTCCCGCGCCGAGCTGCGGATCGACGAGCGGGAGCTCGAAGGGCTGGCCCGCGGCGACGACGGCCCGCACGGCGCACACTTCGTGAGCCTGGCCCGCTGGCTCGGTGACCCCACGCCCGACCCCACCGTCCGCGTCGACCGGCTCCGGCGGGCCACCCGCAACGGCCTCACCGAGGAACTGCGGATCGTCTCCACCGCCACTGTCGGCGTACGGGCCACCGTCACCGTCGACCTCGGCTGCGACCTGGCACCCATCGAGGTCGTCAAGTCCGGTGGGGCCACCGACGCGCTGCCGGCAACGACCGCTCGGCCCGGCACGCTCACCTGGTCGGGCACCGGGATCACCGTCACCGTCACCGCTCCGGGCGCCGACGTGCGCGCCGACGGCGAGCGGGCCACCACGCCCCGGCTGGCCTGGCCGGTCGACCTGCCGCCCGGCGGCGAGACCGTGCTGCGCTGGCAGTTGAGCGTCGACGACCCGCGCGCCGTCGTCGTCGGCCCGACCGGCGAGCCCGAGTGGTCCCGACCCGAGGTGAGCGCCGACGACCGACGGCTGACCCGACTGCTCGACCGCAGCCTGGACGACCTGCGCGGCCTGCGACTGGCCGAGACCGGCGCACCAGGTGACGTGTTCCTCGGCGCCGGGGTGCCCTGGTTCCTCACCCTGTTCGGCCGGGACAGCCTCTGGGCCGCAAGGATGATGCTGCCGCTCGGCACCGACCTGGCCGCCGGCACCCTGCGCGTGCTCGCCCGTCGGCAGGGCACCCGCGTCGACCCGGCGACCGGCGAGGCCCCCGGCAAGATCCTGCACGAGCTGCGCCGCCACGCGTTCGCCCTGCCCGACAACGGCCTGCGCCTTCCACCGGCGTACTACGGCACCGTCGACGCCACAATGCTCTGGGTGAACCTCCTGCACGACGCGTGGCGTTGGGGAATGCCCGCCGAGCAGATCGAGCCCCTGCTGCCGCACCTGGAGGCGGCGCTGCACTGGCTCGGCGAGCACGCCGACCCGGACGGCGACGGACTGGTCGAGTACATCGACACCACCGGACACGGCCTGTCCAACCAGGGCTGGAAGGACTCCGGCGACGCCGTCCGCTTCCACGACGGGTCCCTGGCCACCGCGCCGATCGTGCTGGCCGAGGTGCAGGGGTACGCGCACGAGGCCGCGGTGAACGGCGCCGCCCTGCTGGACGCCTTTGGCCGCCCGGGCGCCGACCGCTGGCGCGAGCACGCCGCCGCGCTGGTCGGCCGGTTCCGCAAGAGCTTCTGGGTCGACGGTCGCCACGGCCCGCAACCCGCGCTGGCCCTCGACCGCGACAAACGCCCGGTCGACTCGCTGACCAGCAACATCGGCCATCTGCTCGGCACCGGCCTGCTCGACCGGGACGAGGAGGCCCAGGTAGCGCGCCTGCTCACCACCGAAACGATGTCCGCCGGGTTCGGGCTACGCACCATGTCCAGCGACGACGCCGGATTCAGCCCGTTGTCGTACCACTGTGGCTCGATCTGGACCCACGACACCGCCATCGTGCTCGGCGGGCTGGCCCGGGCCGGGCACCGCGAGGCCGCGCTCGGTCTGGCCGAGGGGCTGCTCAGCGCGGCCGAGGCGTTCGACTACCGGATGCCGGAGCTGTACGGCGGCGACGACCGGGCGCAGGTGAGCCGCCCGGTGCCGTACCCGGCGTCGTGTCGACCGCAGGCGTGGGCCGCGACGGGCGCGGTGCTGCTGCTCCAGGCCGCCGCTGGGCTCTACCCGGACGTACCGGGCGGCACGGTGCGACTGGCACCCCTGGCGGGAGCAGAGCTCGGCGCCGTGGCGGTCGACGGCCTCCGCGTGGCCAACGCCCCGGTGCACGTCACTGTCGACCGCACTGGCGAAGCCACAGTCACCGGCCTCCCCACCCCACTGACCGCAACCCCGACCCTCCCCACCCAACGCCACCCCAAAACCCCAACCCGCCTCCCCTAACCACTCCCCCCACCCCGCCCCACCCCACCCCCGCCGGTCGATCATGGAGTTGTGGTGGGCGTCAGCACCCACAACTCCATGATCGACGTGGGCCAGGCCCGGTGAACCCCGCGATCTTGCGGTTTCGGTTGTCGGTATGGGGCGGTATGCCCCTTATGTGGGGACAGGAAGTGCAAGATCGCGGGGGTCAGGGGGTTCGTTCTGCGATCAGCTCGTCGTCGTCCACGGCGCCGGTGGGGTGGAAGCCCAGGGAGGTGTAGAGGGCGGCGGCTGGGGTGTTGTCGGGGTGGTACGACAGGCGGACCGGGGGGTTGCCGGCTCGGGCCGCCAGCCAGGGGGCCAGCGTCTGCACAGCGGCCCGGCCGACGCCCTGGCCCTGCTCCGCGGCGTCGATCAGCATCCCGCCGATCCAGTGCGAACCGTCGTCGTCCACGCCCCACATGACGTGCCCGACGACGGTTTCGTCGGCGTACACCGCGAGCGAGTTCCACACCTCGGAGCGAGTGCTCAGAAGCAGATAGCGCGCGCCCAGCGCGGCCACGAACCGGCGCTGGTCGTCGCGCGGGGCGACGTCGGCCACCGCCCGCCAGTTGTCGTCGTCGACCGGCCGCAGCGTCACTCGCCGCCCGGCCCGATCCAGGTGTCCCCCATTGATCATTCGCCGGATCCTACCCGGCCCGCGATCGTAGATCTTGGACACTTTCCGTCAGCTCGGCGGGCTCAACCGGTGGTTGCAACACTCTTCGGTGTTTGTCGTTGGGGTGGTTGTGGCGTCGAGGTTGAGTCCGCTGGAGCGGGAGCAGATTGG